>JAWOIE010000081.1:0-2985 GCA_046484825.1 Gammaproteobacteria bacterium | reverse complement strand
GGCATCCGTAACGTGGCTGAACATGGACTCGCCAAAAAAGGCCTGGCCGAGGGCGATGCCATAGAGGCCACCGACCAACTGGCCCTCCTGCCAGCACTCAATGGAATGGGCGTAACCGGCCTCATGCAGGCGCAGGTAGGCCTGCTGCATTTCGTCGCTAATCCAGGTGCCGTGCGCGCCACGCCGCGGGGCGGCACAGGCCTGGATTATCGACAGAAAGGCGCGGTCAAAACGGACTGTGAATAAGCCCTTGCGCAGGCGCTTGGCCAGGCTGCGATGGATTTTGAGTTGCGCGGGATACAACACCAGACGCGGGTCGGGGGACCACCACAGGATCGGCTGACCTTCGGAGTACCAGGGGAATATCCCGTGGGCATAGGCATTCAACAAACGTTGCACCGACAGGTCACCGCCCACGGCCAGCAGGCCATCGGGTTCACGCAGGGCCAGCGTCACCGGCGGGAAGTCATCATGATTATCAAGCCAGTAGGGCGCGCTCATGCTTGTCGATAGGGGCTGTGTTGCTGCAGCTCGGCAATATAATTTTCCATGCCCTGTTGTTCATACTGGCAATAATTGTAAATGATGTTGCGGAATTCCGGATGGGCAATCCAGTGCGCCGACCAGGTGGGCGTGGGCAAAAAGCCGCGACTGATCTTGTGCTCACCCTGGGCCCCCGGCTCGAAGGATTGCAGCTGGTTCGTGATGCAGTACTCCAGCCCCTGATAGTAACAGGCCTCGAAATGGAGGCTGTGATAGTCCGCCGAACATCCCCAGTGACGGCCATAGAGGGTGTCCTTGCTGCGCATATTAAAGGCGCCGGCGACATACTGTCCGTCATGGCGCGCCAGGACAATGACCATGTTTCCTGGCATCCGCTCTGCCAGCGACATAAAAAAGGGCAGTGACAGGGTCGGCATACCACTCTTGCGCTCAAAGGTACTTTCATAAAAGCGGTGAAAGACATGCCACTGCTGCTCCGACATCTCATCGCCATGATAGACCTCCAGGTGAATATCCTGTTCCTGGACACGGCGGCGCTCACGCTTGATCATCTTGCGCTTTGGCGCAGTCAGGCCTTGCAAAAAATCGGCAAATGATGCGTACGCGTGATTGCGCCAGTGAAACTGGCAACCCAGGCGCAGGGCCAGACCGTTTGCGTGCAGGGCCCCGGTGTCTGCTGCGTTGGTAAACAGCCAGTGTATCGAGGACAACTGGTGTTGTTCGGCCAGCGCGATGGCACTGTCAATGAGCGCCTGTCGCGTCGTGACAGGGTCCGCCGACGGCGCCACCAGCAGGCGCGGCCCGGTGACCGGCGTGTAGGGAATCGCCGTGACCAGCTTGGGGTAGTAACGCAGGCCGCTGCGCTGATAGGCATCGGCCCAGCTCCAGTCAAAGACCAGTTCGCCGTAGGAATTGTCCTTGAGATACATCGGCGCCGCCCCAATGAGTTGGCCATCAGCGTCATGGATCGCAATGTGCTGGGGGAGCCAGCCGTATTTTTGCCCGACACAGTGATGCTCCTCGAGCGTGGCGAGAAATTCGTGTTTGATAAACGGATTGTCGTCGGGAATGAGTCCGTTCCATTCTTCGGCAGTCAGCTCACGGATGTTACCCAGAATGGTGCTTTGCATGTTTGCAGCAGGATTGAGAACAACAAAAAAGAAAAGACCGGGCGTGACCTGTCAATAAATCGTAACGGCCAGGCCACGGTCCCCGTGGATTAGGTGTTCTGGTTTTCCAGAAAACGTTCCGCATCAAGTGCCGCCATACAACCGGCGCCGGCGGAGGTAATGGCCTGACGATAGATATGATCGGCAACATCGCCGGCAGCAAAGACGCCGGGCACACTGGTCTGGGTGGCATTGCCGCCAGTACCGCTTTGCACCTTCAGGTAGCCATGATCCATGTCCAGTTGATCGGCGAAGATCTCTGTATTGGGTTTGTGACCAATGGCGATAAACACGCCCATCAGTTCGATGTCCTTGGTGGAACCATCGTTGTGTTTGATGCGCATACCGGTGACACCGGTACTGTCCCCCAGGACTTCATCCAGATTGGAATTCCACTCAATGGTGACATTACCGGATTTGGATTTTTCGATGAGCTGGTCAGAGAGGATCTTTTCTGAACGAAAACTGTCGCGACGATGAACCACGGTGACGTGTGAGGCAATATTGGAGAGGTACAGAGCTTCCTCAACCGCCGTGTTGCCACCGCCAATGACTGCGACCGGCTTGCCACGATAGAAAAAACCGTCACAGGTCGCGCAGCCGGACACACCGCGGCCTTTGAATTCTTCTTCGGATGGCAGACCCAGATACATAGCGGAGGCGCCGGTGGCAATAATCAGCGCATCACAGGTATAGGTGGCGCTATCACCGACGAGGGTAAACGGGCGTTTGGACAAGTCGGTCTTGTTGATAGTGTCAAAAATAATTTCGGTATTAAAACGCTCGGCATGCTTTTGCATGCGCTCCATCAATGCCGGGCCCTGCAGGCCTTCCACATCGCCGGGCCAGTTGTCGACTTCGGTGGTTGTGATAAAAGCCCGTCCGCTTCATTGATCAGGAGAATTGGAATAACCTTGCTCTCATTGCATTTTTCGCGGTAGTCGGTAAAGATGGCCTTCACCCGTTTTTCGCTTTCGCCATACCACTTGCTTCTGGCCTGACTCAGGTCGACCATCACGATGTCGCGTCCGGTTTTGCGTGCCATCTGGTAGGCCGATTCAGTCTTTCCTGTTCCTGGCGAACCGGTAAAGATGGCGGTCAATCCGGTGGGCATTCCTGCTTCCCTCATTCGCTCACGGAAGTTATCGAAGGCCTGAACATCCAAAAGACCGGTGAGCCTGTCGAGTTCTCCCTGCAGTCTGGATTCAAAGAACAAAGGCTTTGACCTGATCCTATGGGTACTGATAAGGCCTTCTTCCATTTCTTCCTCACGGCCCGACAGCTCGGGGTAATCGGCAAACAAGGCCTTGAT
>JAWOIE010000073.1:0-12218 GCA_046484825.1 Gammaproteobacteria bacterium | reverse complement strand
AATGGAGGTGCCTCCATATCCCGCAGAAAACCCTGACTAAATCAGAGCTTCCTCAGATCTCATCGAAGTCGTGTAACAAACCATGCAACTTGGCCACCCGCTGTTGCGGGTCATCTTCTTCGAGCAGGGCCTGCTTCACCGGCAGGGGAAAAGGTAGTAGCTCAATCAGACGCGCGGTCACCCAGTCGAGGTTGTCATACTGTACCGGCATGGTGGTAAAGGGCGGCTCGAGTTGTGGCAGGATCTTTTGCAGCACGTTGACCAGGTGTTGATACTTCTCGCTCATGGGGATACGCGGCAAGGCATCCAGCAGTTCCACTTCGGCGCGAATGAGTTTGTTTTGCTCTATTTTCTGCGTGAGAATGCGAAAGCGCTGCTCGCCGGTCAGCGTGATACCCAGCAGACCATCCTGACGTCGATTCCAGTACGAGATCGTACACAGGGTACCCACGGTATGTGTCTCGGCGGCATCCCCCACTTCACGACCATTGCGGATCAGGACCACACCAATACCAGTATTGTGCTTGAGGCAATCACTGATCATATCGAGATAGCGGGGCTCAAAAATGCGTAGCGGTAGGGGTCCGCCGGGAAACAACACCACGTTCAGCGGAAATAACGGAATATTCAACGTCATATACTTCTTGTCGATAGCTTCCTGCATGGCCGATCTGCTTCTAATTATTGGGGGGGTAAGATTAGTTGTAGACGCCTCAGCAGCCTTTTTCAACCATTCTCGAGGATTTCTGCCCCGCCATCCCCCCAGCGCGGCAACAGACTGTGGGCGACGTCCAGGTGATCCAGGATGCGCGCCACCACAAAATCGACCAGGTCCTGTATCGTTTTGGGCTGCTGATAAAAACCCGGATTGGCCGGCAGCATCGTCACCCCGAGACGCGCCAGCTTGAGCATATTTTCCAGATGTATCGCGGACAACGGCGTCTCCCGCACCACCATGAGCAAGCGGCGCTGCTCCTTGAGCATGACATCCGCGGCACGTTCAATCAGATTGTCGCTGTTGCCCTGGGCAATGGCCGCCAGGGTCCCCGTGGTACAGGGACAGACCACCATGTGTCGCGCACGATGCGAGCCACTGGCGATGGGCGCCATCCAGTCTTCCCGACTATAGACTGTCAACAGTTCACGGGGTGCGTTGTAGCGTGCACAAAAATAGGCCTGCATCTCGGCGGGGCGTGCGGGAATCTCCAGCTCGGTTTCCGTGGCAAACACCAGTTGCGCCGCCCGGGATACCACCAGATAGACGGGGCGCTGCGCCGTGAGCAGACACTCCAGCAGGCGCAAACCGTAGACCGCGCCCGAGGCACCGGTCATGGCGAGAATCACGGGGGTGTTCTGTTGTGTCTCAGGCGTCATGATTCATTTTCTCCTGGCTAACTGTTCGAGCAGACGCTGATGGATATTCTCAAAGCCACCATTACTCATAATCAGCACGTGATCGCCGGATTTCAGATTGGCCGCGAGCTGTTCGACAATAGTCGCGACACTCTGGCGGACATGCAGCACATTCTCGGGCAGGGCGATCTGTCGCGCCGGGTCCCAGCCCAACTGCGGGCTCTGATATAACCAGACCTCATCGGCATCCTGCAGGGCATTACTCAGTTCATCGGCCTGCACCCCCATGCGCATGGTATTGGAGCGCGGTTCGAGAATGGCAATAATGCGGGCCTCACCGACACGATTGCGCAGGCCGCGCAGGGTCGTGGTAATGGCCGTGGGGTGATGGGCAAAATCATCGTAGACACGAATATCATTTACCTCACCGCGTAATTCCATGCGCCGCTTCAGTCCCTTGAAGCGCGCCAGGGACTCAATGGCGTTGGCTGGTGTGATCCCCACATGACGCGCCGCCGCCAGTGTTGCCAGGGCATTGCTGACACTGTGTTCACCGATCATGTCCCAGCGCACCCGCCCCTGTAACTTGCCCTTGAAATAGACATCAAAGACACTACCATCCGCCTGTTGCAGTTGCGCCTGCCAGCCCTGTTCACTGTTAAAGGCTTCCGTCGGCGTCCACACACCCTGCTGCAGGACACGCTGCAGCGCCGGCGCGCTGTGATTCTCGATAATCAGGCCGCTGCCGGGCACCACGCGTACCAGGTGATGGAACTGGCGTTCGATGGCGGCCAGGTCCGGAAAAATATCCGCATGATCAAATTCGAGATTGTTCAGCACCAGGGTGCGCGGACCGTAGTGCACAAACTTGGAACGCTTGTCGAAAAAGGCGGTGTCGTATTCATCCGCCTCGATGACAAAAAACGGTGTCGCCCCGAGACGGGCACTGACGCCAAAGTTATCCGGCACCGCGCCGATCAAAAAACCCGGCGCCAGTTGATTGTCTTCGAGTACCCAGGCCAGCAGGCTGGCGGTGGTCGACTTGCCATGGGTGCCGGCGACGGCCAGGACCCAACGCTGTGGCAGCACCTCCTCCGCCAGCCACTGCGGACCGGAACGGTAACTGAGGCCCTGATCGAGCATGTACTCAATCGCCGCATTACCCCGCGACAGGGCGTTCCCCACCACCACCATATCGGGGGCGGGTTGCAGGTGCTCGGCGTGATAACCTTCCATGAGTTCGATGCCCTGCGCCTGCAGCTGTGTGCTCATGGGCGGATAGACATTGGCGTCTGAACCGGTCACGCGATGGCCCAGGGCGCGGGCCAGCAGCGCCAGACCGCCCATAAACGTGCCACAAATTCCCAGGATATGTATGTGCATTGCGTGTGAATTAAACCGTTGTTGTTGTGTCAGTTTCAGGAGTCGCCAGTGTATGGGCTCACCTGAGTACAGACAAGTGAAGGGGGCGGCTTATGCTCCACGCAACATCATTATGGGCAGCGGCCTTAGGGCGACCCGCCGCCGACTTCCGGCCCCAGCACCATCGTCACCACCTGCCAGGCAAGAAAAAAATACACTAGCCCCAAACCCAGCCCCCAGATCAGATTTTTATCCAGGGCATGGCGAAAAATGTGCGCGGCCACCGCGACGTTCCAGGCCATCAGCAACAGCCACAGCAGCGTGACCAGCGAGGCAAAACCCGGCAACGGATAGACCAGGAGCAACCCGCCGGCCAGCACGCCCAGAACAATCTCCACCGCCAGCAGGGCGCTCAGGGTCTGCACGAAACGTGGCGCCTTGTTTGCCCAGTGCAACAGGGCAAAGACAAAGGTGGCGCTGAACAGGGTATTGGCCCCCGCGGCCGCCAGGTGATTCCAGGCCAGGGCATTGCGACCGGCAAGGACAATATCCACCAGCAGGTGCAGCAGCAGTAAAACAACCAGCAAGCCGTTTGAATACGGCATCACCTGCGGCCCACTCTGCAGGCGCAGGATATTCCAGAGCGACACAAAGCGGATTTGTCTTAACGGACCGAATGGCATACTGTTAGGTTTCCAAAATACGGGGCACAAGGCTACAGGCGGCCCTATCCTAGCATACAATCCTGTTATCATTTTATGACATTAGCGGCGGACTGATTCACGTATGAGCTTTGAACACATCACCAGTAACGAACAACTTGTCACACTCTGTCAGCGCCTGCGTGGCGCCAGCGTCCTCGCCCTGGATACCGAATTTATTCGTGAAAAGACCTACTACCCCAAACTCTGTCTTATCCAGATCGCCACGCCGGAGTGCGTCGCCTGTATCGATCCGCTCAGCATCAGCCAAATGCAACCCTTGTGGGACCTGTTGCTCAATCCGGATTGTCTTAAGGTGTTACACGCTGCGCGACAGGACCTGGAGATCTTCTATCACCTCTTTGGGGAAGTGCCCCAGCCGGTGTTTGATACCCAGCTGGTGGCCACCGTCCTCGGTTATGGCGAGCAGGTGGGTTATGGCAATCTGATCAAAAAAGTCCTCGACGTCGATCTCAACAAGGGCCACGCCCGTACCGACTGGATGCAACGCCCCCTGAGCCAGGAGCAACTGGATTATGCCGCCGACGATGTGCGTTATCTCATCCAGGCCTATCCCGTGCTCGTTGCCACCCTGGAAAAACTCAAACGCAGTGACTGGTTAAAAGAAGACTTCAATGAACTGGTGCAGAGCGCGCTGTATGATGTCGAACTCGATCAGGTCTGGCAGCGGGTCAGTGGTACTACCCGACTGAAGGGCGTGCAACTGGCCATCCTGCAACAGCTGGCGGCCTGGCGGGAACAGGAGGCAAAGACACGCGACAAACCCCGCAAGTGGATCCTCGCCGACGACATGCTGGTGTCCCTGGCCCAGCATCCCCCCAGGGACAAGGCCCAGTTACAACGCCTGCGCGGTCTGTCGGACAACCTGATCCATCGACACGGCGACGAACTGCTGCGTCTGATCAAGGCCGGTCAGGCGGTGCCCCGCGAGCAATGGCCCAGCCTCAAATTCAAATCCCGTCTCAGCGTGGAACAGGAGGCCCTGGCGGATAGCGTCATGGCCCTGATTCGCCTGCGTGCCACCCAGAACCAGATTACGGCCACGCTCCTCGCCACGCGCAAGGATGTCGATGGCCTGATTCAGGGTGATCCGACCGTCTCGCTGTTACACGGCTGGCGCGCTGCACTAGCCGGCCAGGATGTACTCGCCTACCTGGAGGGCAAACTGGTCCTGCAGGTGGAAGACCGGCAACTCGTGGCGCAACCCGTGACCCCATAAACCCGCATGACCCGGCCGCGCAAATATACCTTCCCGGTGCGTGACGGTAACGCCTTTACACTCCTCGTCGATGGCGCGCAATACTATGCCGCCATGCTCGCCGGCATCCAGCAGGCCAGGGCTTTCATTTTTCTGGAACAATATCTGGTCACCACCGGGACCATTGGTCAACAGTTCAGCCAGGCCCTGAGCCGCGCCGTCGACCGCGGGGTCAAGGTCTACTGCCTGCTGGATGACTACGGCAGTCGCGGCCTGCGGGCCGACAGCCGCCAGGCACTGCTCGACGCCGGCATTCAGCTGGCCTTTTATAACCCCATTCGTCTGCGCCAGTGGCAAATCGCCCTGTTTCGCGATCACCGCAAACTGTTGTTGATCGACAACACCCTGGGCTTTGTCGGCGGCGCCGGTATTACCGACGATTTTATTGGCGATACTCCGGACGCCGGCTGGCATGACATTGTGTTACAGATTAAGGGGCCCGTGCTGCTCGACTGGTGTCAGCTGTTTCAAAACACCTGGCGTCAAATGACCGGTATTGATATCCGCCTGCCGGAGACCTGCACGACGCACCCCACTGGCCATACCCGGGGACAGGTGTTGGCGAATTTCCCCTGGCGACAGGAATTCAACCGGTTACTGTTAAATCGCATGGAGCGCGCGACCACCCGCATCTGGCTGGCGACGCCCTACTTTGTCCCGGTATGGAAATTACGCCGACGGCTGAGGCGCATGGCCAAACAGG
The DNA here is from genome assembly GCA_046484825.1 of Gammaproteobacteria bacterium. GTDB lineage: Bacteria > Pseudomonadota > Gammaproteobacteria > UBA6429 > Thiohalophilaceae > CAJYAN01. Next base: position 6,820 of record JAWOIE010000073.1, on the reverse strand, counting down.
GGCTTGATGTGCGCCTGCTGTTGCCCGGCGACTTAAGCGACCATCCCTGGGTGAGTCAGGCCGCGCGGCGTTATTACACGCATCTGTTAAGGCATGGCGTGCGTATTTTTGAATACGAACCGCGCTTTACCCATGTCAAGCTTGTCTTGTGTGACCACTGGGTCAGTATTGGTTCGATTAACCTGGATCGCTGGAATCAACACTGGAACCTGGACGCCAATCAGGCGATTAATGAACCGGCCTTTGCGGCGGCGACGGCGGAAGTATTTTTAGCGGATTTTGCCCAGAGCAGGGAAATCAAACTGGCCGACTGGTTGCGACGCCCCTGGTGGCAACGCTGGCATGAAGGATATGCCGGTTACGTGGTGTTACTGCTGGAAAAACTGAGTCGCTACCGGCCGCAACGCCGCCAGTAACGTGCCGACCGTCAGACCGCTGCGGGGGGCTCGGCATATTGATCCCGAATCGATAACAGTTCATCGAGGTTGCTCATAAATATCTCGACCAGTTGCGGGTCGAAATGTTTACCGCTGCTCTCGCGGATATAGTCCACTGCCGCTTCCACCGGCCAGGCCTGCTTATAGGGCCGTTCGGAAGTCAGCGCATCAAAGACGTCGGCCAGGGCGACAATGCGCCCCATTAATGGAATCTCTTCGCCGCGGAGCCCCCTGGGGTAACCACTCCCATCCCACTTTTCATGATGGGTCAGGGCAATCTCGCGAGCGGCCTGCATGAGCTCAGAAGCGTGGCCGGAAAGAATCCTCGCACCGATGGTCGCGTGGCTTTTCATGATTTGCCACTCATCGGCATCCAGTTTTCCGGGTTTGAGTAAAATGGCGTCGGGGATACCGATCTTGCCAATATCATGCATGGGACTGGCGTTGAGTAACATTTCGGCCTCCGCCTCGCTCATCCCTGCAGCCCGGCCGAGGGTACGGGAGAATTTACTCATACGGATAATGTGCAAACCCGTCTCATTGTCGCGATACTCGGCGGCACGACCGAGGCGCCGGATGATTTCCATGCGTGTCTCTTCCAGCTCCTGGGTACGCTCACGCACCCGCTGCTCGAGAATGACATTCTGGTCCTGTACCGCCTTGTGTAACAGCCGTACCTCCAGCATGTTGTGCATACGCGAGAGCAGCTCTACCCGGTCAAAGGGCTTGGAAATAAAATCCCGCGCACCGCTTTCCAGCGCCCGCACCCGTGAGTCCACGTCCTTGAGCGCGGTCAGCACGATTACCGGGGGGTAGTTTTTTTCCAGGGCCTTGATCTCGGCCAGCACCTCAAAGCCATCCTTGTGCGGCATATTCAGGTCGAGCAGGACCAGGTCGGTCGGGGTTTGTTGAAACAGAGACGCGGCCTCACGGGAATCCGTGGTGGAAACGACGTTGGTATAACCCGCTGCATCGAGGATCTTTTCCAGCAGCTTGATGTTGACCGGCTGGTCATCGACCAGCAGGATTCTGGCCCCCAGCAGAGCCTGATCCGGGTTTAAGGCATCATGAGACATGGGCTATACCAGTACGCATAAGGACAGACAGTACAAAAAAGCCGCTGTCATGTAAACGTTTATCCCTGAATGGAAAAAGGCGGAGAACACTCCGCCTTTTATTTCGGCCAGAAAACAATGACCTAGCAATTAACGCCGGGCCTTTTTCTTGCTTACTTTCTTCTTGCCTGGCTTTTTCTTCGCCACCTTTTTCCTGCCGGCGGGTTTTTTGACGACTTTTTTCCTGGCGGCCTTTTTCTTGCTCGCCGTCTTCTTCACCGCCTTTTTCTTGGCGGCCTTTTTCTTGCTCGCCGTCTTCTTCACGGCTTTTTTCTTGGCGGCCTTTTTCTTGCTCGCTGTCTTCTTCACGGCTTTTTTCTTGCTCGCCGTCTTCTTCACGACTTTTTTCTTGGCAGTCTTTTTCTTGCCGGCGGTTTTCTGCGTCGCCGGTTTGACCGCGCCGCCGGCGGCTTCACCGGGCAGACTCTCCAGCACACGCAGTACGGCATTAAAGATGGCGTCTATATCACCGACACCCTGGACAGTGCGCAGCTTGCCCTGGCCTCGATAGTAATCAATTAATGGCGCCGTCTGCGCCTCATAGACACGCAGGCGATTGGCAATCGTTGATTCGTTGTCATCCGCACGATGCAGGAGTTCACCACCACACTTGTCACACTGGCCGTCAATACGCGGGGCGGAGGTGTAAATGTTAAACATCTGGCCACAGGATTTACAGGTGCGCCGCCCGGTCAGTCGCTGCATGAGAATATCGAAGTCCACATCGATCAACAGACTGGTTTCCAGCGGTTTACCCATTGCCTCCAGCATAGTATCCAGGGCCTCGGCCTGGGGGATATTGCGCGGGAAACCATCGAGAATAAAGCCTCGTTGTGCGTCGGCGTGGGACAGGCGCTCGCGAATCATGCCGAGCACCACATCATCTGAGACCAGTTGCCCGGCATCCATGGCGGCCTTGGCCGCAATCCCCAGGGGTGTCCCTGCAGACACTGCCTCACGTAAAAGATCGCCGGTTGAAATCTGGGGGATGCCATATTTTTCAACAAGTTTTTTGGCCTGTGTACCCTTACCCCCTCCCGGGGCGCCGATCAATACGATTCTCATGATTATACTCCAATGTTGTTTTGTTCTTTATTTCTTAAGCGTGACTTAAGACGACGAGTAACCATTGTACTCAACGGTGACATCGCAGAAAAGCTGCACCGGTCGGCTAAACCTAGTCGCTCGCCCAGTGCAAGTCAATGGCCTGTCCGCACTGATGCGCGTCAATCCTGTAGCGTGGTGTCAGCTCAACAGCGGCGCAATCACCAGGCTGACAATGGCGAGGACATTGATGAGGATATTCATCGACGGCCCCGAGGTATCCTTGAACGGATCGCCAATGGTATCGCCAACCACGCAGGCCTTGTGTACCGGTGAACCCTTGCCGCCGTGGTGGCCCTGTTCCACATACTTTTTCGCGTTATCCCAGGCGCCACCGGCATTGGCCATGGTCAGGGCCAGCAAGACGCCGGTGAGGAGTGCGCCGCCGAGCATGCCACCCAGGGCCTCCGGCCCGAGCAAAAAACCCACCACCGGCGGCGCGGCCACCGCCAGACTGCCTGGCAGGATCATCTTTTTCAGCGCGGCATTGGTGGCAATGGTGATGCAACGCGCGGTATCGGGCCGGGCCTTGCCTTCGAGCAGGCCGGCGATTTCCCGGAACTGCCGACGGATCTCCTGAATCATGGCAAAGGCGGCGTCGCCCACGGCGGTCATGGTCAGGGCGCTCACCAGAAAGGGAAACAGACCGCCGATAAAGAGACCCACCAGGACACGGGGATTGTTCAGTTGCAGATTAAAGTCGGCCACATGCTGGCTGACGGTGCCCACATAGGCGGTAATGATGGCCAGCGCCGCCAGGGCCGCCGCACCGATGGCAAACCCCTTGCCAATCGCCGCCGTGGTGTTTCCCAGTTGGTCCAGACTATCGGTAATCTTGCGCGTCTCCTCGCCAAGCCCGGCCATTTCCGCAATGCCGCCGGCGTTGTCCGCCACCGGGCCATAGGCATCGATGGCCATGGTGATACCCACGGTGGCCAGCATGCCAACGGCGGCGATGCCGACGCCATAGAGCCCGACCATCTCGGTGGCCACCAGGATAATTCCGCCCAGCATCAACACCGGGATGACCACCGAGTGCATACCGCTGGCCAGACCGGCAATCACGACGGTGGCGGGACCGGTCTCTCCGGCGAGGGCGATGTGCCGTACCGGCCGGCCCGAGGTGTAATATTCCGTCGTCAGGCCGATGACAATGCCGCCGACCGCGCCGGAGATCACCGCCCACCAGACACCGATGCTGATCTGCAAGGCGCTGATCACCCACAGGGCCACACCCATAAAGGCCAGCGCGGCACTCATGGTACCGATACGCAGTGCCACCTCGGCACTCTTGTGACTGACCAGTTTCACCAGGCCAATACCGAGCAGGGAACAGAGCAGACCGGCCGAGGCCAGGCCCAGGGGCAGGAACATCAGCTCCTGACGCGCGCCGAGATCAGGGAGCAGGGCCGGGGCCATGACGGCGGCAATGGCCATGGTGGCAATAATAGCGCCACAATAGGACTCGAAAATATCCGAGCCCATGCCGGCGATATCGCCCACGTTGTCGCCGACGTTATCGGCAATCACACCGGGATTGCGTGGGTCATCCTCGGGGATCCCCGCCTCAATCTTGCCCACCAGATCGGCTCCCACATCGGCGCTCTTGGTAAAGATACCGCCGCCGACACGGGAAAACAGCGCCACGCTCGATGCCCCCATGCCAAAGCCATGGATAACCTCAATATGCTCCGGGGTGCCATAAAACAGATACAGACTGCCCAGCCCCAGCAGGCCCAGCGCCGCGACGGTCAGGCCCATGACCGAACCGCCATAAAAGGCGATGGACAGCGCCGCCGCCGCGCCCTGGCGGTGGGCGGCGAAGGTGGTGCGGACATTGGCCCGCGTGGCCGCCTGCATACCAATATAACCGGCGCCGGCCGAGGCACAGGCCCCGATCAGAAAGGCCAGCGTGGTATCGATACCGAAGGCCACATAGAGCAGGCCCATGACCACCAGGGCAAACACCGCCAGCATGGTGTACTCCTGGCGCAAAAAGACCATGGCCCCGTGATGGATTTGCTCGGCGATATCGAGCATCAGGCCTTCTCCAGCGGGATAGCGCGTCACCATGAAAAACAACCATAGGGCCGCCAGCAGGCCACTGATACCAACGATCAGGGGGATATATTCCAGGGACATCGCATTTCCTCCGAGTGGTGTATAATGCTGTCTTGTTATTGTTTTAGAAGCTATTTTTCACTCAAGCATAGGCAAGTCCCGCGGGACGCACAAGCGCGCTGCAGACAAAGATTTTATTTTTGGCTCAGACTGATAGAATGCGCGCCTTTTCAGCAACGGCAGGCAAAGGAAAACTTATGAATCTAGATCGCGTCGGTCCCGGCAAGAATGTCCCGGATGACTTTAACGTCATCATCGAAATTCCTTCCCATAGTGACCCGGTGAAATATGAGGTCGATAAGGAAACCGGCGCCATGTTTGTGGATCGCTTCATGAATACCGCCATGCACTATCCCTGCAATTATGGTTACGTCCCCAACACCCTGTCGGAAGATGGCGACCCGGTCGACGTGCTGGTGATTACCCCCAATCCCCTGATCAGCGGTTCGGTGATTCGCTGCCGTCCCGTGGGGGTCCTGAAAATGACCGACGAGGCCGGTCCCGATGCCAAAGTGCTGGCCGTGCCCATCGACAAGCTCTGCCAGTCCTATCGTAGCGTCAAGTCCCCCGAGGATGTCTCGCCGATTCTGCTCAATCAGATTAAACACTTTTTCGAGCACTACAAGGACCTGGAAGAGGGCAAGTGGGTCAAGATTGAGGGCTGGGACGACGCCAGCGCCGCCGGGGTAGAAATTCTGTCATCGATTAAACGCTTCGATGATGCCCCGGAAAAACCCTGCTTCTAGATCGCTAAGGCCCACATGAAAATCTGTATCCTGTCGGATAGCCACGACAACCGCTTTCTATTGGCCGCCGCTGCCCGCGCCGCGCAGGCACAGGGCGCTGAAGCCATTCTGCACTGCGGTGATGTGGTAGCGCCGACCACGCTGCGCAGCCTGATCCCTGTGGGCCTGCCCGTACATGTCATTCACGGTAATAATACCGGCGACCTCTATAACATGGCGCAGCTGGCGCATGACAGCAACAACCTGCTGCACTATCACGGCCAGGATGCCGGCCTGGATCTCGGCGGGCGTAAAATCTTCATGGTGCACTACCCCCACTATGCCGAGGCCATGGCCACCACCGGTGACTGGGACATTGTCTGTTGCGGTCATGACCACCGCAGCAAGATTGCCCGTATCGACAACATCAAGGGTGAACAAACCTTGTTGATCAATCCCGGTACCGTCGGGGGGGTCGGCGCAGCACCGACCTACATTATCGGGGATCTACAGACACTCACCTTTACGGTGGAGCCGGTGCCCATCGAGGAAGACCTGGTGGTCAACCGCCAACCGGTCACCGCGCACCACTAACTTTGGCCATGGGCGGTTCGTGGGGCCGCATCAGTAGCCGGCGGTGTTGTTATCCACCCAGCGTTCCCCCTTACTGAGGGTCTCTTTTTTCCAGAAGGGGGCGCGTGACTTCAAGGCCTCCATGATATAGCGACAGGCCTCGAAGGCATCGCGGCGATGCACCGACCAGACCGCGACCAGCACGATGGGGTCCACCGGATGGAGGTCACCGACCCGGTGCACAATCAGGGCATCAAGCAGCTGCCACTGCTGGGCCGCCTCGGCGCCGATACGCTGCAGTTCCTTTTCGCTCATGCCCGGGTAGTGTTCCAGGTGCATTTGCTGCACCGCATCCCCCTGATTGAAGTCGCGCATGCTGCCGACAAAGACCGCGGTCGCACCAAACTGCCGCGCCGCCGCCGGCAGCTGGTCCTGATACTCCTGCAGGCGGGTGTAGGGCGCAAAGGCCTGCTCCACTATATCGATGTGCATGTCGTCCTAACCCCCGGTCACCGGTGGGAAAAAAGCGACCTCGTCGCCATCAACCACAGCGGCGTCGGCATCGACATACTGCATGTTGACCGCCATTAACACGTTGGCCGGGCGTTCATTCAGCCCCGTGGCCTGCTGCCAGGCCTGGGCGACGGTGGCGACCGCCGCGGCATCGAGTTGTCGCTCGGCAACCCCGATTTGCTCCCGCAGACGGGCAAAGAATCGTACTTGAATGGTCATCGAAATGTGTATC
>JAWOIE010000238.1:0-7654 GCA_046484825.1 Gammaproteobacteria bacterium | reverse complement strand
TCGCCTGCGCGGACGTCTTGAAGACATGAGCCTCTATCCCGATGAACAGCGGCTGTATGAACAGGCCATGGACATTATTCGGGTGACCGCACCGCTGCAGGAAGAAATTATCCAGAACAGCATCGATGATGAACACCCCGTGCATGACGCCTTGCTCAAGCGCGATATCCCCCTGGAAAAGGAACTCTGGCGGGTCTTTGACGAATTGCTGGAAGCCAGCCAGGCGCACCTCGCCGAGGAGGCGTGGCAAAACGAACAGGCCAACCGCCGCGCCTCCATCATGGTGGTGGCCCTGGGCATACTGGCGGTGATCATTGCGCTCATCGCTATGGTGCGCGTCGTGCAGCATACCCGTGAACACCACGAGGCCCTGCGCACCGAAAAGGAACACGCCGAGATGACCCTGTCGTCCATCGGTGATGCCGTCATCGTGGTGAACGAGGAGGGTAATATTACCTTTATCAATTTCGCGGCACAGAAAATGCTGGGGTGCAGTGCCGCGCAGGCCGTCGGTAAACCCCTGCGCCGCTATTACGATGTGCTGACGGAAGAGGGTCGCCTGCGGGAACACCATATCGCCTTTGATAGCTTTTTGACGGGACCGGCGGTGTCGGTGTCGCGCCATCATGTCCTGAAGTTGCCTTCGGGCTCCGAGTGCATTATTGAGGACGTCATTGCCCCCATGCACGATCGCCACGGCAATTTTCTGGGCAACACCATTATATTTCGCGATGTGACCCAGGCGCGACTCATCGAGCAGCGACTCTCCTGGCAGGCACTGCATGACCCGCTGACGGGGCTGCCGAATCGTCTGCAATTTGAGACAAAGTTTAAAGAGATGTTGTTACAGGTTCACCGCAGCAACGTCGAGCATGTCATGCTGGTCATCGATCTGGACAACTTCAAACCGGTCAATGACACCTGTGGTCACATGGCCGGAGATATGTTGCTCAAGGAGATTGCCAATACCCTGACACACAAGATGCGCAAGAGCGATACCCTGGCGCGCCTCGGTGGTGATGAGTTTGCCGTGTTACTGGATGGCTGCTCGGTCAAACAGGCGGAGGTGATTGCCGAGAGCCTGCGCCGTGCCATCGAACAGCTCGAGTTTAGCTGGGAAGGCCACAGCTTTCAGGTTGGCGCCTCCATCGGGCTGTGCGCCATTAATCGCCGCAGCAGTTCCTTCGAGACCGTCATGAGTCAGGCGGACAGTGCCTGTTATGCCGCAAAAAAGGCCGGGCGCAATCGCGTCAATGTCTTCCCCCTGAGTGTCGCCTAGATTTTCCTACAGCATGCTTCTGGTTTTTTCCGGACTGGCGTATAACGGCACTTCCCCGTGCCACCTTTGCGGATAGAGCAACAGATTAGATGAATTCCTTCAGGCGTAATGTCCCACTACTGGCGATGTGTCAGGCGCTCATGATGAGCAGCATGTCGCTGATCATTACCACCGCGGCGCTGGTCGGCTTTACCCTGGCCGAGGACAAGTCGCTGGCGACCCTGCCGCTGGCGGCACAGTTTATTGCCACCATGTTGACCAGTATCCCGGCCGCCATGTTAATGGATCGCATTGGCCGCAAGGCCGGCTTTATGCTGGCGACGGTCTTTGGCGCCAGCGGTGCCACCATTGCCACGCTGGCCATTGCCGGCGGCGAGTTCTGGTTCTTTTTGCTGGGCACGGTATTGATGGGGATTTTCAACGGCTTTGGAACCTACTTTCGTTTTGCCGCGGCGGATGCCGTGCCGGAGGAAAAAAAGAGCCGCGCCATTTCCTATATTATGGCGGGTGGCGTGGTCGCCGCGGTGGTCGGCCCCAATGTCGCCAACCTGACGCGTGACGGGCTGTATGGCGTGGAATTCGCCGGCAGTTATGCCGCCGTGGTGAGTTTTTATCTGCTCGCCTTTGTGGTGATGCTATTTTTGAAGTTGCCGGGCCGTGATGAAAACCCCACGGCGTTTCAGGCCCCGCAACGTCCCCTCGGGGTCATCGCCCGCCAGCCGCGTTTTCGGGTCGCCGTGATCTGCGGCATGTTGGGTTATGGGGTCATGACCCTGGTGATGACGGCGACACCCCTGGCCATGCACCACGAGGCGCATACCTTTGCCAATACCTCGTTCGTGATTCAGTGGCATATCCTGGGTATGTTTGCGCCATCCTTCTTTACCGGCCACTTGATCAAACGCTTTGGTGAAGTGCCCATTATGTTGTGGGGCGTGGTCTTCGGTCTGCTCTGCGTCGCTATCAATCTGCTCGGCGCCAGCCTGAGCCATTTCTGGGTGGCGCTGTTTTTACTGGGGCTGAGCTGGAACTTTCTGTTTGTCGGTGCGACCACCTTATTGACGGCAACCTATGCGCAAAGTGAACGGGCCAAGACTCAGGCCGTGAATGATTTTGTGGTCTTCACGACCGTGGCCGTGGCCTCGCTGTCGGCGGGCACTCTGCAACACCAGTTCGGCTGGCAGGCCGTGAATCTCGGGGTCCTGCCCCTGTTACTGATCATGCTGCTGGCCCTGCTCTGGTTGCGGCGCACAGCGGCGCCAGCCTATGGCGTTGAGGTCAGGGAGCAAATTTGATGGCTGCGGTTAGCGCAGGCCGGGTGTGCTTTGCGGTTTCGGGAAAAGCCGCCGGCGGCGCGAAGGCAGGCAGGACGCAGCGGCCTTAGATGAGCCTGGTTGGGCGTCCCTGGTGTTTCCTTGCAGAACGGCAAGGCAAGGCGCATTCCCCGCCGGTTACACCAGCCCCTCAAACGGTTGCACCTCGACCAGGCTGCCGGCTTCCACATTGCCCGCCTCCAGTGGCAGCACAATAAAACAATTGGCGCGGCTCATGCCGCTGAGGACGTGGGAGGCCTGCATGCCGGCGCCATCGACCAGCAGTTGGCCCTGGTCGTCATAGGCGAGAATGCCGCGCTGAAAATCGGTACGGCCGGGGCGTTTCTTCAGCAGGGATTTGCAGGGGACTTTCATGCTCACCGGTACGGTTTGTGACTGACCCATCATGGCCTTGAGGGTGGGCAGGGCAAACTGGTAAAAGGTCGCCATCACCGACACCGGATTGCCGGGCAGGCCAAAAAACACCGCCTGACCGATCTTGCCAAAGGCCAGGGGTTTGCCCGGTTTCATGTTGATTTTCCAGAAGTCGACGCTGCCGAGTTTTGCCAGGGTATCCTTGACAAAGTCGGCCTCGCCCACCGAGACACCACCCGAGGTGATAATGGCGTCGCCGATGGCGGCGGCCTCGATAAAGGCCTGTTCCACGGCCGCCCGCTGATCCGGGATGACACCCATGTCGATAACCTCCACATGCAGGCGCTTTAACATGCCATACAGGGTATAACGGTTGCTGTCATAGATCTGACCTTCGCCCAGCGGTTCGCCAACGGAACGCAGTTCATCGCCAGTGGAAAAAAACACCACGCGCAGTTTGCGATACACACTCACCTCCGGGGTGCCGAGGGAGGCCAGCAGGCCCAGCTCCGCCGGACCGATCTTTTTCCCGGCGCTTAGCACCGGCTTGCCGGCACGCAGATCCTCACCGATGTGACGCACGTTCTGTCCCTGACTATGGCCCGGACCCAGGGTGATGGTCGTGTCCTCGGCGCGTACGTGTTCCTGCATAATCACGGTGTCGGCCCCGGTCGGCAGGGGCGCGCCGGTCATAATCCGAATGCACTTACCCGTCTTGACCTCACCTTCGAACGGGGCGCCGGCAAAGGCTGCGCCAATAAGCGTCAGTGCTTTTTCATCATCACTCGGCAGGTCGCTACCCACCACGGCGTAGCCGTCCATGGCGGAGTTGGCATAGGGGGGGACATTGATGGGTGAGATGACGTCGGCGGCCAGCACCCGGTCCAGGGCGTCACGCAGCGCCAGTCGTTCGATGCCGACCACCGCCGCCACGCTCGCCAGCATGCGCGCACGGGCCTGTTCGACATTGAGATTGTCGGGGTCGAATTCATCGCAGGGAGGTGTGGGAATGGTGTTACTCATAAGGGAGTCCTGTGGTTGTGCCGTGTATTATGCCGTTATCTTATCAAGACGTGAAGACGGTGGCCGCGAATGACCTGGGCCTTTGTTAGGACAATTTTGTGGGGCCGGCAGATTTGCCTGGTGTATGCTGCCGTGACAGGTGAAATACTCCGGTTAGCACATGCGAATTCTCATGGCGATATCCGATAAAACCTGTGCGAGGTTCAAGGTGTCCCTGGATAGGGTGAAATATTTGACATGAATGTTCTCACTGCCTCCATTATCTTGATCGTAAACGCAAAATAAACCCCACCCTATACATCAGTCAACGTGCTCGCTAACGTCTGTTTTTTTTCAACCAGGATTACATCCAGCTGACGCGTGTCCATTTGATCGACGAGGTATTGCAGATCCGGGTCCGTGTGCTGTTGCGGGGTCTCTACCATCAGGGCCCAGCGTCTTTGCGAGGCAAAGAGAGGGGGTCAAGACTAGCAATATATAGTAATTATGGAGGGTGTTCAAAACTCTGTGTCAGCGAGTTATCAAACTGGCGCTGGCTGAATTCAAGTCCCAACTGTCTGCCATGGATAAAAAAACAACCGCCACCTTTGACAAGAATCTGGCTCATATCAGAGCACATAACCTACCCGCCGTGATTCAGAAGCGGCTCACACGCACCGTGACGGATTATCGCAACAAGATGGACAACCTGATGCAGCAAATCGACCAGGTGTCGCAGATCCAGGATGTCGACGAGCAACGGGCACAATTGGCTAAGCTGAAAAAATACATCGATAGTGCTCAACAGCAGCGCTCACAGCAGCCCTTTGACCCCAATAAACTGCCCTTTCGCAGCGAAACAGGTAAAGACACGCCCAAGCCTCGCCTGACCACCGGCCAGTTTGCCGCGGCGGGCCTGTATAACAGCCCGAAAGTCCAAGTAGCGGCTCTGGGGGACTTTACCTTCAGTAATCTTGCCGGAGCGGATAACCCTGCCTATCTGGGCGAGTCGGTCGAGGTCCAAATTACACAAGCAATTAAAGACCAGGCAGCGGTGTTAAATCATGACCCTATCCAGATTTATCACTGGGTCAGAAACAACGTTGAATGGCTCCCGACCTGGGGCAGTATGCAGGATGCTGAGACGACCTTAGGCTCCAGGCGGGGCAATGCCTTTGATATTGCATCGCTACTCATCGCCCTCCTACGTGCTTCTGGAATCCCGGCACGATATGCCCATGGCACGATTGACCTGGATGCCGAGCGTTTTAAAAACTGGATGGGAGGCTTTACCAGTATTGATGCGGCTGCGGATTTTGCAGCCTCTGGCGGGATACCGACGGATGCGTACATTAGTGGTGGCGTCATCGGTCATGTCAAAATCGAGCATATCTGGGTAGAGGCAGCGATTGATTACTTACCCTCACGAGGCCAGGTGAACCGTGATGCCGATAGCTGGGTGGCCATGGATGCCAGTTACAAGCAGTATGAATATTTGACCGGAATTGATGTTGCCGCCGTAACGGGCCTGGACGGGCAGGCCCTGGCGGACAGCTTTGTGGCCAGTGGTACGGTGAATGAGACTGAGGGATGGGTAGCGGGATTAGACCCGACAATATTACAAAAGGCTCAGACGAGTACACAAACAACGTTAGAGAATTACATCACCACCAACTTACCCAACGCCACGGTGGGCGATGTCATTGGCGGTAAGAAGATTCTTCAGGTATCAACACCGGGACTACCCTCATCCCTGCCCTATACCACCGCCATCATAGGTGCGCGTTATGACAAGGTCCCGGGACAATTACAAAACCAGGCCACTTATGTATTAGGCCTTGATGTCTTAAGACAACCTGCAGGCAGCGTGACCTTACCCTGGGCACAACTCAACAACCACAAACTGACGCTGTCGTATACTCCTTCAACCCCAGACGATGAGGCGGTACTACAATCCTTTATTCCCAGTGGCGAAATCACCGACATCAGCCAGTTACCCGGTAGTCTTCCTGCCTACCTCATTAACGTCACCCCTCAAATCAAGCTGGATGGCCAACTGGTGGGAGAAGGCCAGCCCATGGGGCTGGGGACCGAAATGACCTTAAGGGTGACCATTCAACGTCCCGGCAAGCCAGGGAATTCTGCAGAATCTATCGTCCCTGCGGGGGCGTATGTGGCTCTGGTGTCGGTAGGTGGGAGTGTTTCATCAGAAAGACTGACCAACCTCCAAACTCAACTGACCACCACCAGAACCCCGCTGGAATCGGGTGACCCTGCCCAACTGGCGTCTATCAACCGAGAAGATATTCTCGGTGACATGTTCTATGCTGGGGTGATGGGATATTTTGCGCATTACTTATCTATTGGACGTGTTGCTAGTTTATTATACGGGGCGAAACAAAACTTGTTACCGTCTGTGGGTATTTATGGTCACTTGCCAAAGGTAAATTATTTCTTCTCTATACCTACTGCCGTAGAGACTGGTGCTGTTGAAATGGATTTGTTCAACATTTCAACCACAACCGTGGCACAAGATGCAGATAAGCAAAAACGTTTCAATTTCATGATCGCTACTGGGACACTTTTGTCTACGCTGGAACACGCTGCGCCAGAGCAGATGTTTACATCAGCAAGCAATCCTGGTGAAGCAATTTCGGCCGTTAAAGCCCTATCCATCGCAAGTGCTGCTGGGCAGCAGATATACCAATTAACAAAGCAAAATTGGGCTACGGTGTTACCAAATATCAATCTCAGCTCTGAGGTGATAGGTGAAATCACTGCTGCTCTCAATGCAGGTAAAAATGTCATTACACATACTGATAATATTAGCATACCTAACTGGGTTGGCGCTGGCTATATAATTTATGATCCTGAAGATGGGGATGGTGCTTACAAAATTAGTGGGGGAAAAAACGGGTCCTTTTTTAAATGGTTAAATGATAATTCAGATGCTATAGGTTTAGTCACTCTTGTATTAAGTGTCTTCGGAGGTCCTATCGCTTTAATTGGATTGTTTATTGCCTTGTTGGTTGTTCAAGCTAATATCATGTATATGAAAGATTCGTTTAAGGAGGACTCTAAGTGCTTAGAGCCCGCACAAAAGCTCTATGGCGGGCTGGCAATAGGGAGTACTATAGTTTCAAGGTTGTTTAAAGTAAAAGCCGCAGGCCCTGCGGTGGCAGTGACGTTAATGAACTTCATTACCAAAGGCGCAGTAAAAAATACAATGCAGCAATACCCGCTTTGTTGATCTTGAAAGTAATAATGGATAAGGTGGCATTATATGTTTTGTAGTATTTCCAATGAAAGGAAACTTTGGATTATTCAAATGTTAGTAGTGCTGAGTTCATTGGCTTTATTTGTGATAGGCCCATTTTTTTTATTTAAGTATAGATTTTTCAAAAGAAAAGAGTTTTCTGCTTTGATTGTTGTTTTGTGTTCGTTTTATACAGTATTGCTGCTGATTGATGTTTATTATTTAGACGCATTGTTATTTTTAAACTTAGTAACATTCATGTATCTTTTTGGGTATCTAGATTTTACAGAAAATGTAGTTTTACCTACATCTTCTGCAAGCAATGCCCCGCATTACATTATGCGAATAATGTTGTTTTTGTTATTATGTGTTTTTCTTGTTTTAGCCTTGATTCAAATACAATTTGAAACTGATTATCAAAGACTAATT
>JAWOIE010000221.1:0-6531 GCA_046484825.1 Gammaproteobacteria bacterium | reverse complement strand
ACCGAGACATTCGCATCACAACGAAACGAGCCTTCCTGCATGTTGCCGTCACTAATACCAAGATAACGCACCAGCGAATGCATCTTTTTCATGTAGGCCACCGCCTCCTTGGCGGAACGCATATCCGGTTCGGAGACGATCTCCAGTAGCGGTGTGCCGGCACGATTCAGGTCGATGCCGGTCATGCCCTGAAAGTCCTCGTGCAGGGACTTGCCGGCATCCTCCTCCAGGTGCGCTCGAGTGACACCGATGATCTTGCTGCTGCCGTCGTCCAGACGGATTTCCATTTTACCGTGTTCGACAATAGGCAGTTCATACTGACTTATCTGATAACCCTTGGGCAGGTCAGGATAGAAATAGTTTTTCCGCGCGAACACCGAACGCGGCGCAATGGTCGCGCCAATGGCCAGGCCAAACTTGATCGCCATGGTCACCACCTCGGCGTTCAGCACCGGTAAGACACCGGGCAGACCCAGGTCGACGGCACAGGCCTGGGTATTGGGCGCGGCACCGTAGGCGGTAGAGGCGCCGGAAAAAATTTTACTTTTGGTCGCGAGCTGGGTATGGATCTCAAGACCAATGACGGTTTCCCACTGCATTATTTATTCCTCTCAACGCCAGGACATGAGGCGTGCACGGCTAACAACAGCTCAGTGCATGCATCGCGTCCGGGCAACTTTGCGTTAGACATCACTCAAACCCCTTGGGGATTTGCTGATGAAAATCGGTGACCTGCTGATATTGATGGGCGACGTTTAGCAGACGCGCCTCATCAAAGTAGTTGCCGATGATCTGCAGGCCCACCGGCAGGTCATTACTGAAACCGGCAGGTATCGACATCCCCGGCAGACCGGCCAGATTGGTGGCGATGGTGTAGATATCGGACAGGTACATGGTAATAGGGTCGTCGGATTTTTCACCCAGACCGAAGGCGGTCGACGGTGTAGTCGGCCCCATAATGACATCGACGCGCTCAAAGGCCTGTTTGAAATCTTCGCTAATGAGTCGTCGCAGCTTTTGCGCCTTGAGATAATAGGCGTCATAGTAACCGGCCGACAGGGCATAGGTGCCGATCATGATGCGACGTTTGACTTCGGCACCGAAGGCCTCACCGCGGGAACGCTTGTATAAGTCTTCCAGGTCCCTGGGGTCTTCACAACGATAACCGAAACGTACACCATCAAAGCGTGACAGATTAGAGGAACACTCCGCCGGCGCCACCACATAATACACCGGCACCGACAGGGCCGCGTTGGGCAGACTGATCTCCACGACCTCGGCACCAAGTTTTTTATATTCCTCAATGGCCTGCTCAATCTTCGCCGCCACAGCGGCGTCCAGACCCTCGGCAAAATATTCTTTTGGCAAACCGATCTTCAGACCCTTGATATCGGCATTCAGACTGGCGGTATAGTCGGGGACGTCTTTGTCGATGCAGGTGGAATCTCTGGCATCAAAACCGGCCATGGCGTTTAACATGATGGCGCTGTCTTCTGCCGATGCCGCCATGGCGCCGGCCTGATCCAGACTGGAGGCGAAGGCGATCATGCCGTAGCGCGAGACGCGGCCATAGGTGGGCTTGATGCCGGTGATGCCGCACAACGCCGCCGGCTGACGGATGGAACCGCCGGTGTCCGTACCGGTAGCGCCGGGCACCAGCCGCGCCGCCACGGCCGCCGCCGAGCCGCCGGACGAACCGCCGGGGACCCGTTGGGTATCCCAGGGGTTTCTCACCGCGCCATAAAAACTGGTCTCGTTGGAAGAACCCATGGCGAACTCGTCCATGTTGGTCTTGCCCACCATCACCGCGCCGGCGGCATTAAACTTTTCCACCACGGTGGCGTCGTAAGGCGAGATAAAATTGTCGAGCATTTTCGAGGCACAGCTGGTGCGAATGTCCCGCGTGCAAAAGATATCCTTCTGCGCGAGGGGAATGCCGGTCAGGGCCGTCGCGGCGCCGCGGGCCAGTTGTGCATCGGCGGCGCGCGCCTGGGCCAGGGCCGGCTCGGCCGCAACGGTTATAAAACTGTTGAGCTGTGCATCATACTGCTGGATGCGTTGCAACACGGACTGGGTCAGTTCCTCACTGGAAAAGTCCTTGTTGCGTAGACCCCGGGCTAGTTCGGCAAGACTCTTGGTATGCATTTATGCGTTCGCTTTAATCAAGGTAATATATAGAGGTGGATGTCATGGCGCGGACCGGGCGGCCTGTACTATTCAATCACCCGCGGCACCAGAAACAGACCGGCCTCGGCCTGAGGTGCGTTACGCTGAAACCGCTCGCGTTGATCCGCCTCGGTAACTTCATCAGGACGCAGACGCTGGTGGGCATCCAGGGGATGCGCCATGGGGCTGACCCCGTCCGTATCGACCGAGTCCATCTGCTCAACCAGGTCGAGAATATTGCTGAGATTTCGGGCATAACCCGGAATATCGTCTTCGCCAATGGCAAGCCGCGCCAAGTGGGCAATTCGCCTGACGTCATCGTTTTCAAGGGACATATTCGCTCCGCGCGGGTAGGGGGTTGTGACAAGTTGAACAAAACCGCTAAATTATCACATATACTAGCTTGCCCAAAGCCCCCTGGATTGATTAAAGTAGCTGCCACCGGGCAAAATCCTAACCTACAGAAAGATAAATCACTATGTTTGAAAGTTTTCGGGGTCTATTTTCCAACGACATTTCTATCGATCTTGGCACCGCCAACACCCTGATCTACGTCAAGGGCAAGGGCATTGTCCTCAACGAACCCTCGGTCGTCGCCATCCGCCAGGAACGTGGTCCAGGCGGCCCCAAGAATATCGCCGCCGTGGGCATGGAGGCCAAGCGCATGCTCGGTCGCACCCCGGGGAATATCGTCGCCATCCGCCCCATGAAAGACGGTGTCATCGCCGACTTCACCGTCACCGAAAAGATGTTGCAGCACTTTATCCGCAAGGTACACGAAGCCAAGTTTTTCAAGCCAAGTCCCCACGTCCTCATTTGCGTCCCCTGTGGCTCGACCCAGGTTGAGCGCCGCGCCATTCGTGAATCGGCCGCAGGCGCCGGCGCCCGCGACGTCTTTCTGATTGAAGAACCCATGGCCGCGGCCATTGGCGCCGGGATGCCTATTTCCGAGGCCAGCGGCTCCATGGTGCTGGATATCGGCGGTGGCACCACCGAGGTGGCGGTCATCTCCCTGAGCGGTATTGTCTATTCCGCCTCGGTACGCATCGGCGGCGACCGTTTCGACGATGCCATTATTAATTATGTTCGCCGCAACTACGGCAGCCTCATCGGGGAGTCCACCGCCGAGCGCATCAAGCAGGAAATCGGTTCGGCCTACCCGGGCAATGAGGTGCGCGAGATGGAAGTCCGTGGCCGCAACCTGGCCGAGGGCGTACCGCGCAGCTTTACCCTCAACAGCAATGAAATTCTCGAGGCCCTGCAAGAACCCCTGTCCGGGATCGTCAGTGCCGTAAAGACCGCCCTGGAACAGACCCCACCGGAACTGGCAGCGGATATCGCCGAGCGCGGTATGGTCCTCACCGGGGGGGGCGCCCTGCTCTGCGACCTGGACCGTCTGCTGATGGAGGAGACCGGCCTGCCGGTGCTCATCGCCGAAGATCCCCTGACCTGCGTCGCCCGTGGTGGCGGTCGTGCCCTGGAGATGATCGACGAGTTTGGCGGCGACCTGTTCACCATTGAATAACACCTGCCGGCGCCAGCCGCGCGTCTGCAACGGGTCCCGCGCACCGGGCCCGGCGACGGTTGCCAGAAGCGACCACGCCCGGAAGCATGACATGGCCAGTCAAATCCCCACTAAAATCAGGGCTCAATGCCGAAAAAATGCTATTGTTTGTCCTTTGTGAGCAGGTGAAGGAGAGCCGCCGTTAAACAGCTTTTTACCCAGGGGCCAGCGCTGGGGGTCCGGCTGCTGATCCTCATACTCCTGTCCGTGGTCCTGATGACCCTGGATCACCGTTTCCACCACCTCGATACGGTGCGCTCGGGGCTGTCTGCCCTCGTCTACCCGCTGCGCTTTGCGGTGAACCTGCCCGGTGATCTGCTCGAGTGGACCTCAGATACCTTTACCCGTCGCGAGACACTCCAGGAAGAAAACACTACCCTGCGCACCCAAAACCAGCTGCTCAAGGCGGAGTTGCAGAAGCTTACGTTTTTACAGGTCGAAAACCAGCAATTGCGCGCCCTGCTCGAGTCGTCCCGGACCATTGACGAGCGCGTCCTGATTGCCGAGCTCCTGTCGGTGGACCTCGACCCCTACAAACGCCAGATCGTGATTAACAAGGGCAGTCGCGAAGAGGTCTACGTCGGCCAGCCCATTATTGATGCCTCCGGGGTCATGGGTCAGATTGTCCATGTCGGGCCGTTTTCCAGCACCGCGCTGCTCATTACCGACCCCAGTCACGCCCTGCCGGTGCAGGTCAACCGCACTGGCCTGCGCGCCATCGCCGTCGGCGTGGGCGCGGAAAACATGATTGAATTGCCGCACCTTCCGAACAATGCCGATGTCCTGGTCGGCGACCTGCTGGTCAGCTCGGGGCTGGGCTGCGTCTTTCCCACCGGCTATCCGGTGGGGCGCATTACCCAGATCGATACCGATCCGAGCCTGCCCTTTGCGCGGATTTACGTTGAGCCCACGGCGCGCCTGAATCGCAGCCGCGAAGTCCTGCTCGTCTGGCCCCGCCAGGCCCAGCAGCAGGCCGCCTGCCAGGGACAGGATCAGGATCAGGAAAGCAACGGCGGGAAGGCGAAATGAAGCTCAGCAAACCCCAGGGCATGGGCGTGGTCGCCCTGAGTTTTGTCGCGGCCTTGCTGCTGATGATTATTCCCCTGCCCGAGTGGGCGCGCCTGTTGCGGCCGGAGTGGGTCTCCCTGGTCCTGATCTATTGGGTCATCGCACTGCCGCACCGCATCGGCCTGGGGGTTGCCTGGGTCATGGGGCTGTTGCTCGATGTCATGCGCGATTCCCTGCTGGGCCAGCACGCCCTGGCCCTGGTGCTCATTACCTATATTGTCATCCATATTCATCAACGTCTGCGACTGTTTCCCCTCTGGCAACAATCGATCATTATTTTCATGTTGTTACTGCTGCAGACCATAATTATTTTCTGGATGAAGGGCGTTATTGGTGAGGCCCCGAGTTTCTGGTATGCCCTGCTGCCGGCGCTCATGAGCGCCCTTTTCTGGTCGGTGGTGTTTGTGGTGTTACGTCATGTCAGAAGACTCTATCAGGTCAAGTAAGCCTCAATGCCGCGTTTTTCTTCTCTGACCATCAAGGACCATATTCGCGAAAGCGAACTCATCAACAAACGGGTGCTGGTCTGCGCCTTTGGTGCGGCAGTCCTCCTGCTCATATTGCTGTTCCGCCTGATCCAGTTGCAGATTATTGATGCCCAGCACTACAGCAGTCTCTCGGATAAGAATCGCGTCAGCCTGCAACCGATTCCCCCGACCCGCGGACTGATCTATGACCGCCAGGGTCGTCTGCTGGCGCAGAATCTGCCCAGCTTTACCCTCGAACTGGTCCCTGAACACATCGACAATCTGCAACAGACCCTGACCACCCTGCAGGGTCTGGTGCGCATCAGTGACGGTGACCTGCGCCGCTTTCAGCAACAGTTAAAGCGCAAGCGCCGTTTTGAAGGCGTGCCCCTGCGCTTTCGACTCAACGATGCCGAGGTTGCCCGGGTTTCTGTCAGCCAGCACCGCATGCCGGGCGTGGAGATCCGCGCGCAACTGTCGCGACACTACCCCCTGGGGAGTCTGGCCAGCCATGCCATCGGCTATGTGGGGCGGATTGACGAAAATGAACTGCGACAACTGGATGTCTCGGCGTACAGCGCCACCAACCATATCGGCAAGGTCGGTGTGGAGCGTTCCTATGAGCACCTGTTACACGGCGAAGTGGGCTTTCAGCGCGTCGAGACCAATGCCCAGGGGCGGATTCTGCATGTGCTCGAACGAACCCTGCCGAAGCCGGGCAAGAATCTCTATCTCAATCTTGATGCGCGCTTGCAGGCGATTGCCGAACAGAGCTTTAAAGAGGATGACGGCGCCCTGGTGGCCATTGACCCCAATAACGGCGCGGTCCTGGCCCTGGTCAGCATTCCCACGTTTGACCCGAACCTGTTTGTTAACGGCATTGATACCCAGTCCTACAAGGCCCTGAGCCAGTCACCCCATCGACCGCTGTTTAACCGCGCCCTGCGTGGCCAATACCCGCCCGGCTCGATCCTGAAACCCTTTATTGGCCTGGCGGGACTGGAGCTGGAAGAGATAACCGCCCACGAATCCCTCCATTGCCCCGGCTGGTACATGCTCAAAAATGATGAGCGCCGTTACCGTGACTGGAAAAAGGAAGGCCACGGTAACACCAATTTACGCAAGGCCATTGTCGAGTCCTGTGATGTCTATTTTTATGACCTGGCCCTGTCGCTGCAAATCGATCGTTTAAATGAATACCTGGCCCTGTTTGGGCTGGGACGTAACACCGGTATCGATATCCGCGGCGAACTCCCCGGTCTGCTG
>JAWOIE010000035.1:0-10718 GCA_046484825.1 Gammaproteobacteria bacterium | reverse complement strand
TCGACCCAGAGGTTGTTGTGATTGACCGTGATCAGGCCCTGATCGATAAGGGGCTGCATGACGTCCTTAACGCGATCGGCAATTTCCTCCATGCGCCGTTCGTTGATACTGGGCTTGGGCGGTGTAATCATCGGCCGCGGCGGGGCAACACTGTCGGTGCGCTGCTCCGCAGGTGACAACTGCGTTTCGGGCTGTCCGATCTGAATGGGTTTTGCCGCCTTGGGTGGCGTACTAAAGGCGTCGACCAGGGTATCGGAGAGGACGCGGTACTTGCCTTCATTGACCGAGGAAATGGCGTACATGACGACAAAAAAGGCAAACAGCAGGGTGATAAAATCGGCGTACGAGATCAGCCAGCGGTCGTTGTTTTCCGTCTCATCGAACCTGCTGGATCTCCGCCGCCGCGACATCACCGCGACCTAACGCAAAAAGCCCAGCAGCTTGACTTCAATATTGCGCGGGTTTTCACCCTCCGCAATCGCCACCATGCCTTCGACGATCATTTCACGACTGAGTGATTGCAGATACACCAGATTTTTGAGTTTATTGGCAATGGGGATAAAGACCAGGTTCGCCAGCCCCACACCATAGATGGTGGCGACGAAGGCCACGGCAATGCCGCTGCCGAGTTTGCTGGGGTCGGACAGATTACCCATGACCTGGATCAGGCCCAGCACGGCACCGATAATACCAATCGTGGGACTGTAGCCACCCATGCTTTCAAAAATGCGCGCCGCCTGAATATCAAAGTGCTCACGCGTACTGATATCGACTTCCATCACGGCACGGATGTTTTCCGGCTCACTGCCATCGATGAGGAGTTGCAGACCTTTGCGTGCAAAGGGATCCTTTTCGGACTCTTCAATATTTTCCAGTCCCAACAGGCCTTCCTTGCGCGCGATATGGCTCCAGGCAATAATTTTTTCGATAATGACTTCGTTGTCGATCCGCGGCGGGACAAAGGTCCAGCGCATAATACGCATACCGCGGACAAAGGTCGCCAGCGGCGATTGCAGCATCACCGCGCCAATGGTGCCGCCAAAGACAATCAGCAACGCCGGGCCATTCATAAGGGCGCTGAGATGACCGCCTTCCAGGTGTTGCCCGACTAGGATGGCGCTGATCCCCAGTATTAGTCCGACTATGCTTAATACATCCATGTCCTATACTCGTTGCACAATACTGCTGCCCATCAAATCCAGACTAATGACCTCATCCGCCAGGCCGGCATCGGCGATCGCCGCCGGCATGCCATACACGACACAGGAGGCTTCATCCTGTGCCCAGATGCTCGAGCCGGCCTGCTTCAGCGCGCGCGCACCTTCGCGACCATCGGCACCCATGCCGGTGAGGACCACGGCCAGCGTTTCCTTTGGGTAGACTTTGGTAATAGAGCGAAAGGTAATATCGACAGAGGGCTTGTAGGTCAGACTCGGGTCACTCTCGATCACCCGCAGGACCGCATTGCCGGCGCGACCGTCGAGTAACATTTGCATGCCCCCCGGTGCCAGATAGGCCACGCCCGGTTTAATGAGATCACCATCTTCCGCCTGCTTCACCTCGATGGCACAGCTCTGATTCAGGCGCTGGGCAAAGGCCGGGGTAAAGGTCCCGGGCATGTGCTGCACCATCAGGATCGGCACGGGAAAATTGGCCGGCAAGGCCATCAAGACCTTTTGCAGGGCGACCGGGCCACCGGTCGAGGTACCAATAGCCAAAAGCTTAATGCCCCCCTTGGCCATACCCCGACGTGGCGCGGCCGCCGGCGCCGTGGTCATACCCGGCGCGGGACGGGGCGCCGTGGTCGCCGCGGCGGCGCTCGGCCGTGCAGGTTTATCCGGGGGCGTGGTGCTGGGTGTGCTGCGGGCTACGGTGCGACGCACCGGCTGCCGTGCCAGGGAACGTACCCGCTCACACAACAGTTTCTTGGCCTCCTCTTTGTCCTTGGCGATATCTTCAAAACGCTTGGGCAGAAAATCCAGTGCCCCGGCGTCCAGGGCATCCAGCGTGGCCTTGGCACCATCGGTGGTCAGGGAGGAAAACATAATAATGGGCGTCGGGTTCGACGCCATGATCTTGCGCGTAGCGGAAATGCCGTCAAGTACCGGCATTTCAATATCCATGGTAATCACATCCGGCTTGAGTTTGGCGGCCTGTTCAATCGCCTCTTCACCATTTTGCGCAGAACCGATCACCTCGATCAGGGGATCGGCTTCAAGAATCTCTATGACACGGCGGCGAAAGAAACCCGAATCATCAACCACCAGGACACGAACGGCCATGCACTACTCTCCTTTAACCTCATTGTCTATCCAGCAAACATGAATGCAGCAATACAGGGCCCGGTTAATGCTGCATGTTTGCATAGCTATGCATAAGGCCAGGAATGTCCAGAATAATGGCGATACCGCCATCACCGGTAATTGTGGCGCCGGAAAGTCCTTGCGTTCCATGCAGCAGCGCGCCCAGGGGTTTAATAACGACTTCTTCCTGACCAATCAGTTCATCGACCAGAAAACCGACTTTTTGCGTACCCACATGGACGATCACCACATGACCTTCCTTGGGGAGTTTGATGTTGGCATTGCCTTTAACCAACCAGCGCCGCAAATAGTAAAGCGGTATGGTGCGCTCACGCACGACGACCACCAATTGACCGTCAACCACATTGGTCTTGGTCAGGTCCAGGTGAAAGATTTCATTCACGTTCACCAGGGGCAGGGCAAAAAGCTGATCTTCCAGTTGCACCATTAACGTCGGCATAATTGCCAGGGTCAAGGGTAGTTTGATGCTGAGTTTACTGCCGCGGCCGAGTTCCGAGTCAATTTCGACCGAACCGTTTAATTGCGCGATACGGGTCTTGACCACATCCATACCTACACCGCGACCGGAGATATCAGAGATTTCCTTCTTGGTGGAGAACCCTGCGGCGAAAATCAGATTGTAGCAGTCCTTGTTTTCCAGGCGTGCCGCGGCATCGGCATCCATTAAACCCTTTTCCACCGCGATGCCGCGCAACACATTGGGGTCCATACCCTTACCATCATCTTCAATGGTAAGGAGAATGTGATCGCCTTCCTGGGTAGCACTTAATACCACCTTACCTTCGCGCGGCTTGCCGGCCTGCTCCCGTTCGTCGGGCATTTCAATACCGTGGTCGACCGAGTTCCGCACCAGATGCACCAGCGGATCCGCCAGGGCATCGACCAGATTTTTATCCAGGTCGGTGTCCTCACCGATCATTTCCAGACGAATTTCCTTCTTCAGGCTACGCGCCAGATCGCGCACCACGCGCGGGAAACGGCCAAAAACTTTTTTGATGGGCTGCATGCGGGTCTTCATAACCGCCATTTGCAGATCGGTGGTGACCAGGTCCAGATTGGCAACGGCCTTGACCATTTCTTCATTACCCGAGGACGAGCCCAGGCGTTCGATGCGATTGCGCACCAGTACCAGCTCACCCACCATATTCATAATGTCATCCAGACGCTTGGTATCGACACGTACCGTGGTCTCGGCCTGTGCCGCAGGTTGTGCCTTATCCTTGGCGACAACGGCATCGGCGGCCGCTTCCGCGGGCGGCGCCTTGGCGGCCGCTGCGGGGGCCGCCGGCGCAGCAGGTTCTTTTTTCACCGCCGTAGGATCAAACTTGCCCTTGCCGTGTAGATTATCCAGCAGGGCCTCGAATTCATCATCGCTGATGTCGTCTGAATTTCCCGTCGCCGGGGGCGTTGCCGCAGGAGGCGTCGCCGCGGCCGGTGCCGTTTCTTTTTTCACCGCCGTCGGATCAAACTTGCCCTTGCCATGCAGGTTATCCAGCAGGGCCTCGAATTCATCATCGCTAATATCATCACCGGCAGGGGCGCCGCCCGCCGCCGCAGCGTCGGGCTTGTTCAGGGCATCCAGCAGGTTTTCAAATTCTTCATCGGTAATATCATCGCCACCGCCAGCCATGGCCGGCGCGGATGCGGCTGGCGCAGCGGCCTCTGCAGCAACCTGCGGGGTGGGCGCCGCGCCCCCGGAGAGGATCTGATCCAGTCCGGCAATAATTTCTGGTGCCGCCGCTTCCGGCTCTTCGTTGCCACGCAGGGCATCGAACTGACCGTTCAAGACGTCGAGTACCGGCAGCATGGTGTCCATGAGATTGGCATCGACACTGCGCTCACCATTGCGTAGCAGATTAAAGACATCCTCGGCGCGATGACAGACCACCACCATGGGATCGATACCGAGAAACCCGGCACCCCCCTTTATCGTATGAAAGCCCCGAAAGACCGCGTTCAACAGTTCCTTGTCATCAGGGCGTTGTTCCAGGTCAACGAGCTGTTCGTTGAGCTGTTCGAGAATCTCACCTGCCTCGACCAGAAAATCCTGGAGTAGTTCATCATCCACTGCGGGCTCCCTTTATCCTTATCGCGCTCGTGTTGCTCATACCCGGCCTAAAATCCCAGGCTGGATAACAGGTCATCGACCTCATCCTGTCCGGAAACCACAGCGGCATCATCAAGACCCGGAACGGCGGGGCCGGAGGCCTCGATGTTGCTTTTCTCTTTTTTCTCGGCAGGCTTGGCGTATTGTTCACCGGTCAGTGACACCAGACCAATCAGTTTGTCCTCTACCTGCTCCACCAGACCAATGACGCGCTTGATAATCTGGCTGGTCAGGTCCTGAAAATCCTGTGCCATGAGCACTTCATTGAGCGACGCCTTGACCTTGCTGGCATCGCTGGTATTGGCCTCCAGGAAGGTGTCCAGTTCCTTGGACAGCGCCCGAAATTCATTCACGTCCATATCCCGCTGGGTAAAGCGCTGCCAGGCTTGATGCAGATCGGAAGAGCGTGTCTCCATACCTTCACAGATGGGCAGCGAGGCCTCGACCGCGTCCATGGTGCGATTGGCCGCCTTGTCGGTCATGTCGATAACATGTTTCAGACGCGCACGGGCGTCGGGGATCTCCTGTTCGGCAATGGTGACAATCTGATCGTCCATGCCAAAGGTCTTGATGGCATCGTGCAATTCACGGGTCAGCTTGCCCATTTCCTGATAAATATCGCTTTCGCGGATATGGGTGAGCTCATCCAGGACTTCCTTGACACCGGCTTCATCGCCGGCCTCCATGGTGGCCAGCAGGTCTTTAACCCGGGCCAGATTATCTTCGGTAATGAGGCCTTCCGCTTCCAACATCGTCTCTATTCTCCGGATTTATTTTTCTGCTTATTCAATGCGTTCAAAGATCTTTTCGAGCTTCTCTTTGAGTGTCTGCGCAGTGAAGGGTTTGACGATGTAACCATTTACGCCGGCCTGAGCCGCCTCAACAATCTGTTCGCGCTTTTGTTCGGCCGTCACCATCAGCACCGGCATATTGGCCAGTTTTGCATCTGCGCGTACGGCTTTGAGCAAATCAATGCCCTGCATACCGGGCATATTCCAGTCGGTAACCAGAAAGTCGAAGTCACCGTTCTGTAACATTGGCAGGGCGGTCGTGCCGTCATCGGCCTCGGCGGTATTGGTAAAGCCGAGGTCACGTAATAAATTTTTGATAATTCGCCGCATGGTGGAAAAATCATCCACGACGAGGATCTTCATGTTTTTATCCACACCTTTTCTCCAAAAAAGGTCCTATCTCTATTCAAGGACGCCGTTCAGTAGCCTGTACTTTGGGGAATCCCCATGATGACCGATAGTCTTATCGGACAGTTTTCGAAAAAATTTAATTCTCTTGTTCGAGGCGGTTACCCATGCGCGCCTGGAGGCGGATGACCGCCTGACTGTGGATCTGGCTGACACGAGACTCGCTCACCCCCAGGACCGCACCGATTTCACGCAAATTGAGTTCTTCATCGTAATACAGGGCCATGACCAGCCGTTCACGTTCCGGCAGACTGGCAATGGCCTCGGAGAGGATGCGCTGCAAGTCTTCCCGCTGCAGGCCGTCGAGGATACCCGGGGCGTTGTCCGACATATTCTCCAGAATAGAGTCATCCCCCACACCCAGGTCTTCAAAACTCAGTACCTTGTGATAACTATTGTCCTGCAGGATTTTGTAGTACTCCTGCAGGGGCATATCGAGCACCTTGGCAATTTCGGTATCGCGCGCGTCACGCCCCTGGTCGTGTTCGATGCCCCGCACCGCCTCGGCCACCATGCGGGCCTTGCGATGGACCGAGCGTGGCGCCCAGTCATTTTTTCGGATCTCATCCAGCATGGCACCGCGAATACGAATGCCGGCATAGGTTTCAAAGCTGGCACCCTGGCATTCGTCATAATTGCGCGAGGCCTCAAGCAGGCCAATCATACCGGCCTGGATCAGGTCTTCCAGCTGGACGCTGGCGGGCAGCCGGTTAATTAAATGACAGGCGATCCTCTTGACCAATGATGCGTGTTTTTCGACCATATGCTCGTATGTCACCGGTTTTTCAGCTGCGTACATCGCTACGCCGTTCATGGCATTACCTCCGCGTTATAATGGTTTCCCTGGATAAGACGTTCAACAAAAAATTCGAGATGCCCACCGGCAGTATTTGATATCGGCCATCGATTGACCTTTTCTGCCAGGGTCTTGAATGCCACCGAGGCCTTGCTGCGGGGATAGGCCTCCACGACTGCACGCTGTTTACGAATGGCCTTGACCAGATAATCATCATGCGGGATGCAGCCAATGTATTCCATGGCGACATCCAGAAAACGATCCGTGACCTTAACAATCTTTTCGTAAACCTCGCGACCTTGTTGTGCGCTCTGGGTCATATTGGCCAATACGCGGAAGCGAAACAGGCCATGCTCACGATTTAATAGTTTAATCATAGCATAGGCATCCGTAATAGAGGCCGGCTCGTCACAGACGACGACAATGACTTCCTGAGCGGCACGGGTAAAGGTCACCACACTATCCGAGATACCGGCGGCGGTATCGATTATGAGTACGTCGAGTTTTTGATTTAATTCACTAAAGGCCCGGACCAGACCGGCATGCTGACTGGAGGACAGCTCTGCCATACCTTTTATACCGGACGAGGCGGGCACCACCTTGATGCCGGACGGGCCTTCGACAATCACTTCCTCGAGGGTACGCTCACCACGGATGACGTGTTGCAGGTTGTATTTGGGGTGCAGGCCGAGCAGGACATCAATATTCGCCAGGCCCAGATCTGCGTCCATGACCATGACCGCCTTGTCCATACTCGCCAGGGCGATGGCCATGTTGAGTGAAACATTGGTCTTGCCAACGCCGCCTTTACCGCCGGTGACTGCGATTACTCTTACCGGGTGTGGGTTGGCCATACGTCGCAATCCTGAGGCTTGGTCAATGGGGTGGACATTATCCATGTGCATGGGCTGCCATCCCGCCAATGGTGGTTAACAGATTGTCGTCGCGTGCGCCGACGCCGACTTGTTGCATGATGGTCACGGCCCGACTGACCAGGGTATGCGCCCGTGCCGGATGCAAGTCCTCCGGCACCTGCTGGCCATCACTAAGGTAGGCCAGCGGCAAACCCTGCTCAATGGCAATCGACAGGGCACCACCCAGGCTGATGGTCTCATCCACCTTGGAGAGAATCGCGCCCTGCAGCTTGACCTGTTTAAAGGCCTTGACTGATTCCTGTAGTACACCGCGTTGCGTGTTGGTGGCCATGACCAGATAGGCTTTGATCTCGCGGCCGGCGTCCGCCAGCAGTTTGAATTGTTCGTTCAGACGCATATCACGCTGTCCCATGCCGGCGGTATCGATCAGCACTAGGTCCTTGTCGCGAAAGTGCGCCAGGGCATCGCGCAGTGCCTCGGCATCGCCAGCGACACGCATGGGCGCACCCATAATGCGCGCATAACTGCGCAGCTGTTCATGCGCCGCGACACGATAGTTGTCTGTAGTAATCAGGCCGACCCGCTTCGGGCCGTGGCGCAGGATATAACGCGCCGCCAGTTTGGCCACGCTGGTCGTCTTGCCCACACCGGTGGCCCCGACCAGGGCAATGACACCGCCCTGATTGAGGATGTCGTCATCGGAGACCGTAATGCGGTGCGCCAGCTCGCCCAGCGCCATGCGCCAGTTGTGTTCGAAATCATCCTGTTCATTGATTTTCGCGGCAATATCCTTTGCCAGCACCGGGCTCAGGCCCAGGGCGATAAGACGTTGCAGCAGGCGGGCGCGCAGCGGGTGGTACTGGCTCTCCTGACCCCAGGCGAGGCCGGACAGTTGATTGACCAGCAGACCGCGCAGTGACTTGAGTTCATTCTGGACCTGACGCATGGCCGGATCGGGCAGTTCCATACCCGCGCCGGCGTCCTGATAAAAGTCCGCGGCGGGAAAGTGTTCGGTCTCGCCCCGATGCTGGTGCGTGGCCTGGGCACGGGGGCTGGCCGCCGGGGCCCTGGCCCGAAGCGGCGCCGGGGTCGGTTCCGGCTTGGGAATATTGCGGCCGTAGCGTACATCATTCCAGATTTCTTCACGCGCGACGCTGTCGTCGGCGCTGTTACCGAATTTGCTATTGGTGTCTTCGAACAGGGACTCGTCGTAATCGACTGCGGCCACCACTTCGATGCCGCCATCCACACGCTTATTAGAAAGAATCACCGCATCTGGGCCGAGCGTATCGCGCACTTTGCGAATGGTCTGGCGCATGTCCGGTGCAATGAAGCGTTTGATTTTCATGGTCTACCCCTATTCTCTCCAGCGTATGGTTATCGATTCGCAGTCACGCTGGGCTGCTGGCCAACGGTGGCGACAATACGTATCTGCTTGTCCGTTGGTATTTCGTTATACGAGAGCACATGCAAGGTGGTAATGGTGTGCCGGACAAACCGGGCCAGCATGGTCCTCACGGGGGCGGAGACTAACAGGACGGCGGGCTGACCGGCCTGCTCCTGTGCCTGGGCACTCTCGAGCAGGGCATTGTGCAGTCGTTCCGCCAGGCCGGGCTCAACACCGGCACCACCCTCTCCACCACCTTGTATTGACTGATGCAACAACTGTTCCAGATTTGGATCCAGGGTGATCACCGGCAATTCGGGCGCCATCCCATTGATTTGCTGGACAATTGATCGACCCAGGGCAATGCGTACCGCCGCCGTCAGAACGTCAGGGTCTTGACTCCTGGCGCCGTGCTCCGCCAAGGTTTCGGCAATCGTGCGGATGTCCCGAATCGGCACACTCTCCTCCAGCAGGTTCTGCAGGACCTTCACCACCACGCCCAGGGTCAGGGTGTCGGGGACCAGATTCTCGACCAGTTTGGGGGCCGAGCGCGCCAGCATGTCGAGCAGGTGCTGGACCTCCTCATGGCCGAGCAGCTGATGGGCATGGGTCTTGACCAGTTGACTCAGGTGGGTCGCTACCACGGTATTGGCGTCGACCACGGTGTAGCCCATAGTCTGGGCATTGTCACGCTGCTCCGGGGTAATCCAGAAGGCCTGCAGACCAAAGGCCGGATCGCGGGTCTCGGCGCCTTCAATCGTGCCAAAGACCTGCCCCGGGTTGATGGCCAGTTCACGCTCCGGGTGAATAGTGGCCTCACCGACATTGACCCCCATCAGGCTGATGCGATAGGTCGTCGGTGACAGTTCCAGGTTGTCACGAATATGCACGGAGGGCACCAGAAAGCCCAGTTCCTGGGACAGTTTTTTGCGCACGCCTTTAATGCGCGCCATGAGCTGGCCATCCTGGGACTTGTCCACCATGGGAATGAGTCGATAACCCACCTCAAGCCCCACGGCATCCAATGGGGTGACATCGTCCCAGCTCAGGTCTCTGGCCTCAGGTGGCGCGGCGGCGGCCTCGACCTCCTCGGCCTCGGCCGCCGATTCCTGGCGTTGTTGCTGGCGTTTGATCCAGTAAGCACCCGCGCCGGCAATGGCGGCCAGGCTCAGAAACGGTACATTCGGCATGCCGGGGATCACACCCATAATCCCCAGCACCGCGGCCGTCACGCCCAGGGAGCGCGGGTTTTTGAACAACTGGCTCAACACCTGCTCGCCCATGTTCTGCGAACTGGAGACGCGGGTAATAATAATACCGGCGGCCGTCGACAGCAGCAGTGCCGGGATCTGCGCCACCAGGCCATCACCAATGGTCAGCAGAATATAATACCGCGCGGCGTCACCAAAACTCAGATCATGTTGCAGCATGCCAATGCTGAGGCCGCCAATAATATTGATGACCAGGATCAGGATGCCCGCAACGGCATCACCACGGACGAACTTGCTCGCACCGTCCATGTAGCCGTAGAACTCGGCCTCGTCGCTGACTTCCTGGCGACGCTTGCGTGCCGTGTCCTGATCGATCAGACCCGCGTTGAGGTCGGCGTCGATAGCCATTTGCTTGCCAGGCATGGCATCCAGGGTAAAGCGTGCACTAACCTCGGAGATGCGCGTGGCACCCTTGGTAATGACCACAAAGTTGATAATCACCAGGATCAAAAACACCACCAGACCCACGGCGTAGTTACCACCAACGACAAACTCACCAAAGGCCTCAATCACCTGACCCGCGGCGGCCGTACCGGTATGCCCTTCCAGCAGCACCACACGGGTGGAGGCGACATTCAGCGCCAGACGTAACAGGGTGGTAATCAACAACACCACAGGGAACAGGGCAAAGTCCAGGGGGCGCAGGGTATACACCGTCACCAGCAACACCACCAGCGCCAGGGAAATGTTAAAGGTAAACAGGGCGTCGAGCATGAACGGCGCCAGGGGCACGATGATCATGGCCATCATCATGAGCAT
>JAWOIE010000026.1:0-4760 GCA_046484825.1 Gammaproteobacteria bacterium | reverse complement strand
CCAGGTATCGCGCAAGGTCACGGTGCGATTGAAGACCGGCGCACCCTCGGCGGTGGTGGCGGCATCGCGGCAGAAATAGCCTTCGCGCTCGAACTGGATGGCCTCACCCACCCTGGCCTCGGCCAGGGCCGGTTCCAGCTTGCAGTGTGTCAGGGTCAGCAGCGACTCCGGATTGAGGTAGTCCTTGTAGTCCTTGCCCTCTTTGGCAGCATCCGGGTTCGGGTGGCTGAACAAACGATCATAGAGGCGCACCTCGGCGTCAATGGCATGCGCCACCGAGACCCAGTGAATCACGCCCTTGATCTTGCGGCCCTCGGGGTTAGCGCCGAGGGTCTGTGGGTCATAGCTGCAGCGCAGCTCGATAATCTCGCCCTGCTCGTTCTTGATGACCTCATCGCAGCAGATCACGTAGGCGTTACGCAGACGCACCTCCTGACCGGCCACCAGACGCTTGAATTTTTTATTGGCCTCTTCGCGAAAGTCATCGGCGTCGATATAGACTTCACGGCTGAATGGCACCTGGCGTGCCCCCAGGGCCTCGTCCTGCGGGTGATTGTCGACCTGCAAGGCCTCGACCTGATCTGCGGGATAATTTTCAATCACCACCTTGAGCGGGTGCAGTACCGCCATGCGCCGCAGCGCACGGCTATTGAGCTCCTCGCGGATACAGTTTTCCAGCACCCCCATTTCCACCAGATTCTCCGACTTGGTGACACCGATGCGCTCGCAAAAATCACGCAGCGCCGCCGGCGGCACGCCACGACGGCGCAGGCCGGCAATGGTGGGCATGCGCGGGTCATCCCAGCCTTCGACATGGCCGTCATCGACCAACTGGGTCAGCTTGCGTTTGCTCATGACCGTGTATTGCAGGTTGAGGCGCGAGAACTCGATCTGCTGCGGGTGACAGGAAACCGAGACATTGTCCAGTAACCAGTCATACAACGGCCGGTGGTCGGCAAACTCCAGGGTGCAAATGGAATGGGTAATGCCTTCCAGGGCATCCGAGATGGGATGGGTGAAGTCATACATGGGATAGATACACCACTCCGCGCCGGTCTGGTGATGAATAACGCCGTGACGAATGCGATACAGGGTCGGGTCGCGCAGATTCATATTCGGTGAGGCCATATCGATCCTGGCGCGCAGGACCTTTTCGCCATCCTTAAAGTCACCGGCGCGCATGCGCTGGAACAGTTCGCGGTTCTCTTCAATACTGCGATTGCGATGCGGGCTATCCTTGCCCGCCTCAGTAAGGGTGCCACGGTATGCACGGATCTGCTCGGCATTGAGGTCATCCACATAGGCCAGGCCCTTGTCGATCAATTCGAGACCAAATTGATATAACTGTTCAAAATAATTCGAGGCGAAATAGACCTTGTCGTGCCATTGATAGCCCAGCCACTTCACGTCCTCCTGAATGGCGCGGACAAATTCGTCATTTTCCTTGTGCGGATTGGTGTCATCAAAGCGCAGGTTGCAGGTGCCCTGATAATCCCGGGCGATACCGAAATTCAGCACTATGGATTTTGCGTGGCCAATATGCAGATAACCATTGGGCTCCGGCGGAAAACGTGTGGCCACACGGCCATCATTCTTGTGGGCGGCGAGGTCTTCATCGATGATCTGACGAATAAAATTACTCGGCCGCGATTCTTCATTCGCTGTCATGGCATTACTATCCTGTAACTCAAGTCGTGTTATGTGGAGGCGCTGTCGGCCTGTTGCCGGATGTATTCAATGGCCTGGTCGATGCGGCGCAGGCAGGCGGCCTTACCCACCAGATACAGGGTCAGATCCAGATCCGGTGATGGCGCCCCGCCGGTGACCGCCAGGCGCAGCGGCATACCCACCTTACCGAAGCCCACGTCGAGGGTGGCCACGACCTCGGCAATCAGTTGATGCAGGCCTTCGCGGGTCCAAGCATCGAGGCCCAGCATACCCTGTCGAACCTGCTCCAGGATAGCCACCGCCTCGGGCTTGAAGGCCTTCTTTGCCGCCTTGTCCTCATAGACACTAAAGTCATGGTAATAAAACTGACAGGCCCCGGCGAGGTCCACCAGGGTCTTGGCTCGCTCGCGCTGCGCCACAATGACCTCGGTCAGGTTGGGACCGCTGCTTGGGTCGATACCGAGCTTACCGAGGAAATAACCCAGGTGATGGGCGATGTGTTCCGGCGGGCTCTCTATTATATAGTGCTGGTTCAGCCACTGGAGCTTGCTGGTGTTCATGCTGGAGGCCGACTGGTTAATGTCAGCCACGTCGAATAGCTGGGTCAGCTCATCCACGGAGAAGATTTCCTGATCGCCATGCGACCAACCCAGGCGGGCGAGAAAATTGATCACCGCCTCGGGCAGGTAACCCTCTTCGCGATACTGCATAACACTCACCGCGCCATGGCGCTTGGAGAGGCGCTTGCCATCATCCCCGAGGATCATGGGAACGTGGGCGTAGCGTGGCGGCGTCGCCCCCAGGGCGTTCAGAATATTGATCTGCCGCGGGGTATTGTTGAGGTGGTCATCACCGCGAATGACATGGTCTATCTGCATGTCCATGTCATCGACCACTACGGTAAGATTGTAGGTCGGCGTGCCGTCAGAACGGGCAATGATCAGGTCATCGAGTTCGCTGTTTTTAAACACCACCTTGCCGCGCACCATATCGTCCACGACCACCTGGCCCTCAAGAGGATTCTTGAAACGCACCACCGGGCTTACACCGGCGGGGGGCGGCTCGCTACGATGGCGGCAACGGCCGTCATAACGGGGTTTTTCCTTGCGCGCCATTTGCGCCTCGCGCATGGCGTCGACCTCCTCGCGGCTACAATAGCAGTGATAGGCGTGCCCCTTGTCCATAAGCTGCTGGATAATCTCCCGGTAGCGGTCAAAACGCTGGGTCTGGTAAAAGGGGCCTTCATCATACTCCAGACCCAGCCAGGTCATGCCCTCAAGGATGGCGTTGACCGATTCCGGCGAGGAACGTTCCAGGTCGGTATCTTCAATACGCAGCACAAAGCGACCGCCGTGCTTGCGGGCATACAGCCAGGAGAACAGCGCCGTACGGGCGCCGCCAATATGTAAGTAACCGGTCGGACTGGGGGCAAAGCGGGTGCGGATGGTCATGGGGGCTCGTTTCTCGTCGCAGACAAAGGCGGTATTTTAGCGGTATCGCGCCAAATTTACATACCTATTTGCACTCAACGGTGGAATTTAGCTGTTCTGTTGCTGGTATTTCGCGACGACAATATTGCCCTTGCCTTCAAAGCGCACGGCACAGCCGAGGGACTTCAACAAGGCCAGACCACGGCCGTGATGGGCAATGGATTCATCGAGATTGGTGTCCTGACGATGCGCATAGTCGAAGCCGCTACCACTGTCCTCGATAGTGACGGTCAGCAGACCGGCCTCTTTATGCCAGTCGCTCTCGACAGCAATCCTGACCCAGCCATCCGTCAGACTGGCCAGCCGCTGAGAACGTTCCTCGTAGTAGTGGGCAAAACCGGACGCGGTTTTTTTCATGTTGGAATCCAGTTTCAGTACGCCATAGTCGAGGGCATTGGTATAGAGCTCCGCCACGATCAGATACAGAATTTCATTGTGGATATGCATCCCCTGCATATCATTGATCATTTGCAGCAGCATGGAGGCCGTATCGGTGCTTTTTAGCACCGCCGCATTCAGGGTAATGGAAAAATCCCAGTGCTTGCCCGTCTGTTCATGCACCTGTTGCGCCTGCACCAGATCCGCCAGCTTGTCCTGGTCATAAATGAACTCGAGCAGGGTCAGGTCATCAGCCTGTTTCATCCCACCTCGATAGTCCTCCAGCGTTTCCTGCACGATGCTGGGTAATGATGTTTCCGCCTGGGTGTTAATCAAATCAATCAATCTCTGCTCACCGAACATTTCATCCTGTGTATTGCTGGTTTCTATAATGCCATCGGTATAGATAACGATTCGTTCTCCATGGACCAGTCTGAATTTGGCCGCCGACATATCCAGATTATTGGTCGCAATGACCCCCAATGGTGGATGCGCTGAACTGATTTGCTGTTTGACCTTGCCGTCCGCACCCAGGAGCAGAATGTCGGGCAGGCCC
This sequence comes from Gammaproteobacteria bacterium, assembly GCA_046484825.1. Lineage (GTDB taxonomy): Bacteria > Pseudomonadota > Gammaproteobacteria > UBA6429 > Thiohalophilaceae > CAJYAN01. The sequence goes on along the minus strand of JAWOIE010000026.1, from coordinate 668 downwards.
GCGTTCCAGATCACGGCCTCGCCGGTCAATGGATTGATCTGCACCAGCGAGGCCGCCAGGAACATTCCCGTCGGCAGCAGACTGGTCATGCGGGAATTGATCTCGATAATGATCTCGGCAATGGAAAAGCCCTTGCGGCACATGGCAGTAAAAATTTGTGCTGCGGGAAACGCCCCCAGGGCCGAGGCCAGGCCATGGCCGGTAAAGTCACCTACCAGCAGACAGATTGTCCCCGTGGGGTGTTTGCCGACAAGCACGATGTCACCATTAAAGGTCTCGGCAGGCTGATGGATCAAGTCGATAAAGGGCAGGTCGCGTTCGCCATAGTTCATGATATTGGCGAAAATCTTCTCCGCCAGCTCCTGTTCTCGCCGGGAGTGGAGCTGGTAGGCCTCGAGGGTAGTGTTCTGCTTTCTGACCGTCTGATACAACTCCTGGATCCGCACCAGGGCGTCCATCTTCGCCTTGAGAATAATCCGATTATAGGGTTTGGTGAGGAAGTCATCGCCGCCATTGCGAATACAGGCGACCAGGGCCTCTTCATCGGTAATCGCTGTCAGAAAAATAATCGGGACAAAACGCTCTCGGGTGAGTTTCTTGATCTCATTGGCGGCCGCATAGCCGTCCATGACCGGCATCATGACGTCCATCAGGACAATGTCGACACT
>JAWOIE010000296.1:0-9372 GCA_046484825.1 Gammaproteobacteria bacterium | reverse complement strand
CGGCTGCCCTTCGACGACGCCCGCCGCGACGCCCGCTTCGACCTTTCGGCCACGCCGCTCGAGGTGCCCAGCGAGGACCGGCCGCTCGAGTACACGCTCTACCAGTTCGCCATATAAAATGGACATTGTGCGTCAGTTCAGTATGTCCAAAGCTCGGTAGGCTCAAACCCGGTATCCCTACAAATACTGCAGTAATGTAAATTTTTGTCACAGGTTGTGTTTTAGGCTGTATTTCAGGCATGCGGGTCAATAGAATCACTGTCTTAAAGGTTATCCCCCCTAACCTGGCAGAACACATGAAGACACCTCGAGACACGGCGCTGCGCAAGGAACAGGTCAAACTGCTGTATGGCAACCTGAACCTGTCGCTGCTGGCGACCCTGATGGTGGCCCCGCTACTCACGCTGGCCCTGTGGTATGAGACACGCGGTCAGCTGCTGCTCGTCTGGCTGGTGGCCATCGTGGTGCTGACCCTGGCGCGCTATTATCTGTGGTGGCAATTCAGGCATGCCGAGGCAGCCTTTAGTCCAACGACCTGGTTACGCCTGTTTCTCGGTGGTGTCTTTGCCGCGGGTTTACTCTGGGGCACCCTGGGCGTGTCCTTTGCGCCGTTGCTGGATTGGCAGCACTGGTTTGTAGTCCTGTTTGTCCTGATCGGCATGGCGGGCGGCGCGCTGGCGTCCCTGTCGGCCTGGTATCCCGCCTACGTGGCCTTTGTCCTGCCAGCACTCCTGCCCATGGCCATTCAGATTGGCAGCAGCGATATCGCCTACAACAAATTCATGAGCGCGCTGGTTATCCTGTTCCTGATATTGACCACCCTGCTGTCCCGGCGTAGCAACCAGGTGCTGAACAAAACCATTATGCTCGGTTTTGAACGCGAGGCGCTGTCACACTCGATGGAGGGTCAGATCCAGATGGTGGCAGAACAACACCAAGACCTGCTGGAAAGCCAGGCGAATCTGCGCCGTGCCAACGATCTATTCGAAGCGGCGTTTGACTCGACGCATGTCATGTATGCCTATCTCGACAGGGATTTTAATTTTATGCGCGTCAATAAGGCCTACGCCGAAAACAATGGCCGCCGCCCGGAAGACTTTGTCGGACAAAACCATTTCAAGCTCTTTCCCCATGATGACAATGAAAGGATCTTTACCCAGGTGCGTGATACGGGGCAGGGGGTTCATCTTGAAGCCAAAGTCTTTGAGCATCCGGTGCAGGGTGCCAGTTACTGGGACTGGTCGCTGCACCCCTTGCTGGGTAGTGACAACGAGGTCATCGGTCTGCTGCTGGCGTTGATCGATGTCACTGCCAGAAAACAGGCCGAGCGGGTCATTCAGGAGAAGGAACAATACCTGCAGTCCATCATGGATGCCGCCAATGAAGTGATTGTCACCATGGATGCCAGCGGTAGAATTGAAATGATCAATCCCGCCGTTGAGGACATGTTTGGTTATACGCAGGCAGAGGTTCTGGGCAAGAGCGCCAGCATCCTCATGCCGGAGGACGTTGGCGCCCAACATCAGCGCTGGGTGGCCGGCTATCTCGCCCGAGGCGATCAGAAATTGACACAGCGCATGCTCGCGACCGAGGCGCGGCGTAAAGATGGTAGCACCTTTCCCGTGTCGATCTCGGTGAGCGATAAAATGATTGGTGAGCGGCATATTTTTGCGGCCATAATGCGCGATATTACCGATGAGCAGAATGCGGTCGATGCGCTCAAGGTGAAGAATACGGAATTACAATACCTGTCATCACATGATGACCTGACTGGACTGCACAACCGCCGCACGGCGGACGAGATTCTACAGCGCGAGTGGAACCGGGCGATGCGTGCACAGACAACTATGACGCTGATGATGATCGATGTGGATCACTTTAAAAACTATAATGATCGCTATGGTCACCAGGCCGGGGATATTTGTCTGCAACGGGTGGCCAACGCCATGCAGTCCGTACTGAACCGACCGCCGGACGTGCTGGCGCGCTATGGTGGTGAGGAGTTTATTGTCATCTTGCCGGAGACCGAACCACAGGGTGCCCGGCAGGTGGCGGAAAATTTGCGGCAGGCCGTTGCCGCACTGGAAATCGGCAATGAGGGCGCTGACTGGCAGCAGGTGAGCGTCAGTATTGGAATTGCCAGCATTCGGCCACGCCAGCTCATGAACTATGAAAAACTGGTGGGGTGTGCCGACACCGCCCTCTATCAGGCCAAGGCACAGGGCCGTAATTGTGTGGTGTTCTCCGAGGAGCGGCTCTAGTCGCCAGCGCCAGGCAGCGCCTGAACTGAACTGTTCTAAATTTTATCTGACCGGCCTGGCCGGGGCTCCTGGGGTTGCCGTCCACCGGGGTCGGCGCCGGCAGGCAAGCTTGTTGCTGTTCAGTCCAGTGCGGGTCCCAGAATAAACTCGACACTTTCAAAACCCTGATCCTCCAGGGCGCTGAGGATATCGTCCCACTGGTAGCCAGGGTTTTGTTCCTCGACCTCGGCAATAATGCCGGTGACATGGCGAAAGACTTCATGGGCCTCAAAGTCGTCGGGAATTTTCACCAGGCGGGTGCTCTTGTAGTCGTGTGCGGGCAGAATCATCAGGCGATTGCTCATGGTGCGGGTCCTTATACTATGTCGGGCGTTATCATATCAGAGTTACTCGGCGTGAAAAGTATCTTATGACTGACCGTCGAGACTGCTATCATGGCCCATCAGCCTATAGAGCAACCGGAAACCATGCCTGTACTATTTTCCATTATTGAATCACCTCTGCACCCGGACTTTGAGCCTCTCTATCGTGAACAGGGTCTAGTGCCGATCCGTCTGACCTCGATGCGCAAGGCGATTACGGCATTAAAAAAACAGGCGCCGGATTTTGTCGTGGCCGAATTCTTTTATGGTTATGGCAATAACTACGCCGGGGTGAATATCAGCAACCTGGATGTGTTTCTATATAGTCTGCAACGCTATGCACCACAGGCCCGGGTGATTGTGCTGGTCGACGGGGCTGAGCGCCAGTATGTGTGCAAGCTGGAGGCGCTGTTTCCGCTTCACGCCGTGTTGCCACAGCCGGTCACTGCGGCGCAGATGAAAAAGGCGCTGACGACGGGGTAATCCCGCATCGCGGACGTTGCCATGTGCGCGGCGTGGCTTTAGGATCGGACCCTGTCTCTGGCCGATGACGCCTGGCGTGGACAGGGCCAGGCCCGGCAAAATCGCCAGAGCAGACAATCTACCCAGGGCCAATCTTCAGTAGCGCCAGGAGAAACAAGCGAGTCGTGCGAAACAAAGATACCATTTATACCTCTCCCCTGGCGGAGATCGCGGACTTCGCGTTCGACCGGACCGTCGCCAATGTCTTCGCCGACATGATCAATCGCTCCGTGCCCGGTTACGGCCTGGTGGTGGATCAGATCGGCGTGCTGGCGCGCCACTATGCCCAGCCGAATTCCCGACTCTATGACCTGGGCTGCTCACTGGGGGCGGCCACCCTCTCCATGCGTCATCGCGTGACGGCGGATGGCTGCCAGATTGTGGCGGTGGACAATGCCGCGGCCATGATCGCGCGCTGCCAGGAGTACATCGACAAGGACCCGGCCGTCTTGCCGGTGCAAACGGTGTGCGAGGACCTTCGTCAGACCACCATCAGCAACGCTTCCGTGGTCGTCATGAACTACACCCTGCAATTTATTGCCCCGCAAGAGCGCGGTGCGTTAATACAAAAGATCTATGAGGGTCTGTTGCCGGGCGGAGTATTCATCCTCGCCGAGAAGGTCCTGGAAGACTCGGCGGAGCAGGAGCAGTTATTCCAGACACTGCATGCCGACTTCAAGCGTGCCCAGGGCTATAGCGATATCGAGATCAGTCAAAAGCGCGCCGCCCTGGAAAACGTCCTGGTCAGCGAGTCTGTGTCAGACCATCAACACAGGCTGCAGGCGGCCGGCTTTCGCCACAGCGCGGTCTGGTTTCACTGCTACAATTTTGCCGCCCTGCTGGCGGTGAAATGATCGACTATCAGCCCCTCTTTGCCCAACTGGGTACGGTCAACCTGAGCGACTGGCCCCGCTTGCCGGCACAACTGGCACATGTCTTTGACAGCGGTCGCTATGGTGATCTGCCGACGTGGCGTGATGCCTTACGGGCACTACCACGATGGCCTACTGACCATGTCCAGCTCGATGCCGATGTGGTCAGCATCGGTCTGGCCAGCGAGATTACCACGGCGCAACGCGCGGCACTGGAACAGCAGCTGCAGTTATTACACCCCTGGCGCAAGGGGCCGTTCAGTGTGTTTGGTCTGCACATCGATACCGAATGGCGTTCCGACTGGAAGTGGCGGCGACTGGCCGATCAGCTGACGCCCCTGGCGGGCCGACGGGTACTGGACATTGGTTGTGGCAGCGGCTATCACCTGTGGCGCATGTTGGGTGCGGGTGCCGAGTTTGTCCTGGGCATTGACCCCAGCCCCCTCTATGTTCACCAGTTCTATGCCATTAAGCACTTTGCCGGTGAACGCAACGCGCACTTGTTGCCGCTGGGTATTGAACATCTGCCGGAGAATCGCCGGGGCTTTGACACGGTCTTCTCCATGGGGGTGCTGTATCACCGCCGTTCACCCATTGACCACCTGCTGGAACTGCAGGGCTGTCTGCAAAGCGGCGGTGAACTGGTACTAGAGACGCTGGTGATCGACGACGCTGAAGGTGACGTGCTGGTCCCCGAAGCTCGCTACGCCAAGATGCGCAATGTCTGGTTCATTCCCAGTATTGAGCTCCTGACGCGCTGGTTACAGCGCACCGGTTATCGCAATATTCGGGTCGTCGATATCAATGTGACGACGCTGGAGGAACAGCGGTCGACCGCGTGGATGCGCTTTGAATCACTGGCAGATTTCCTCGACCCTCTGGATCGCCATCGGACCGTCGAGGGTTACCCGGCGCCACGCCGCGCGGTGGTGTTGGCCGAGGCGCCTTAATCCGCCGCCGCGGCAATCAGTTCATCCAGGGCACCGTCCATGTGCAGCTCGGTCAGCTCGCTAAACCCTCCGATCCACTTACCCTGGATAACGATCTGCGGCACGGTGCGGGCATGGTTGCTTACCGCCAGCATCTCCTTCAACCCGGCCGTGTCCTGGTCGACGCGGACCTCGTCATACGCCAGGCCCCATTTCTGCAGGAGTGCCTTGGTCTTGTCGCAGATGGGACAGGTCGCGGTGCTATAAATTTTGATCTCGGCCATGGTCAGCTCCGGTTAAATGCGGCCGGCTATGGTAGTGCAATTCTCAAGAAGGGGCAAAGATTTACGTCGTTATACTGATTATGCAGTGTGCATTCGCACAGTGGCGTACGTTCGCGATTTGCTATACTTGCCCCATCAATTACTGAAATTACATGCCGAAAAATCCATCCTTCCGACGCCTTATCGCCCTGCCCCCCGTGGTGGTGCTGGTCATGCTGGTGGGCCTGATCGCCCTGACCAGTGTGTCGCTATTTCGCATGCACCAGCAAAATAATGAGATCCAGCGCTGGGGCCGTGTCTCCGACAGTCTGCAGATCGCCATTGCTGCCGGCGAACGCATGCGTACCACGGCCGCAGGTTTGCAGGTCGAACCGGACAAGGAAGACCTGCACTTTGAATACCTGGAACAGTCACGCATCTTTTTCGATAACGTCTTTTGCAGTGACTGTCGCAGCGTCATCCAGCCGGAAGTCATGGCCGATCTGGAAGCCTCGCAGGCACTGTTGCGACACCGCGAAGACCTGCAATCTACGCAGGTCATTCACCAGTTGAACAATTTGTTGCCGCGACTGGAGTACCAATACAAGGTGTTCCGGGCACGCAAGCGCAGTCAGTTTCTCGAATATTACGAAACCCTGGAAGAAGACCGCTATCAGCTACTGGTCTCCGGGCTGGTGATACTGGTCATCTGTGTCCTGAGCGCCAGTGTGCTGACGTACTGGACCTGGCACATCTTGCGGCGACGCGTCTCCACCCTGGTGGCGCATGCCCGCGCTATTGCCAGTGGTCAGTGGCGAGATCTGGAGACCCCTGAAGAGGTACGTGACGAACTGGACGAGCTGACCTGTAGCCTGTCGGTGATGAGTCAGCGCCTGAGTAACGTCATTGCCGTCGAAAAGGTCCTGCAGGGCGTGGAAAAGGAACGCAAGCGTATGGCCATGGATATGCATGACCAGACCCTGGCGGACCTCACTGGTCTGCAGCGGCGGCTGGAAACCCTGGCGCAGGGGCCGCACGCCTGTGCTGATGAGGCCCGTGAATTGACGGCCCGGGTGATGGAGATCAGTGAGAGCCTGCGCGGCGTGATTGACAACCTGCATCCACAAACCCTGGATGTCCTCGGTCTGGATGTGGCCGTGCGCTCCTATCTGAAAAAGACCGCTTCGCTGCCGGGTATGCCGGAATATCAACTAAAACTCGATACCGAGGTCTGTCAGCAACTGGATGAATTCAAACGGGTGATGTTGTATCGCATCATTACAGAAGCGGTCAACAACCTGTTACGTTATGCCAAGTGCAGTCACTACGAGATTGAGCTGCGTCGCCTGGACAAAAACTGGGTGCTCAGTGTGGAAGACAATGGTGTCGGTTTTGACTATCGCGAAGCCCTGAACAAACCCGGACATGGTCTGCGTAACCTGCAACAGCGCGCCCAGGCTATCGGCGCCAGTATTCACTGGGAGGCCTCGCGTTTTACCAGCGGCACCCGCCTGCGACTGGTCCTGCCGGTCAAGGAGCATTGATGCCGCTACAGGATATTATTCTTGCCGAAGATAATCCGCGTGATCGCGAGTTCCTGGTCGAACATCTGACCGGGGTCACGCTGCACCAGGCCGTGGATGGACAGGAGGCCCTGTTGTTGGCCGAGCAATACGCCGAGCCACTGGTGATTAGTGATATCCAGATGCCACGCATGAACGGTATCGAGTTCGCCAGAGCCCTGTGGCAGAAAAATCCCGCAGCGCGGATTTTGTTCTGGACGCAATATGACGATGAAATGTATGTGCGCGCCCTGGCCAAGATCATTCCGGCCGAGACGGTGTACGGTTATGTGTTAAAGACCAATCTGTTCGAGACCATTGAAAAGGCCATCCATGCTGTCTTTGAGGACTGCCAGTGCTGGATCGACCCCAAGGTGCGACCGGTGCAGGCGCGCATGACGACCGGCGAGGGCAGTATTACCGATGCCGAGTTTGAAGTCCTGATCGATATTGCCCTGGGTCTGACAGACAATGCCATTGCCCGACGTCACTACCTCTCCCGCCGTGGGGCTCAGAGTCGGCTGAAGTCCCTCTATCAGAAACTCGGCGCCGATCAGCACCCGGCGCTGCGCGACCGGCTGGCCGATACGATTAACCTGCGCTCACGCACCGTTGCCCTCGCCCTCGACCGCGGCCTGCTCAATCAGGAGATCCTGCGCGCGGAGATGCAACGGCTGGACACGTGGCTGCTGCAGGAAGACTAAGGAAGTTCTGCATAAGGATGCAGAGTTTCCCTAAGCTTCCTACTACATAGCTGATTTGTGTTGAAGATACCGGCTGATCAGCGCCGAAGACTTCATTTTTGTGTCGAAAAAATTTACAGGAAATACGGGTTGCCAGATTATTTTTTTATAAGTGCTTGATATTTATAAGGCTTAAATTATGGCACGGCATTTGCTAAAAATTAAACTAGTGGTAAGCATTCTTCCTGTCACTGAGCAGTGATATGGCCGTATGCGTTTGGGGGGAACGCGCCGCAGGTCCCGGACCTGGCGGGCGTGATAACAACAATAATATCCAATTAATTTGACGCGCACAGGGAGTGCGCGTTTTTGTTTGAGCTGAAAAAAATCTCATTCGTGAAATCGGTGGGCCATTGAAGACTGCTTTCAACGCAAAGACGCAAAGACGCAGAGGCCGCCAAGGGTTTCCAGGGCAAAAAAACCCATAGGAATGAAGCCGGCCGATTTTTTACGTTTAAGCCACATATTTGATTTCCTGTCTTTTCGCGTCCTTTGCGCCTCTGCGTCTTTGCGTTGGGTTTTGAACTGATACGGCAATTGAACACTGTTTTCAACGCAGACGATTACATGGATGTAATCGGTTGAAAATGTCTGGAACGTATTTTCCAGACGCAAAGACGCAGAGGTCGCAAAGATTTCCAGGGCAAAAAACACATAGCAACGAAGCCATCCCGATTTTTTATACATTCAAACCTGTCATCAATCCTGCTGCCATATACCCGGAGCGCAAATCGCGTGGTACGCAGGCGACAACGATGCACCATGTTTAAGCCACATATCCGATTTTCTTATTTATCTTTGCCTTCTTAGCGTCTTTGCGCCTTTGCGTTGGGTTTTGATCTCATACGGTAATTGAACCCCGCAGCGCTACGACGAGCCGGCATCCCTGTGCAAATCACGGGGATTTCAAGCGGGTCGATACAGAATAAAACTCAGGTCGTCGGGATGATGGGGTTCTGCTCCGGCCTCGTGGAGCATGCGTTGCCGGGTTTGCTCCAGCAGGGTCATGGCACACCGTTCCAGCGGGCCGGTGCGAATGATGTTGATGATTTCATCGAGATAAAGATTATCGAGCAGGCCGTCGCTGGCGATGAGCAGGGTGTCGCGTGCCGCGAGGCGGATGCCGGCCCCGATCTCAATACTCATTTCCGGCGAGCCGACGACGTTGGAGACCAGGTGGCGCTCCGCATGGTGTACGGCGTCGTCTTCATCGAGCATGCCGGATTCCACCGCATAGCCCACGGGCGAGTGCGCCAGGGTCATGAGTTTGCGTTTGCCGCGCTGTCCACTCACCAGGATGGCGGAGTCGCCGGCATGATAGCTGCGCACCTGCCGCCCACTGAGTTCCACCACGGCCAGGGTGGTGGCGGCGCCGGGATTGTTTTGCAGAATGGTGGCATTGGCGCTTTCGATGGCATTGAGAATGGCGCTGCGCAGGTCTTCGGTCTCGACATGCTGTTGCGGGATCGCGCTCAGGGCCTCGATCGCCGCCCGCGAGGCGGCGGCGCCATTGACGTGGCCACCGAGGCCATCGGCAATGGCGAGTATGGCGTTACCGTCGTGGAGCGGGATTAGCGCCAGGCTGTCTTCATTCTCCGTGGTCTTGCTGGGTGAGCGGTGGCTGTACCAGGCCACCGTGCCGCCGCCAAACGGCGCACAGCCGGGGGTTTGCAGGTCCGTAGCGCTAAGCGCCACTATGGTGGTGAGCGGTGCCGTTACTGACGCCACTGCATGGTTTCCAGATATCGGGTCAACTGACCGGCGGTTTTAAATTTTTTCAGAATCAGGATGCGCTTCAGTCCGCAACAGATATCTTTGACCTCCTGGGGATGACTGGCGTAGTGTTTGGCGCCGCCGA
>JAWOIE010000293.1:0-30209 GCA_046484825.1 Gammaproteobacteria bacterium | reverse complement strand
ACGACGGTGTATTGCATGCGGTCATGTGAGCCCATATTGCCCGCAAGCATCTCACCGCTGTTAATCCCAATCCTGAAGTCGATGGTGATCTTGCCCTGCTTTTCGCGCACGATGTTCAGGCGTTTGATCAGACGTTGGATGAGTATGGCGCAACAGACGGCATTCAATTTATGGTGTGGGTCTTCGATCGGCGCGCCAAAAATGATCATGGCGCAATCGCCCATATATTTATCAATTGTGCCGGAATAGAGTCGGCTGGCATCGGCAATATAACCAAAATATTCATTCAGCAGGGTGGCGATATCCTCGGCGGTCATTTTCTCCGACATGCTGGTAAAGCCGGCGATATCGGCGAACAGGGCGGTGGCGTCCATGCGCTCGCCACCGAGCTTGATCTGATCCAGATTCTGCATAATCTGCTGCGCGACGTTGGGCGAGACAAAGCGCGAGAAGGCATTTTCGACCTGGGATTTTTCCAGCAGGCCATTGGCCATTTTGTTAAAGGCGCCAATGAGATAACCGATCTCATCATTGCGCTGTTCCTGGATGCGGTAGTCGTAGTTGCCTTCGTGTATGGCCTGACTGGCATGCATGAGGCGGTGAATAGGACGGGACAGACGGCGGCCAAGAAAATAGGCGGTAATAATTCCCAGCACAATCATGAACAGGGTGACGCCGATGATGGTCTGGATGGTCTGTGTCAGTGATTTGTCGAGTAACTCCTTACTGAAGGTGACGACGGCATGGCCGACGACCAGGTCCTGAAACTGGATGGGGGCGACAAAGGAGATCACTTCAGTGGTTGCGCCTGCATCAGTCGCCTGTTGCCATTCCAGGGTGGCCGTCTCGCCGTTTTTGGTATCGGTGCTATGATAAAGCTTGATAACATCGTTCTCGGGCAGGATGCCACTGGAGGCGATGGGCAGGCCCTTATCGGAGTAGATCACCACGCCAAGGATGCCGCTGTTACTGCCCAGATTACTGGTGACCACCATGAGGCTTAAAATATCATCTGACAGTAGCAGCTCTTTGGAGGACTCGGCCAGTTGGCTGACCACGGCCTGACCGAAGTCATGGATCTGACTGCGCAGGATGGTGGTCTGATTGGTAATAATGGCCAGGCCAAGCAGGAGCATGCCGGAACTAATAAGCAGTGTTAGGATAATGGCCAGTTTTACCGCGATGGGGATATGCCGTCGGTGCCAGTGTTGTTGGCCACCCTGCCAGCGCGCGAGTTGTTGTCGCCAAATGCTCGGTTTTGGAGACGAAGTCATAAGCAGTTCCAAAAATCAGTATGGCTCCAGGCCGGAGCAGATGTATGCCGCAATTCTAGCATAACCACCCTTGACCTGGTGTTGGTATTTGGTAAAACTAAGCCTAACTTGTTGATATTGTTAAACACAGACAAAAACTGTTGGTTGGTTCACATTTTTCGCCCCAGTGGGCGCGGTCTGCAGACGGCGGCCAGGGGAAAGGGTTAGCGGAACGGGATGGGTGTCATGCGTCAGACAGCATTGTTTGTACTCATGTTGGTATTGTTGTTCGTCTGGCTGGCGCTGTGGTCCTGGCTGCTGGGCTACATCCTGCAGGCGGACCTTGACGTTTTTATGCTCCTGTTCTCCGGGGGGACGTTGCTCTCAGTGCTGGCGGTGTTGTGCGCGGCGCCGTGGTGGATCAGGCGGCAACTTATGCCGCGCGCAGTTGAACACGACCACAGTGAGCCCTTTGCTTTTGCCGCCCGCATCCTGCAGCGCCAGGCGGCACTGCTCAAACTGCATCCGCCGCGGCTGATGGTCTATGAGGACAGCGCCCTCAATGCCTTTATTGTCGGCAGTGCCTGGCGCCATCAGCACCTCTACCTCAGTAAGGCGTTGCTCACACAACTGAGCCGCGATGAAATCGAGGCGGTGATGGCCCATGAGCTGGCGCATATTTATCATCGGGACATGGTGATGAATGAGGTCTTTGCCGGTATGGGACTGCTCTGGGTGAAGCTGTTACAACACGGCCTGGGCGGGCTCCTGGCGTGTTGCGTACCCGGGACGCCGCGCCTGCTGTTGGCAAAACGTATGGCCGTTGTCGTGACTTATGCAGGCCTGTTGTTGCCACTGTGGCTAGTGTTATTGCACTACAGCCGCCGCAGTGAGTACCGTGCCGATGCCCTGGCCAGTCAGCTGGTGGGCAATCAGCGATTTTTAGGTTTGCTGCATCGGCTCAGGGGAATTTGCCGTGACAGTTACTTCAGTCTGGGCGAGCCACAGGATGTGCTGCGCCGCTATTTCACGACCCACCCCTCGCTTCAACATCGCATTACCGCCCTCGAATCTCACCAGCAAGCCTAAGCCCTGGCGGGTGGCTAGGAGAACGCGGTCGGATTCGTTACAATGCACCGCTTTCCTTTTCTGATTGAACTGTATTGAGTGGTGTTGTTATGACTTTGATCCGTCCCTTCGCTGGTTTGCGTCCCCGTCCCGAATTTGCGGCCGATGTGGTGGCGCCGCCCTATGATGTCCTGAGTACGGCGGAGGCCAGAGCGCGTGCCGCCGGGCGACCGCGGAGTTTTTTGCATATCTCCAAACCGGAAATCGACCTGCCCGAAGATACCGATCCCCATGATGACCGGGTCTATGCCAAAGGCGCAGAGAACCTGCAGGCCCTGGTAGAGGGGCAGATCCTGCAACGGGATGAGCAGGCCTACTATTATATCTATCGCCTCAATATGCAGGGCCACATCCAGACGGGCCTGGTGGCCATTGCCTCGGTGGCGGACTACGACACCAACCGCATTCGCAAGCACGAATTTACCCGCCCGGATAAAGAGGATGACCGCGTCAGACAAATCGATGCCCTCAATGCCCAGACGGGGCCGGTTTTTCTCACCTATCGTCACGACCGCCAGGTGGATCAGGTGATTGCCGCGGCCTGTCAGGCCGCACCGACCTATGACCTGACCGCGGATGACGGTGTGCAGCACACCCTCTGGGTACTCAAGGACCCGCAGGCCATCGATAGTATTACCAAAAGTTTTGACCAGATGTCATGCCTCTATATTGCCGACGGTCACCACCGCTCCGCTGCGGCGTCGCGGGTCGCGGCCCTGCGGCGTCAACAGGGTGCGGCGGCGGATGATGGCACGCAGTATTTTTTATCGGTGATTTTCCCGGACAATCAGATGCAGATCCTGGATTACAACCGGGTCATCACCGATCTAAATGGCCTGGACAAGGACCGCTTTCTGCAGGCCGTACGCCAGGCCTTTACGCTGGAGACGTCGGCCACGGCGGTGAAACCGACGGCTTCGGGTCAGTACGGGATGTATCTGGAGGGTCAGTGGTATCGTCTGACGATTCTGCCAGAACTGATTCCGGCACACGACCCGGTCGGGCGTCTGGACGTGAGCCTGCTGCAAAACCACCTGATCAGTCCTGTGCTCGGTATCACCGATCCCCGTCGTGACAAGCGTATCGACTTTGTTGGTGGCATACGTGGTCTGGCGGAGCTGGAAAAACGGGTGAATTCCGGCGATATGGTCGTGGCCTTTGCACTTTATCCCACCGCCATGGCCGACCTGATGGCGGTGGCGGACGCCGGTGAGGTCATGCCGCCCAAGTCGACCTGGTTTGAACCCAAGCTGGCCGACGGTCTGGTCTCGCATGTGCTGGACTAGGTCAGGTCTGCTGACGGTGGCGCAGGCAAGCCTGCAGGACGTCGGCGGGGGAGGAACGGGCGAGCGGGACGGGGTTGAGCAGACCCGCCGGGGCGGCACAGTTCTGCCTTGAGGAACAGGCTCGGCGGCGTGCCTAGAAACCCTCTTCGAAGTCATAGCTGAGATCGACTTCGGGTTGCTGCAAAAAGTGGCCCTGAATGAAATCGACACTGCACTGCCAGAGTACGGCCAGACTGTTGGCATCCTCGACAAAGGCGGCGATGGTCTGGCGACCGTCGCCGCTGACTTCTTCGGCAATAGCCTTGATCTTTTCCTGGTTCTCTACGCTTTGCGCCAGTCCCTGTACCAGGTTCATATGAATTTTGACGTATTCCACATCCAGGTGCTTCAGGGATTGGTAGGTATTCTGCTCCAGGCCGAAGCCCTCCAGGGCGGTGCGGCAATGCAACTCCTTCAGGCCGTCGACGATCATTTTCGCCGGTTTGAGATAATTCAGGGCGGCCTGCTCGCTGATCTGAAAGACCATGCTCTCGGTATCAATGCGCAGGGATTTGATGCGCTCACTGACCCAGGGTAAAAATTCAGGGTCGGTAAGACTGCCCTGCGACAGCTTGATAAAGAAATGGGTGTCTTCGCCATCCTTGTGGCGTTTGGCCAGAATCATCAGGGCATTGGCGATAACCCAGCGATCCACAAAATTCATCAGGCCCATTTGCTCTGCGGCGGTAATAAATTCCCCTGGCGGGATCTCCTCTTCGTTCTCATCGAGCATGCGCACCAGTACTTCGTAATAGGCGCCGGGTTCGCCGTGCAGACTGACGATGGGCTGGAACAACAGGCGAAACAGATTGTTCTTGAGCGCATGTTTAATACGCTGGGTCCAGTGATTGAGCTGTTCCTGTTCCGCCAGTTCCTCGACCACGGGGCTGTAGAGGTGATGGCGGTTACCGCCATCTTTGTGCGCCTGCTGCGCGCCTTTTTCGGCACGCATAATGACTTCTTCGCGGTTGGTGGCGGTTTCGTTGATCAGCGCGATACCGATACTCACCGTCACCGGTGTCGATTTGCCGTTAACATCGGCAATGTATTCATGCACCAGTTTACAGATGGCAGAGGAAATCTTGCCGGCGTCCTTGGCATCGACTTTGCGTAGGAGCAGGGTAAAGACGGGACCTTCAAAACGTGCCAGGGTGCCCAGGTCACTGAGCTTGGACTTGAGCAACTGGGCAATATCCGTCAGGAGGATGTCGCTGGCGGAGAGCCCCAGGTCTTCCTTGATCGCTGCAAATTGATCGAGCGTGATATACAGCAGGGCACCACGCTCACTACCCTCCACGGCGCGGCCGATAAACTTGTCCAGTTGTTCGATAAAAAAGTTGCGGTTATACAGACCGGTCAGCAGGTCCTGTTGACTGAGGACGTTGAGTTTCTTTTCCAGCTCTTTGCTCAGGGATTGATCCCGGATAATGATCTGGGTGCAGGACTCTCCCTCCATACTCGCGGGGGAAAATTCCATCGTGATTTTGAATTTTTTGCCTTCCACATGCTGGCCCTGAACCTCGAGGTCGCTGCTGTCGCTTTGCCCCTTGGTATAGCTGCGCAAAAATTCTTTTAACTTTGGATGCTCTTCAGCGCTGACCATGTCCATGATGGGTACTCCTTCGAGGTCTTCCATGGTCTCGTAACCAAACATTTTCAGATAGGCGCTATTGGCGTAGATATGCATGCCGTCGTGTACGTAGGCAATGGCGTCACGAGAATTATCGATCAGGATGCGTGCGCGCTTTTCCGTTTCACGCAACAGGGTCTCGGTACGGCGCAGGGCGCGACGTTCTTTCAGGTCGCTCAATTCGCGCTTGACGATATGTTTGAATTTTTCGACCTGGTCGCTGGCGACAATATCGCGCCCGCCGACCTGCAGGACGTCCAGGGCCGTGGTTTCCTTACCCGGCGGGGTGATGGCGATGAGGGGAATATCTCTGCCGGTTAGGGCCAGAAATTCGGCGGCCTGTCGGGCGCTATAGTCGGTCAGCTTCTGCTGGGCCAGTACCAGGTCGACGGGGTTTTCCTCAACGGCGTTTTGCAGGTCTTCCTCGTCTTCAGCACGAATGTCACGGACAATGAGTCCCGCGTTGCGCAGGGCGTTGATCATGACCTCGGCTTCTTCCGAGGCATCAAAGAGCATTACCAGACGTAGCAGATTCTCATTACTCATTCGGTTGTTTAATCCATATGCGGGTTATGATGGTGCCACTTTGATTGATACCTGTATGTGTTAGCGTATCGGCCTCTGTGCTGGGGCCTTGAATTTTCTTGTGCCAGTCATGGGATTAGATCGAAGACCAGATGTTGCCAAAGTCCCGATCCATGGACCAGTCACTGACATTGCCGACATTGGCCTTGTCCTGATCAGACTGTATCTCAAACTGAAACTGGGCAAACAGGCCGGTATTCTGCAGTAATTTGGTCAGCTGCACGTTGACGCGCTTCCCCAGAATATTAATCATCAACTTGTTGCCAACGCGATAAGGTACCGGCCCGGTAATCAGCGTCGGTGGCTGGTTGATGGCGCGGAGTTCCGGCAGCATCAGCGTGCGCTTGTATTCATCCAGGCCATCACTGACGGCGGGCTTGATGCCAATGGCGGCGGCATCGGGGGTGAGCATCTCAATCCCGAGCAGGAGGCGTTGGTCTTCGTTAATGCGCATCCAGCGAATAACGCCAATGCCCCATTTCCAGGTATGGCCGTCACCACTGCGGCGGATGCCGATTAACTCGCCGACCTGAATCTTGGCGTCACTCTCATTTTCGCATTGCAGGCAATAGCCGCTGGCGCTCTCATTTAGAATTGCCCAGGTCTCAACGGCGTAGGGCTCGGCTTCCGCCCCCGCGACTGGTGTGGGCGGTGCCTGTTTCAGCGCCTGCCGCTCCTGCTGTTTTTGTCGTTCAAACTGGGTGGTGTCGTTGGGGTAGATCATGTCCCAGACATCGGGTTGCGTGTCATTGACGCTCTCAATGACACTGGAATCATAGTGCGCGGTGCTGCTGTAGATGTCGTCTAGCGGGCCCTTGTGGCGACTCATGTTATTGCGTCGGCTTTTGCGGCCATCGGTAATAATCTTGTGGGTGGCGCTCAGACCGATGGTGACACGGACCTTTTCATACTTGCTGCTGCGTGGGAAGTTGCGCTTGGAGATGACGCCCCAGGCAATCAGCAGACGACGTAGCAAGTCGTGCGACAGGTCCGGGCGTTGCATGTCGATACTGGTCAGGGTGGTGGCGCCGACATCGGCCGTATTGAGAATTTCATCGCGGATAATGTGTGCCAGGGGTTCCGTGTTGAGTATGCGACAGGCGGCATGCTCACAATTGTCAGCGGCCAGCGCCAGGGAGCGTGGTGGTTTATCAGCATCCAGATTAAAGCCGAAGTGTCCCTTGTGAACATTTTTGTCATTAAAGGGATGGATCGAGGTGTGCATAGTCCAGCGTTCCAGGGTGTCATAGACCTTACCGGCCTCACCGTGGCGCAGGCGATAGGGCGAGGTCAGGGCCAGCAGCAGGGTGCGGACATATTCGGTATAGATAGAGGACTTTTCCACATAGCGGTGTTGCTCATCCCTGACGCTGGTGCGTAGCAGTTTATAGCGGTCCGCAAAGTCATAGAGCTGGTGTAGTTCCAGCCACAGGTGGTTCGGGTAGGGGGCATAGGTCTGATACGAGGTGAGCAGACTGTGTGACAGGGCGTTCATGGCACGATGGCACAATTGTGTTGCCAGTTTTTTGTCGATAAAAAACATCGACTTTGCCAGACTATCTTCAAGGGCAATTTTATAGCCGGTGGCCAATTCCAGATAGAGTTCCCGCGTGATGGCCGCGATCTTTTGACTCTTGGCCGGCAGCGGAAAGGAAACACCGACAAAGTGTTTGCGCAGGGCCTCGGTCACATACTGCACCTGGCCGCGCATGGCCTCGAGAAATTTGTAGCGTAGCAGTGGGGCGTAGTTGATTTGATTGCTGGCCACCAGCAGCTCAAAGACGCGGCGCGCGGTTTCACCTACGTTGGCCTTGGGGAGATCGTCAATCCACTGCTCGATATTTTTCAAGCGGATGTCGACGTCATCTCGAGTGGGCTTGCGCCTGCTTGGAAGGTTTAGGCCAATGACCTTAGCCACACTATTTCCCCTGGGTCTATGTTGTTTAGCATAAGTAATGAGCTAACGTTGCCCCACAACCTATTGAATTATGAACTATTATATCGACAGCCGTCCACAAGACTGAAATTTAGATTTACCTCGGGATTTAGGCCCAGGCCGGGGCTCAGGTGGCTGGCGGGACGAAGACCGGCTGCTTGGCATCCTCGCCAACATTGTCCCTGACCAGGCGGGGGACCAGATAGCCGGGCAGGCTGGCCAACAGGCCCTGGTACAGGCGCCCGGCGGTGGGCAGCGCGACCTCAAAATGGGCCGCCCCCTGGGTGCGATCCAGCAGGTGCAGGTAGTAGGGCAGGACCCCCGCGGCGAAGAGCTGTTCACTGAGCGTGGCCAGGGTGGTGACGTCGTCATTGACCCCGCGCAACAGGACCGTCTGGTTGAGTACCGTGAGATCCATCCCCTTTAGAATTTTAAGTGATTGAATTACCTCATTATTAATCTCATGGGGGTGATTGAAGTGCAGCACCAGCACCTGCTGCAGCCGCGAGCTTTGCCACAGCTGCAACAGTTCGGGGGTCAGCCGCGAGGGCAGTACCACCGGGACCCGGCTGTGCCAGCGCAGGCGCACTAGCTGCGGGACCTCCTCCAGGCGGGCCACCAGGCGGCCCAGGCGCCTGTCGCTCAGGCTGAGGGGGTCACCGCCGCTGAGAATGACCTCCGTGACCTCGGGGTGTACCTGCAGATACTCGATACTGGCCTGCCAGTGGTCCTCGGCGGGATTGGCCTCGGTGTAGGGGAAGTGGCGGCGGAAGCAATAACGGCAGTGCACGGCACAGGCCCCGGTCAGGGTCAGCAGGACCCGACCATGATATTTGTGGATCAGGCCGGGCAGGGCCATGGCCGCCTGGTCGCCCACCGGATCGGCCGAAAAGCCCACCGCCGGGCTCAGTTCCTCCGCCAGGGGCAGGACCTGGCGCAACAACGGGTCTGCGGGGTTGCCCGGCAGCATACGCCGTAAATAGCTGTGGGGGACACGCAGGGGAAAGTCCCGGCTGGCGGCTTCCGCGGCAGGCAGCAGGTCCAGGGGCAGTTGCAGGGCCTGGAGCAGTTCGGCCGGCGCACGGATGGCCGTGGCCAGCTCCCGTTGCCAGGCAGGTGTCTGCCCAGCGGCGGCAGTTCGATGTATCATAGGCGTTTTATTCATGACGGGATTTTAAAGGTTTAGCGATGGCAAGTTACAGCACTAATGAATTCAAGGGCGGCTTAAAGATCATGATGGACGGTGATCCCTGTAGCATTATTGAAAACGAGTTTGTAAAACCGGGTAAAGGGCAGGCCTTCAACCGGGTCAAGATCCGCAATCTCAAAACCGGTCGGGTCCTGGAAAAGACCTTCAAGTCCGGTGATACCGTGGAGGCAGCCGACGTAGTGGATACCAATATGCAGTATCTCTACGACGACGGTGACGCCTGGTACTTTATGGATCCCGATACCTTCGAACAACTGGGCGCCGATGAGAAGGCCGTGGGTGATGCCCTCAAGTGGCTCAAGGAGCAGGACATCTGCACCGTCACCCTGTGGAACGGCGTGCCGATTGCCGTTACCCCGCCGAATCATGTGGTGCTGACCATTACCGAGACCGACCCCGGCGTGCGCGGGGATACCTCAGGTGGTGGTGGTAAACCGGCCACCTGCGATACCGGCGCGGTGGTGCGGGTACCGCTGTTTATCGACATTGGTGAGCAGATCAAGGTGGATACCCGCAGTGGTGAATATATCGGCCGCGTCAAAGACTAGCGCGGGTGATGTCAGCCGCAGGCGTGACAGCCGCTGCCGCCATGTCGTCTGTACGGCAGATACTGCAACTCAGGGCCCGATTCCGGCAACGGATACGGGCCTTTTTTCAGGCCCGCGATGTGCTCGAGGTCGAAACGCCGATACTCTCAGCGGCCGGCAGCACCGATCTCTACATCGACAGCATGACCACCCACAGTGGTGTCGGCCAGGACCCGCGGCTGTATTTGCAGACCTCGCCCGAATACGCCATGAAGCGCCTGCTGGCGGCCGGCAGTGGCTCGATTTATCAGCTGTGCAAGGTCTTTCGCTATGGCGAGCAGGGTCGGCAGCACCAGCCGGAATTCAGCATGTTGGAGTGGTACCGCCTCGGCATGGATCACCTGGCGCTGATCGATGAGGTCGACGCCCTGGTACGTGAACTGCTGGACGGTTATCGGGTGTTGCAGCCAACGGTAAAATGGACCTATCGGCAGGCCTGGCAACAGACCCTCCAGCTCGACCCGTTCGCGCTCAGTCTGGAACAGTGTCGGAGGTTTGCCCTTGAGCAAAATATCGCCCCCGTAGGCGGCATCGACGACCGGGATACTGGGCTGCAACTCATTATGAGCTGCTGCGTCGAAGCGTTGCTGCCGAAGGATGCCCCCGTGTTTATTTACGACTATCCGCCCACCCAGGCCGCTCTGGCCAGGGTCCGCCCTGGCGTGGAGCCGGTGGCGGAGCGTTTTGAGCTCTACATTAATGGTATGGAGCTGGCCAATGGTTTTCATGAACTGACGGATGCCACGGAGCAGCGGCGCCGTTTTGAGCAGGACAACCGCAAGCGTCAGGCGGCGGCTAAGGCGGTGATGCCCCTTGATGAAGGCCTGCTGGCGGTGCTGCCGCAGGTGCCGAACTGTGCCGGTGTGGCCCTGGGGTTTGATCGTCTGCTGATGCTGGCCGCCGACGTCAGCGATATTGCTGCCGTGAGCGGGCTGTACACGGATTAGCGTGCCCGCGGCTTACGTGGTGCTAGGGACGCCATCAAAAAAATCCACCACGCCGCTTTCCAGACAGTACTCTGCGCCGACGATGAGCAGGCCATCGGTAGCGATGAGATTTTCGATAATGGCCGAGCCATGGCGCAATTGATTGGCCGAGGCGCGCACATTGGCGCGCACGGCCTCGTTAATGAGTTCTGCAGGGTGGTTGATGAGATCGGTGCGCATCAAGCTCTCCACCGCGGGTTTGACACGATCGACAATGGAGCTGATGTTTTTCGACGGGCTGCCGTTACCTTTGGCGAGTTCATCAATGGTGGCCACCACGGCGCCGCAGCGCGAGTGGCCAAGCACCACCACCAGGCGTGTGCCAAACTGTGAGACCGCAAACTCGACACTGCCGACCTGGGAAGGCGCGACAATATTGCCGGCGACCCGAATCACAAACAGATCCCCAAGCCCCTGATCAAAGACAATCTCCGCCGGGACCCGCGAGTCGGAGCAACCCAGAATCACGGCAATGGGCTCCTGACCGGCGGTGAGCTCGGCACGCTTGCTGTGTGTTGACATGGCTTCGATGGCGCGCAGGTTTTGTGAAAAACGGTAATTGCCTTCACGCAGGCGTTGTAATGCTTCAGTGGCGCTGATGGTTTTTTGCATGGCTTACGATTGAACAGTCTAGAGATAAAGGCGCAGTTTAAACACTATTGCCTACGGTGGCGAGGGATATTCCGTCCGTGGCCGGGTGCCTGCAGGACCTGCGTGATATGGCGTACGTCTTTACGCCAACTTCGGGTGTCTGTCTGAGTGTGAGGAGGGAGGTGACGGACGGGCCGTCAACGGACGGCAGACGCGTGCCTGGACGCGTCTGCTGCCAGTGAACATGGTGACAGTCTAAATGCCGTCGCCCATATGCATACCATCGACAGGATGGACTAACCATTGGGCAATATCCTTACCCAGGGTCTGGACGGTACGACCGAGTACGGAACAGGAACCCTTATAGGCGCCGAAGAAACCACCGCCGGAAAAACGGGCGCCGGTGAAGGCGGCGACTTTTTTGCCGTTTTCATACAAAGTCCCCTCGACCTGGGTAAATTTGCGATGCCCCAGAAAGGCATTGCCCTGACTGACGGCATTGACGATATTCACCAGCAGGACATTGCCCTTGCTGTTTGGGTTGACGCTGGCGGCGCGGGTGACGGCAATATTTTGTTCGTTGCCGTAGGACTGAATGAACTCGGAGAGCTGACTGTTCAGGGTACACTCGAGTTGAATGTTCTGGGCAATCGGCGCGCCCTTTTTATAGGGAATGATGTTGGCAATCGTCACGGTCTTGACGGGATTGGAGGGCGCAGTGTTTGCCGCGCTGCTGGTATTGCTGCTGGTGTTGGAAGACTCGATGGGCTGGTTGGCACCGCAGGCCCCTAGAATCAGCGCGGTGATGAATAAGGTTAAGGCTCGTTTCATGACTAACTCCCTTGCTGTGTTTTTGTTTTGTGTTGGTGGTTGAAAAATCGGATCTCATCAAATTATAGGAAAGTGGCTTGTGTCTGCAATGCAGGCGGCGAGGTTTTTGCCATGGTTTGCCGTGGCGGACGCGGTCGTTGGCCGTAGTGAGACGATATCGTGGTATACGCTCAGGCCAGCGCCGTGCCGATGAGTTGGCCCATTTGCACCGGCGCCCCCGCGATCAGCTGCTCATGCCACTGTATCGACTGCTTGCCGTAGAGCAGGATGACCGTTGAGCCCATATTGAAGCGTCCCATCTCCTCGCCTTTGGCGAGGTGAATGCGCCGCTCGGCCTCGCCATAGATCCAGCTTTGCAGGTCCGGCCAGGTGGGCGGGGTGACCGTGCCGTGCCAGACGGTGGCGATACTGGCGACAAAAATGGCGCCCACCAGCACCATGGCCATGGGGCCGGCGCTGGTCTCAAACAGACAGACCACGCGCTCATTGCGGGCAAACAGGTTGGGAATGGTGCTCACCGTGGAGGGGCTGACGCTAAACAGACGGCCGGGGATGTGGCGCATTTCCCTGAGCTCGCCATCCAGGGGCATGTGAATACGGTGATAATCCCGGGGTGACAAATACAGGGTGGCAAATTCGCCGTCCTTAAAGCGCTCCGACCAGGCATCCTCGCCACCGAGCAGTTCCGTCAGGGCATAGTCATGGCCCTTGGCCTGAATGATTCGCCCCGCGCTGATCGGGCCGGCCTGACTGACACGACCGTCGACCGGGCTGGCGATCTGATGGGCGCCACCGACAAAGTGGCGCGCCCCGGCCTTGAGCTCACGGGTGAAAAAGGCATTAAAGTGTTCGTACTGGTCCAGGTCCTGCTCGGCGGCCTCCTCCAGGTTGACATCAAAATGGCGAATAATGGCTTTCATATAGGTCTTTTTCACCCAGCCGAGGCGGCAGTGGGTAATCCGACCCATGATGCGGGATAGCAGGTGGTGGGGCAGGACGACCTGGAAGCGGGCGAAGAGTCGTTTGGCTAGGCTGACCTCGTTGCTGGGGGCGGACACGGCGAGCTGCTATGGCTTGCGAACCGTGGCGATCACGGTTTGCGTTTGCTGGTTGGAGAGGTGCAGGGTCAGCTCGATCGAGTCACCGGCCTTCAGCGGCTTGACGGGGTTGATCAGCATCAGGTGCTTGGCGCCCGGTTCCAGCAGGGTGGGTTCACCCGGGGGCACATGAATGTGTAGCTGCCACTCCATGCGGTACATGCCGTCTGTTTCGAGGGTGCGGTGCATTTCCACGCTCTTGAATTGCGGGCTGCTGACCTTCTCGATCAGGAGCTCCTGATTCCCCGGGTTGTGGATCACCATATAGCCGGCCATGACACGGGCCGTGGGAGGGGCCTCCGGCGACCAGGCATTTTCAATCCGCAGGCTATCAGCAAAGACGTGGCTCGTGAGCAGCAGGCTGGCGAGCAGGAGGAGAGAACGAGACATGGTGTTTGCGTACTCCACTTAGTGGGCCAGGAAGGCGGCAATTTTCTGGAAGGTGCTGGAGATTTTCCCGGCCTCATGCGGGGAAGAGAACACCGCCCGCATGCGCGCATCCGGGTCGATGAGAATGATCTGGGCGCTGTGGTTGACCGCGTACTCCGTGCTGCCGGGCTCGGGGTCGTCGTAGCCATAGAGAATACCGATACTGCGGGTCAAAATGTCGATCTGCCCCAGCTCACCGGTGACGCCGAGAAACTCGGGGTGAAAGTACTCCACATAGGACTTGAGGAGCGCCGGCGTGTCACGCTGCGGATCAACGGAGACGAAGACCATCTGGGACTGCTCCCGCAAGGGGGGCGGCAATTGTTGCCAGACACTCTGCATGACTTGCAGACCCATGGGGCACACATCCGGGCAGTTGACATAGCCAAAGAACAAAAAGCTCCACTTGCCGTGGAAACGCGCCAGGTCAAATGGCTGCTGCTCATGGTCGCTGAGGTGAAACTCCGCCAGGGGCTTACCCTTGGGCAAAAAGGTGGCCTCCAGGTCCGGGGGCAGGCGTTTGCTGCTCGAGGTGCTCTGGCTCAGCCACAGACCGGCACTAATACTAATCAGGGCGACGACGACAAGGAGGAGGGCGTGCTTGCTACGGGGCGGACTATTCATGGGCGGCTATTATGGGGGACGCCGCCGGCACTGGCAATGCGGCATTTTGTCCCGCCTTGGGTGAATTTATTGTACGTGCGGGTTTGATATTTGTCTGGAATAGCGGTAACTTAGATTAAAATTATAAAGAGGTATGTCAATGTCGTCTATTAACTACTTGATACCAAAGAATAACCGGAAAGTCTGGCACCCACAGTTAGAGGCGGTGGATATGGTGGGTGACGAGTTAATGGAAATCCCCCTGCTGGGCTGGGTCACGGCCGGTCAACCCATTGATATCTGCGAAGACCCGCAGCGCGTCCCTGTACCGCGCAGCATGGTGCATAAAAACACCTATGCCCTGCGTGTCCGCGGCCACTCCATGGTCGATGATAATATTCAGGATGGTGATATTGTCATTATCGAAAAACGTGAGTCCGCCGAGAACGGCCAGTCCGTGATCGCCATGATCAATGGACAACAGGTGACCCTGAAAAAGTTTTATGTCGAGGCCGAGGGCATTCGTCTGCAACCGGCCAACCCCGACATGTCACCAATCTTGCTGCGTAACGATGAGGTCCAGATCCTCGGTATTGTCACCGGCGTGATTCGTTCCACGGACGTCTGATCGCCGCGCATGACGTTGCCGCCACAGGCAAGCGCCCCGCAACTCCCCATCTTTCTTTGTGATGCAATGCTCCAGCGCCTCGGGCGCTGGCTGCGTGTCGCCGGCTACGATGTGGTCATGGCCAGGGAGGGTGAGACGGATTATGAACTGCTGCGGCGTGCCATTGACGAAGGCCGCCTGCTGCTGACCCGTGATCGTCAACTGGCCGCCATGCGCCGCGCCGCCGACACGGTCATTCTGCTGCAGTCCGACAGCGTGGAGGCCTGTGCGCAGGAACTGGCGACCCGCCTGGCCTTGAACTGGTTGCTGGACCCCTTCAGTCGCTGTCTGCAATGCAATACCCTATTGATCCCAGCCAGCGCGGCGCAGCGCCATGCCGTGCCCGAGGATATCCATAGCCCGGTGTACTATTGCCCCGTCTGCCAGCAGGTCTTTTGGGACGGCAGTCATGTACAACGCATGCGCGCGCACCTGGCGCGCTGGCAGCAGGGCGATTACTGCCTCAGTGTGGAGTCGCAGGACATGCCGGGGTAATACTAATTCTCAATCGGGGTGTTGGGCGCGTTGCCCCAGTCCGACCAGGAACCGGGATAGCCCTTCACCCGGGTATAACCCAGATGCTTGAGGACAATGTAGCTATGTGCCGAGCGGTGGTGGGTCTGGCAGTGGGTAATGATTTCCTTGTGTGGTAACACCCCCTTCGCCGCCAGCAGGTCGCGCAACTCGGCGTCACCTTTCAGGCGCATGTGGTGTGCCTTGTCCAGGGTCTCGGTCCATTCGATATTCACCGCGCCGGGGATGTGTCCACCTCGCTGGGCAAAGGCCTTGGCGCCGCTGTATTCCTGGGGCGAGCGGGCGTCGAAGATAACCACGTCCTCATGGTTCAGGTGATCCAGGATATATTGCCGCTCCGCAATCGGGTCTGTGTTGGCCTGGTAGCTAAAGCGGGCCGGCACCGGCCAGTGAATTTCGCTGCTGACTTTATGGCCTTCATGGCTCCAGCTCTGCAGGCCGCCATTGAGCAGGGAAAAGTCCTGGTGACCGGCACACTCCAGGGTCCACAAAAATCGACTGGCGCGACCGCCGCCTTCATCATCATAGGCAATGACCCGGGTGTCAGGCGAGATACCCATAGCGCCGAAGACCTGTTCCAGCTGCGTCCGGCCGGGCAGGAGTCCCATGCGTGGCGGCTCGCTGTGCAGGATCCATTCATAGTTTAAGAACACCGCGCCGGGAATATGGTACTGCACATAGGTCGCGGCGGCCGAGAGGTCAATGACCACAACATGCTCTTGCTGGAGCAGGGTTTCCAGTTCTGTGGGTTCAATAATCAGTGCGGACATAACAAACCTTTAATAATAAATGGCGAAGAAAACTGTGCTGAATTCAGTGATGGTGTCGATCATCCATTATCTTAACGCAGAACAGATAGCTTCACACCCCGGCGCCGGGCCACTGTGGCTATTACGATTCGCGCGAGGCCGCCGTTACGGCACGCATGCGTCGCGTCATATGGGTAATCAGCCGGCGGTGAATTTCTGGTGGACAACATACGGCTGTGGGTGTGCGCGCGTTCTGTAAGCCGTGCAACGGGGCGAACATCAGCGATTTTTGTAGGTTTTTTTATTGCCGGCTACAGCATCTATGCTGCGCGTATTTGCGTAAGTACACCTTGTCTGCCAGGGGTTATTGCGTTAACCATACAATATTTCCTGTATACTGCGCGCAGAAAAATTATACCCAGGAGTTTTTTATTATGAGTGAGCCTAAGTCGTTTCATCCACCGCTACGCCGTTTAATGGGCCCCGGTCCTTCGGATGTCAGCCCACGCGTGCTGGAGGCCCTGGCGCGTCCTACGATTGGTCATCTGGACCCCGCCTTTGTCGGCATGATGGATGAGATGAAAGGACTACTACAGTATGCCTTTCAAACTAAAAATGAGCTGACCTTCCCGGTCTCGGCACCGGGTTCCGCCGGTATGGAAACCTGCTTCGTCAATCTACTGGAGCCGGGTGATAAGGCCATTGTCTGTCAGAACGGGGTCTTTGGCGGCCGCATGAAGGAAAACGTCGAGCGTTGTGGCGCCACGGCGGTCATGGTCGAGGACGCATGGGGTCAACCGGTCGACCCGGCGAAACTCGAAGACGCCCTGAAGGCCAACCCGGATGCCAAGCTGGTGGCCTTTGTGCATGCAGAGACTTCCACCGGCGCCCAGTCCGATGCCGAGACCCTGGTGGCCCTGGCGCATCAGTATGACTGTCTGACCATTGTCGATGCCGTGACCTCGCTGGGCGGCACACCGCTCAGGGTCGATGCGTGGGGGATCGATGCGATTTATTCCGGTACGCAAAAGTGTCTGTCGGCGCCCCCCGGCCTGTCGCCGGTGAGTTTTAACGAGCGTGCTGCCGAGGTGATCAAAAAGCGCAAGACCAAGGTGCAGAGCTGGTTTCTGGATCTGAGTCTGGTGATGGGCTACTGGGGGGCCGGTAGCAAGCGCGCCTATCACCACACCGCGCCGATTAACAATCTCTACGGTCTGCACGAGGCATTGTTAATACTCAAAGAAGAGGGCATTGAAAATTCCTGGGCGCGTCATGCGCACATGCATCAGGCACTGCGTGCCGGTCTGGAAACCCTGGGCCTGCAGTTTGTCGTGCCCGAGGCCTATCGCCTGCCACAGCTCAATGCGGTAACGATACCCGAGGGGATTGACGACGCCGCTGTGCGCAGCACGCTGCTCAACGACTACCATCTGGAAATTGGTGCCGGTCTCGGTGCCCTGGCCGGCAAGGTCTGGCGCGTTGGTCTGATGGGCCATGCCAGTAATGCCGACAATGTGCTCTATTGTCTCAACGCCCTCGATGAAGTGCTGGCAAAAATGGGCGCCCCGGTCGACAGGGGTGCCGCCGTGGCCGCGGCCAACAAGGTGCTCAAGGCCTCAGCCGCCGCCTAGCCAGCCATAAAAACCGGCAATCAACAAACCCCAAAGGGCTACCGCCAGGATCAACAGGGCGGTAGACCATTGGGGTTTTGTTTTTCGAAAGCGCAGGCCATAAAAGGTCAGCGCGGCGGCGATGAGGATTTCAACAAAAAATATTTTCAGCATAATGGCATTGTGTTTATTTGACCTTCAGGGTGTCGGCGAGATACTGCCAGGTGGCGATGAGGGAGTCCGGGTTCAGGGAAATGGTCTGAATCCCCTGGTCAATCAACCAGGCGGCAAACTCCGGGTAATCGGACGGGCCCTGGCCGCAAATGCCGATGTATTTATTCTTTGCCCGACAGCTGCGAATGGCCTGCGCCAGCAAGACCTTCACCGCATCATTGCGTTCGTCAAACAGTTCGGCCACCAGGGCCGAGTCGCGGTCCAGGCCAAGGGTTAGTTGGGTCAGGTCATTGGAGCCAATGGAATAGCCATCAAAGAATTTTAGAAACTGATCAGCAATGAGGGCGTTGGCCGGGATCTCGCACATCATCATAATCTTTAAACCGTTTTCGCCTCGTTTGAGTTCATTGTCACTGAGCAGGTTGATGACGTTGTGTGCCTCCTCCGGGGTGCGTACAAAGGGGATCATGACCGCGACATTGGTCAGGCCCATTTCATCGCGAACCTTTTTAATCGCAAAGCACTCCATTTCAAAGCAGCGCTCAAAGTCACGGGAGACATAACGCGAGGCGCCACGAAAGCCAATCATGGGATTTTCTTCATGCGGTTCGAAAGCCTCGCCGCCGATGAGGTTGGCGTATTCGTTGGATTTGAAATCGGAGAAACGCACGATCACCTGCTTGGGCCAGAAGGCGCCGGCAATGGTGGCGATGCCTTCACTGAGTTTTTCAATGAAAAAGCTGGACGGGTCGGCATAGCCGGCCATGCGGCGTTCAATCTCCTGTTTGATGTCCTCCGGTTGCTGGTTAAAGCCGAGCAGCGCCCGGGGGTGGACGCCGATGAGATTGTTGATAATAAATTCCAGCCGCGCCAGGCCGACGCCGTGATTGGGCAGGAACTGGAAGTCGAAGGCGCGTTCCGGGGCGCCGACATTGAGCATTAACTTGACCGGCAACTCTGGCAGTTTTTCCAGGGTTACTTCATTGACCTCAAAGTCGAGCAGACCTTCATAGACCCGGCCGACGTCACCCTCGGCGCAGGCGACGGTAACGGCCTGCTCATTGGGGATGCGGTCGGTGGCGTCGTGACAGCCGACAATGGCGGGGATGCCCATCTCACGGGCGATGATGGCGGCATGACAGGTGCGGCCACCACGGTTGGTGACGATGGCGGCGGCCTTTTTCATAATGGGTTCCCAGTCGGGGTCGGTCATGTCGGTGACCAGCACATCGCCGGGATTGATCTGCTGCATGTCCGCCGCCGAAAGAATCACCCTGGCGACGCCCTGGCCAATGGCCTGACCGATACTGCGGCCCTCGGCCAGCACCGGCCCCTTCTCCTTGAGGCGATAATTTTTGAGTTTGTTTTTGTGCGCCTGGCTTTTCACCGTCTCCGGTCGCGCCTGCACGATATAGAGGAGGCCGTCCTGACCGTCCTTGGCCCATTCAATGTCCATGGGGCGGCCGTAGTGCTGCTCGATGTTGATGGCCAGTTGTGCCAGATGGAGCACCTCCTGAGGGCTCAGGCAGAACTGCTGCTGTTCTGCCGGCGTGGTATCGAGGACCTGGGTCGAGGCCTGATGGTGATTGTCCTCGGTAAAGATCATGCGCACCTGTTTGTTGCCAAGACGCTTTTGCAGCAGGGCCGGGTAGCCGTCCTGCAGGCGCGCCTTGTGGACGTAAAACTCGTCGGGGTTGACCAGTCCCTGCACCACAGTCTCGCCGAGGCCATAGGCGGCGGTAATAAAGACCACGCCATCGAAGCCGGATTCGGTATCCAGGGTAAACATGACACCGCTGCTGGCCAGGTCACTGCGCACCATGCGCTGCACCCCGGCGGACAGCGCCACGCTGTCGTGGGCAAAGCCCTGATGGACGCGATAGGCAATGGCGCGGTCATTGTAGAGAGAGGCAAAGACGGCGCGAATGGTGTCCAGCAGGGCGTCTTCACCCTGAATATTCAAATAGGTCTCCTGCTGGCCGGCAAAGGAGGCCTCCGGCAGGTCTTCTGCCGTGGCCGAGGAGCGCACGGCATAGGAGGCCTGCGCACCATTTTCCCTGACCAGGGCCTGGTAGTGCTGGCGGATGTCCGCCTCGAGGTCGGGCGGAAAGTGCGCCGCGTTGAGCCACTGCCGGATCTCGCGTCCGCACTGGCCCAGGGCGACGACGTCGTTGCTGTCGAGGTCGCGCAGCTTTTGCGAAATCCGCGTCTCCAGGTCATTGTGGGCGATAAAGTGGCGAAAGGCGGCGGCGGTCGTGGCAAAGCCCCCGGGGACGCGAATGTCCCGTTCACTCAACTGACGTATCATTTCGCCCAGCGAGGCATTTTTGCCGCCGACTTCGGCAAGCTGTTCCAGACCGACGTCGTGTAACCAACGAATATACGCTGCCATGTAGCTTCCCCTTTGCTGTTCTATTAGCTTATCGTATGTGTTTCACCATAACCTGTCAGGTTTGATTTTAGATGGAAAACCATTCTGACCCTGAGCTGGGCAAAATTTCGGCAAGTCCCCCGGAAAATGACCGCCTGCAGCGGACTGTCTTTCTGGTCTCGGACAGTACCGGCATCACGATTGAGGGCATGGCGCGGGCGCTGTTATCGCAGTTTCCGCTGCACTTTCGCCAAATCGTGCGCCGCTATGTGGATTCCACGCAAAAGGCCGACGCGACCATTGCGGAAATCAATACCAGCCCGGAGCGCGCCGGGCAGACGCCGATTGTCCTGACCACCATTATCAATCCCGAGATTCGCCAGCACATGGATAAGGTCGACGGCGTGGTGATCGATCTGATGTCGCCCTTCTTGCCTCAGCTAGAAAAATTATTCGGCGTCGCGGCCGAGCAGGTCGCGGGGCACAGCCACTCCCTGCATCATGCGCGCAATTATCCCGAGCGCATCGACGCCGTGCACTTTTCCATGGAACACGATGACGGCCAGGGACAACGGCATTATGACAATGCCGACGTGATCCTGGTGGGGCTGTCCCGTTGCGGCAAGACCCCCACCTGCCTGTATCTGGCCATGCACTATGGTCTGTTCGCCGCCAACTATCCCCTGGTCGATACGGATCTGGAACAGCCGCAAATGCCGGCACACCTGCAGGCCTGCCGCGACAGGATCTTTGCCCTGACCATCTCTGCTCCCCGCCTGCAGCAGATCCGCCAGCAGCGCCTGCCGGACACGCGCTACGCCAGCCGCGCACAGTGCGACAAGGAGGTGCGCCAGGTCGAGGCCCTGTACCGGCAGTGGCGGCTGCCCAGCCTCGACGTGACCGAGCGCTCGGTGGAGGAGATTGCCACCGCCGTGCTGGCCCATATCCGCAAGTAGCCCCGTGAACGCTGGGGACTTGAAAAGTCCCGGTCTGGCCCCCATCTCAGGCGCAGAGCAAAAATACCCTAACTATATGTTTTGCAACGTGTTGAACCAAGGAGCCCACATTCATGAGTGTCGAAGCGCAAAAAGAGACCCTGAGTTTTCAGACCGAAGTCAAACAGCTGCTCAAGCTGATGATCCACTCGCTGTATTCCAACAAGGAAATTTTTCTGCGGGAACTGATTTCCAACGCCTCGGATGCCTGCGACAAGTTGCGCTTTGAGGCCCTCAGCGACGAGGCCCTGTTCGAGAACGATGCCGAACTGAACATCACCATCGATGCTGACAAGGACGCCAAGACCATTACCATTAGCGACAACGGTATTGGTATGAACCGCCAGGAAGTCATGGACAACATCGGCACTATTGCCCGCTCCGGCACCAAACACTTTCTCGAAAGCCTCACCGGCGACCAGGCCAAGGATGCCAACCTGATCGGACAGTTTGGGGTGGGCTTTTATTCCGCCTTTATCGTCGCCGATGAGGTTACGGTGGAGACGCGCCGCGCCGGTCTGGGTGCCGAACACGGGGTGCGCTGGGTCTCCAGGGGCGAAGGTGAGTACAGTCTGGAGAATATCAATCTAGAGCACCGCGGGACGCGGGTGATCCTGCACCTGCGTGACGACGAGGGCGAGTTCCTCGAAGACTTCCGCCTGCGCAATATTATTCATAAATACTCCGATCACATCTCGCTGCCCATTTTGATGAAAAAGCGCGACGACAAGGGCGAACTCAGTGATGAGCTGGAAAGCGTCAACAAGGCCTCGGCGCTGTGGACCCGCGCCAAAGCGGACATCAGCGATGACGAATACAAGGAATTCTACAAACACGTTGCCCACGACTTTGATGACCCGCTGCTGTGGACCCACAACAAGGTCGAAGGCACGCAGGAATACACTACCCTGTTCTATGTGCCCAAGCGGGCGCCGTTTGACCTGTTCGACCGCGACAAGCGCCATGGCATCAAGCTGTACGTGAAGCGTGTCTTTATCATGGACGATGCCGAACAGCTTATGCCCAACTACCTGCGTTTTATTCGCGGCATTGTCGACTCCGATGACCTGCCGCTGAATATTTCCCGCGAGATCTTGCAGCGCAACAAACACATCGACACCATTCGCAATGCCTCAGTGAAGAAGATCCTCGGCCAACTGGAAACCCTGGCCAGGGATGAACCGGAACAGTATGCCACCTTCTGGAAAGAGTTCGGCAAGGTCCTGAAGGAAGGTCCGGCGGAGGATTTTGCCAACCAGGAAAAGATCGCCAAATTGCTGCGTTTCAGCTCCACCGCGACCGATAGCGCCGATGAAAGCGTCAGCCTTGATGATTACATCAGCCGCATGAAGCCGGAGCAGGAGAAGATCTACTACATCACCGGGGATTCCTATGCGGCCGTCAAGCACAGCCCACACCTGGAGTTGTTCAGGAAAAAGGATATCGAAGTGCTGTTAATGCACGACCGTGTGGATGAATGGATGATGTCCTATATGAATGAATTTGCCGGTAAGCCGCTGGTCTCCGTCGCCAAGGGCGCCGTTGACCTCGGCAATATGGAAGACAAGGAAGAAAAGAAAAAGGTGGAAAAGGCCGCCAAGGATTACCAGGGCATGTTCAAGCAAATGAAGGAACTGCTCGGCGACAAGGTCAAGGAGGTGCGGGTCTCCAGTCGCCTGACCGATTCGCCTTCCTGTCTGGTGGTGGATGAGCAGGCCATGGCCGTGAGTATGCAAAAACTCCTCAAGCAGGCCGGCCACGCGGTGCCGAACCTGGAGCCCATCCTGGAGGTGAATGTTGAGCACCCTCTGGTGAAACGGCTCAAGGACGAGGCCGATACGGACCGCTTTGCCGACTGGACCCACCTGTTGTTTGATCAGGCCATGCTGAGTGAAGGCGGCCAGCTCGATGACCCCTCCAGCTTCGTCAAG
Organism: Gammaproteobacteria bacterium; assembly: GCA_046484825.1. Classification (GTDB taxonomy): domain Bacteria; phylum Pseudomonadota; class Gammaproteobacteria; order UBA6429; family Thiohalophilaceae; genus CAJYAN01. The sequence continues at coordinate 6,987 of JAWOIE010000293.1, read as the reverse complement.
CGTATGAACGACCTGTTGTTACTCATGAATGCGGGCAGTTAATCCCCGGCCTAAGTCGGGCGATGACAAAGGGCGGCCTGTGGGCCGCCTTTTTTCTGCATGGGCGATTGCCTGGCGGCGTAAAAAAAAAGGGCCGTTTTCACAGCCCTTTTTCCAAGGTTTGAGTCAGTGTTCGTGCCTGTCGGGAAGACAGGCAGCGAGTCCTGCGGCCTCAGCCAATGAGATTGGCCGCAATGATCAAGCCGACCATGACGGCCACCAGTACCGCGACGGTAATACCCACCTGTACACCCATTTGCTTATCTTCAACATGCATAGCGATCACCTTCAGGTTCGTTTCCAAGTGGCGTAAAAATAGCCCCGGTCAAAGTGGGTGTGAATTGATCCAGATCAAGTGAATCAAAAATAACCATATGATTATATTAGAAAAATATAAATTAGCCGTAGGTGTCAGGATTCATTATTATTGGTGCTCCTGTCTTGTGGGTAAGTGATATCAGGGTCAGTCATTCAGTAATTATCAGTAATCAAGGAGCAGGCCATGGAAACAGAGCGGCGATCCCGACGGCGAATTGCCCTGGCAAACCCGGTGCTGGTCAGTGCCGATGACAGTGATGAGACGCTGGTCTATCGGACGCATGATTTTTCTATGTCGGGCATGAGCTTCTACAGCGACTACCCCTATCCTGTAGGCGGCGTGGTGAAAATGTCGATGAATATCGCACCGCGGGGCAAGAGTAACATCATGCATGTGCTTGCCGAGGTCGTGCGTATCGACACCGATGGCGAACAGTTTATTAATGGCCTGCGCTTTCGTCGCAAATACAAGTAAAGTTCAGGGGGGCTTTGTCCGCTAACCCCTACACCCCCACAAGAGGAAGCGTCCTGCATGGATGTCCGCTTTATTAACCCGGTACTCGAAACCCTGATGAATGTCCTCGGCACCATGGCCAACATGGAACCGCGTGTGGGCAAGCCGGTGTTGAAGCAAAACCAGCAGGCCCTGGGTGAGGTCAGCGGCTTTATGCGCATGGAGAGCCCGCAGACCCGGGGCAGCATGGCCATCACCTTTACCCGCCCCGTGATTTTTGACATCGCCCGGCGCATGCTGGGCGCGGAACTCACCGAGATCGACGATATGGCCCGGGACCTGACCGGGGAGATGGCCAATATGGTGGTCGGCGGCGCCAAGAACCTCCTGGTCGACAAGGGCTTTGATTTTGAGATGTCCCTGCCCGAGGTCCTGAGTGGCCAGGCCCATGAAATCAAACACAATTGTGATGCGCAGGCGATTATTCTGCCGTTCAAGGCGGATTCGGGTGATTTTTACATTGAAATCTGTTTTGAAGACGTCGCCTGAACTATTTGAGCCGATATAGTTTTGTTCGCCACTGCGTCTCTGGCGCGCCCTGGTGCAGGCGAATATGCCGGCCAACCTCGTTTTCATACCAGCCATGGTCACGCTCTAGCGGCTCCACCTCATAACCCCACCAGGCCCCATCGCCATCCTGGGCCAGCCAGCGGACCCAGTCGGGCAATGGGGTCGTTCGTAATGGTTCCGGCAGAGTGTCTTTATCCATATAAATCATGACTCTAATTCTTAACCCGCTTCACGTTATAATCTTCGCCGCACAGATCATACTGAGGTACATATGACGGTACAAAGCACAATTGAGCAGAAACTGGCAAACGGTCTAAATTTGCTACATATGGAGGTGATCAATGAAAGTGATCAGCACAATGTGCCGCCGGGTTCTGAGTCACATTTTAAACTGGTGCTGGTGTCGAATGACTTTGTCGACAAAATGTTGATCAAGCGTCACCGCATGGTCAACGAAATTCTGGCAGACGAACTACAGGGCAGCATCCATGCCCTGTCCATGCATACCTACACCGAACAGGAATGGCAGGAGAAGGCGGGACAGGCCCCCATGTCACCCCCCTGTCTGGGTGGCGGCAAGTCTTAGACGTGTAGCCGCCGGCCTATGCCGGTTTGCTGAGGGCGGAGATCATACACCCCAGCCTGACCAGGTCATCTTCTTCATTATTCTGAAACTGAAAGCCAATCTGGTTGTCATCACCGGCGTCGGCGCGGACGATCTTACCACTCAGGTGAATCGCCACGCCCTCGGCAGTCTGAAAACGAATACTGCCGATATCATCAATACCACCGCAATCGTCCAGCGCGTGCCGGGTCTGGAGCAGACAGCCTGTATAGGAAATATTCAATAACTGCCCTGCATACGGCTGGGTCGCGTAATAGCCCATGTCCACGGTGCACGGTAATTTTCCGGTGTTGATGCGCGTGGCAAGGCGCCGATCCTTTTCCTGGAATAACTCGAACAGCAGCGAGATCAATGCCGAGGGGACAAACGGACGTTGCAGAAAAGTACTGAGTTGCTGGCGGGCGTGCTCCGGGTCATGGCCATGGGGCGGCGCTTGCCCGAGTACGACGATGGGGGTGCTGGCGGTCGCAGTTTGCTGACGGATGGACTCGATAAATGCGTGGTGTGAGTCAGTTACCAGGGCGTCTTCGTAGAAAATAAAGCTGCAGTGTTGCGGACTGTTGGCCTCGATGTGCTGGAGTGCTGCCTCGCGATTGTCGAGTGAATGCACATGGCCGAGGTCGATGATCTCACGCAGTATAGCCGTGACATACTGGCGCGTGAGTGGGCTGTCTGTAACGATGAGGGCGTAGACGCTCTCATCAAAGGTTCTGGTTTGTGTCGCTGCGGTATGCTGCACTGGTGCCCCCCGTTAATGATGACATTCAGATCCGGTAAGGCCATGCGGAAACGACAGTGAGGTCACGCCACGACGCGGTAACCACGAGGGTGGTTAGCCAAAAAAGCCTGTGTCTGGCAGTCCCGCTGTCATCGAACCTGGCGGAGAATCTGGGTTCCTTAGACCGGTAACTTTGCGCCCATTGCTTTTCAGCAGTGGTTGCCCTTGGCAGTACAGGTAATGCTGCACGCCACTCCGGTGAGCCGGAGTGTTTATTCTTTATCGGTAGCGGGGCGTCGGGCTTTAGCAAAGATTCCCGCCGGCAAATGCTACGGACAGAGCAATCCCTTCGGCGCTACGCTAACCCCATATCAGTGCAGGGATTTTTTTGATTCTGCTGTGCGCCGGAGGCCACGCTGGTATGCGGCAGAGCCTGGTGACAGCACCGCGTGGTCCGGTTGGCCGATTTTGCGGTGTATTCGCGGTAACAAGGTCGATTACAATGCGCTATGTCGAAAAATAAGAGTGTCTATAGTTGCAGCGCCTGCGGGGCGCAATCGCCGAAGTGGGCCGGGCAGTGCGGCGATTGCGGTGCCTGGAATACGATTATTGAAGTGGTGGCGATTGCCAGTAACAAACGTAATGCGCGCTTTGCCGGCTTTACCGGCAGCACCAGTGCGGAGATCGTCTCGCTGGCCGAGGTCTCGCCAGAACGGATTGCGCGTCAGGCCACCGGCATCGGTGAGTTTGATCGTGTTCTCGGTGGTGGCCTGGTGCCCGGCTCGGTGACCCTTATTGGTGGCGACCCCGGTATTGGCAAGTCCACCCTGTTGCTGCAGACCCTGGTGCAATTGGGGCAGGAGCAGAATGTTCTGTATGTCACCGGTGAGGAATCCCTGCAGCAGGTCAGCCTGCGGGCGCATCGCCTGGGGCTGGAAACCAGCAGCATGCGTCTGCTGGCCGAGACCCAGGTTGAACAGATCTTGCAGGCCGCGCAGACGGAAAAACCGGATGTGATGGTGATCGACTCTATCCAGACCGTCTATACCGAACAGCTTCAGTCCGCCCCCGGGGCGGTGGCCCAGGTGCGCGAGAGTGCCGCGCAGCTGGTGCGCTTTGCCAAACAGACCAATACCGCGCTGTTTTTCGTCGGCCACGTCACCAAGGAGGGGACCCTGGCCGGGCCACGGGTGCTCGAACACATGGTTGATACGGTGCTGTATTTCGAAGGTGACAGCGGCAGTCGTTATCGTCTGGTGCGTGCCATTAAAAATCGATTCGGGGCGGTCAATGAGCTGGGGGTCTTTGCCATGACTGAGACCGGCCTGAAGGAAGTCACCAACCCCTCGGCCATTTTTCTCTCGCGCCACGATACCCAGGTTCCCGGTAGCGTGGTCATGGTGACCCTGGAGGGCAGCCGCCCCCTGCTGGTCGAGGTGCAGGCCCTGGTGGATGAGAGCCCCTTGGGCAATCCCCGTCGAGTCACCGTTGGCCTGGAACACAACCGCCTTGCCATGTTGCTGGCGGTATTGCACCGCCATGGTGGAGTGGTCACGCACGATCAGGATGTCTTTGCCAATGTTGTCGGTGGGGTGCGGGTGAGCGAGACGGCGGCCGATCTGCCGATCTTGCTGGCCGTGATGTCGAGCCTGCGTAATCGCGCCTTGCCCAGCGAGGTGGTGGTGTTTGGTGAGGTCGGTCTGGCCGGTGAGATCCGTCCGGTGAGCAATGGCCAGGAACGGCTGCACGAGGCGCAAAAGCATGGCTATAAACGCGCGGTAGTGCCCAGGGCGAATGTGCCCAAAAAGGGGGTAGCCGGCATGGAGGTGATTGGTGTGCAGCGCCTGGATGAGGCCATCAGCGCACTGAGCTGATCTCAGCGGCGCTTGCGGTAATGCTGGGGTAGTGGTGGTTTAGGCCCCGACTTGTGGTTGCCGGGCAATCATTTCGTGAATTTCGCGCTCCAGTAGTTTTTCATCACCAAGATTGAGTTCCATCAGACGATGCAGGTGTGAGGCGCTATCGATATCGAGATGATCGCAGCCAACGCCAATGCAGTCTTTCTCCACATGCGAGACATGCACGTCCATATTGATTTCGATGTCGTTGCCGGCGAGAAAAATTTCCAGCTTGAATTTGTCACCCCGTTGACCCTGCCAGTCCTCCGGCTTACTGATCAGCGCCCCTTTGAGGCTGATGTCGATGAGGTGCGTGGGCCAGGTTTGCAGCGCATCGATCAAGCGCGCCTCGCTGTCGAAGGGCACACGGGTAAAGTGGCGCATTTGGGGCGTTGTCATGTGGGCTTACCTTAATCGCTGGTTGATGTGCTTCTATCGGTGCGTCTGCTGAGTGATGCCTCTGGCGACACTGCAGATGCGCTCCTATTCCTGCGTTTAAAATTCAGGATGGCCGTGTTCAAGGTCTTAAGCCACAGGGCCTATTCGAGGTAAAACTGCATCTTGACGTTACCGATCTGGATGGTATCGCCATCGTTAAGTTTGTGGTTCTTGGCCCCGATGGGCTGGTTGCCTACCAGGGGTGGCTGCTTGCCCTCAAGGTGGGAAATAAAGTAGCCATCGTTGCGTCGGGTGATCAATGCCGTGGCGACACCGGGCTTGCCCAGGTTGGTCATGGAACGGTTGAGGCTCAGGGTCTTACCGAGGTTTTGGCCGGTCATGATTTGCAGCCAGCCGGGGCGGAGCGCTTCCTGACTGCGGGTATCGGGCATTTCCAGGGTGGCGGAGGAATACTGGGAAACCTCGAGGTCCTCATCCTGGATGGGCTCGTACTTGTAGGTGAGGGTGTGTTTGCCGATCTGAATGACATCGCCATCCTTGAGCGTATGTTGCTCGACCTTTTGCTGGTTGACCAGCAGGCCTTCGCCCTCGGCGGTGGCCAGATTGTGCAGGACGGTGACCTGATCCTCGGTATCCAGGCGAGCGTGTCTGGCATTGATGGCCAAACTATCAATATGGATCTCACAGGCGGGGTCACTACCGATAAACAGGCTACCCCGACGAATGGAGAATAATTTTAAACTCTGCCCTTTGAACGACAGCGCCAGTTTTGACACTCTACGCTCTCCAATTTTAGTAAAACTCTATATTTATCTTGGCATTATAGACATTATTTAATGCAATTGTACAACAGCGTTTGCCACTGAGTAACTTTTACACCACCGCCTATCGGTTTGTGGACGTTGATTCTGTCTCGGCAGCCAGGCTTTCCTGGCGCTCTTTCCAGTGAGGGTCAATCTTGACGGTCTTTACCGTGTTCTGACTGGTTTGCACGATTTCCAGCGGGTAGTCGCCAATGCGCAGGCTGGTGCCCTGATCGGGGATGTGTTCCAGAAACTCGGTCACCAGGCCATTGAGGGTCTTGGGTCCGTCGGTAGGCAGGTCCCAGCCGAGCACGCGGTTCAGTTCCCGCAGGCTGGCGCCGCCATCGACCAGATAGGTGCCATCTTCCTGCAGGTGGACATCCTTGCTGCTGGCCGACGGGTCGGTGGTAAATTCACCCACAATTTCCTCCAGCAGGTCATCCATGGTGACCATGCCGAGCATGTCACCGTACTCATTCACAATCAGCCCCATGCGAAAGCGTTCTCGCTGGAAGTTGAGCAATTGGGTATTGAGCGGGGTGTTCTCCGGGATGAAATAGACCTCACGCAGGCTGGCCCTCAGGGTGGACTTGTCGGCCTCAGGGTTCTTGAGGAGGCGCACCGCATCGCGCATGTGGATAATGCCGATAATATGATCGATATCGTTGTCATAGACGGGCAGGCGGGTGTGCTGGCTCTCGGTGAGTTGTTTGACAATATCCTGCCAGTCATCATTCAGGTCGACACCGGCGATCTCATTGCGTGGGATCATGATGTCTTCCACGGTCGCCTTTTCCAGGTCCAGAATACTAAGCAGCATTTTCTGATGCTGTTGTGGAATCATTGAACCGGCCTCGTTGACGACAATGCGCAGCTCTTCACGGCTCAGGGTGTCGCCGGTGCTTTTGGTCAAGGGCACACGTAAGATTTTAAAAATCCCCCGGGTCGCCAGATTCACAAGCCAGACAACCGGATAGAGCAGTTTGAGCATGGGCTGGAGGATGAGCGCCGCGGGCAGCGCAAAACGCTCCGGGTGCAGGGCGGCCAGGGTCTTGGGGGTGACCTCGGCAAAGATCAGCACCACGATCGTCAGGGTAATGGTGGCGACCAGTATGCCGGGTTCACCAAACAGACGCATACCGATAATGGTGGCAATGGCGGAG
>JAWOIE010000141.1:0-3006 GCA_046484825.1 Gammaproteobacteria bacterium | reverse complement strand
CCGTGGACGCCACCGGCAAGGCCAACGAGTACGAGCTGAAACACCTGCTGCGCTACAGCGCCGTGGATGACCGTGGTGCGATCCTGGTAGAGGCGCAGGACATCACCATGGTGCGCGCCTATCGGTTTGATCCCAACAACCTGCTCGCCATGGGTGACGAAGAAAGGAAGCTGCGTCAGACGGTGATCCTCAGCTCGGCCCAGCAGTTGCTGCGCCAGCTGTCGGCGGCCATGCGACGACATGCCGCGCCGCCCACCCCTGCACCGGACAGCGAGGCGCCGGCCACAGCCGTCGAACCCCGCCGCCCAGGCGAAGTTGCGCCCGCCGTCCCGTGAAGCTGCGACTCGAGCAACTCGCGGCGCACCTCGCCAAGCCCCTGCGACCGATCTATGTGATCAGCGGTGAAGAACCCTTCCAGCGGGAGCAGGCCGTGCAGTTGATTCGTCAGGCGGCGCAACAGCAGGCTTATACCGATCGGCAAAGCTGGGACGCGGGCAAGGATTTTGACTGGCAACAACTGCAGGCCGCGGCTGCGGCCATGTCGCTGTTCGCCGAACGCCGCCTGTTGGAAGTGCGACTGCCCTCGGCCAAACCGGGGGATAGTGGCGCCAAGTGCTTACGCGCCTATGCCGATAATCCGGTGGCGGACAATGTCCTGTTGCTGATTCTCGGTAAACTGGATGCCGCGCAACTGCGCAGCAAGTGGCTCACGGCACTGGAACAGACCGGTGTCCTGGTTCAGGTCTGGCCCGTGGAACTCAGTGAGTTGCCGGGCTGGATCCGTCAGCGCATGCAGTTGCGTGGTCTGCGCCCCAGCCCTGCGGCGGTACAACTGCTGGCGGAGCGCATCGAAGGCAACCTGCTGGCGGCCGATCAGGAAATGGAAAAACTCCTGCTGCTCAACGGCCCCGGTGATGTCGATGCCGATGCGGTGCTGGCGGCGGTCTCCGACAGCGCCCGTTTCGATGCCTTTGCCATGATCGATGCGGCCCTGCAGGGGCAGGCGCAGCGGGCGGCGCGCATGGCCTATGGCCTGCGTTCCGAAGGGCTTGAAGTCCCCGTGGTGGTGGGGGCGCTGGCCTATCAGACCCGCCAGTTGTGCCAGCTGGCCGCGGCCGTGGCCGCCGGCCAGCAGCTGGAGCAGGTCTTTGCTCAGTTTCGTATCTGGCCAAAAAAACAGGCCCCCATCAAGGCCGCCCTGCAGCGCCATTCCGCCGCGCAGTGGCAGGCACTGCATGGGCGTCTGGCGGCCATCGATCGCAGCAGTAAGGGATTTAGTCCGGGCAGAGCCTGGGATGAGTTGGTACAATTGCTGGTAGAGATCGCCGGCAGCCCGCTATTGACGCCGCCGCGCAGGCACGGCCAGGGCCCTGCGGCCACCCCCAGATAAACCATTGAACAGATAAGCCATTGAATTTATGGATCGTACAGTGAACATTAAAGAATACATGCAGCACGTCGGGCAACAGGCCCGCGCCGCCTCGCGCGCCCTGGCGCGTGCCAATAGCGGCGAGAAAAATGCCGCCCTGCAGGCCATGGCCGATGCCATCCGTGCCAGCCAGGCAGCGCTGATCAAGGCCAACCAGGAGGACATGGCGGCGGGCAAGGCCAGTGGCCTGGACGCGGCCCTGCTGGATCGGCTGGAGCTAAACGCCGAGCGTATCGAGGCCATGGCGGTCGGCATAGAACAGATCGCCGCCCTGCCGGACCCGGTGGGAGAGATCTCCGACATGAAATACCGCCCCTCCGGTATCCAGGTGGGCAAGATGCGCGTGCCCCTGGGGGTCATCGGTATTATTTACGAATCGCGTCCCAACGTGACCGCCGATGCGGCGGCCCTGTGCCTCAAGTCGGGTAACGCCGCCATTTTGCGCGGTGGCTCCGAGGCGCAGCATTCCAATCAGGCCATCGCCACCTGTATCCGTGATGGTTTGAAAAAGGCGGGCCTGCCGGAGGCCATAGTGCAGGTCATCGAGACCACCGACCGCGCCGCCGTGGGTGAACTGATTACCCTGTCGGCCTATGTGGACGTGATTGTGCCGCGCGGTGGTAAGGGCCTGATCGAGCGCATCAGTGCCGAGGCGCGTGTGCCGGTGATCAAACACCTGCACGGGGTGTGTCATACCTATATCGACGACAAGGCCGATAAGGCCAAGGCCATCAAGGTGGCCTTTAATGCCAAGACCCAGCGCTATGGCACCTGTAACACCATGGAGACCCTGCTGGTGCATCAGGGCATTGCCGCCGAGGTGCTGCCGGAACTGGCGCGGCTGTACCAGGACAAGGGCGTCGAGCTGCGCGGCTGTGCGGCCACGCAGCAACTCATCCCGGGTGCCCAGGCCGCCACCGCCGAAGACTGGGACACCGAATACCTGGCACCGATCCTGTCGATTCGCATTGTCGACGACCTCGACATGGCCCTGGAACATATTTATACACACAGCTCCGGCCATACAGAGGCGATCATTACTGAAGACGTGGGCCGGGCGCGGCGCTTTCTCGCCGAGGTCGATTCCAGCTCGGTGATGTTAAACGCCTCAAGCCGCTTTGCCGATGGTTTCGAATACGGCCTCGGCGCCGAGATCGGCATTAGCACCGACAAGATTCACGCCCGTGGCCCGGTTGGCCTCGAAGGCCTGACCTCGCAGAAGTTTATCGTGATTGGTGATGGACATATTAGGACATAGGGGCGAGGGACGAGGGCCGAGGGACAAGATTCCCTGCCTTCATGCTGGACGGGTTTGTAACTTAAATGGTGGTAGTCTGATTTTTTTCCCTCGACCCTCGACCCTCGTCCCGCGTCACTATTTTTTATGATTGGCATTTTCGGCGGCACGTTCGACCCGGTCCACTTTGGCCATTTACGTCCGGCCCTGGAGGTCATGCAAATGCTGCGACTGCGGGAGGTGCGCCTGCTGCCCTGTGGACAGCCGCCGCATCAGCACGCGCCGTTTGCCCCGGGGCCGGATCGTCTGGCCATGTTGCGTCTGGCCGTCGACGGCCAGG
>JAWOIE010000088.1:0-3456 GCA_046484825.1 Gammaproteobacteria bacterium | reverse complement strand
AACCATCAAAAGAAGCAGCCCGGAAAAAATCCTGCGAATCGATAATGACATCTGGGGTGTCTACACAGTACTGCATGTTCTTGTCCTTTCCTGTTGGCTATTCCCGCTACTACTGATTCGCCAGCAGGCGGGATTGAATGGTCCTCTTCCCGCTCCACCACTTCCCGACCGGGGCTTACGGTGGCCGGATTCAGTCCCAGTTCCTCGAACACCTTCAGCAGCACCTGCTGGTGGGTACGCGTCTGCTCGAGGTACTCCTCCCATTCATCCGTCAGGTCGTCGTTCTGCGCACATGACAGCGCGGTTTCGCAGATCTTCACACCCCTGCGTTCCGTCTCGAGAGCCTGATACAACAACTCGTCCAGTTGCTTCCTGATATACGGTGTCTTTTTTACTGAATCCTCCTGGTCACTGGTAGGCGGCGCGCCGACAGGCGGGCTGCGTCATTGGGTTGGGTTCAACCATCCGGCAGACGGCCGGCCGGTTGAATCGGCAATGATAGGGGGCCTGTTCCCCATCGATGCCATCATTGTGAATTTGGCCCTCAGCGAAAGTGGTACCAGCACAGAAGTATCCATTGTGGGCAGTGAAGGTATTGTTGGAACCGCCTTATTCATGGGCGGTGAAGCCTCTTCCAGGCATACGGTTGTGCACCCCCGCGAGAGGGTCAGGGTATGTGACCGCTCCGGGCTTGAGAAACGGCGCTGCGAGTGCTACGCCGTCGTCAGGAGCGAAATCGACCGGCTTCTGCCCTACACCTCAACCACGTGGCGTAACCGACGTGCTCTGGCGGAGGCATGAAGAAGTCGCAAATCTGGGTGAATTCGCCTGGTACCGGGCTCGATTTCCGGTGTCGGGACTCTGGCCGTTATTTTTTCATCTCTGGCTGAAAGTTCATTCCTGATCGGGGCATAACTCCCGACTGGGTGTCGCTCCAGCCCAACACATTTTTTTAGTTGACGAGAGCCAGAACTCCATAAGTAACTGATATTAAATATTTTTAACAATCCGGCATATATCTTGCTCGTGTTTAATCAGGTCGTAATGCAATGAGGCCTGAGAAGACCTGGCAACTGTGCGGGCTTCCCACACCTCACAAATTTTTCGTGAGTTGAGGATCCAACATGCATGCATCCATTAACGACATTAACGCGAAGGCCGTATATCCTCAGTGCGCCATTCCCGGCCAGTACGCCGCTCCCAGCCCGCAGCCTCAGGAAAATCGTCTTCTCGGCTCATTGCCCGCAGCAGTGCAAGAACGCCTGTTTCCCTATCTTGACCTGGTGCCGCTGCCCCTTGGCAAGTCCCTCTATGAGCCGAGAAGCACCATGCGGCACGTTTATTTTCCCGTCGACTGCATCGTGTCCTTGATGTATGTGACGAAAGTCGGCCAATCGGCTGAAATTTCTGTTGTGGGCAATGATGGTGTTGTTGGCATCCCCCTTTTAATGGGTGGCGACAGCATGCCCGGCAGCGCCGTTGTACAAAGCGCCGGAACCGCTTACCGACTGTCCGGACAACGAATCAAGGTTGAAATCAATCGCCACGGTGAGCTTCTCAGCCTGATGTTGCGCTATACCCAGTCGCTCATTACCCAGATAGCCCAGACTGCGGTATGCAATCGCCATCATTCCATCGACCAGCAACTGTGCCGCTGGCTGCTGGTTTCCCTGGACCGCCGCAATGGTTCCGTTCTGTTCATGACCCAGGAACTGATTGCCAATATGCTCGGCGTACGCCGGGAGGGAGTCACGGATGCAGCTGGCAAACTCCAGAAACTCAAGGTTATCAAATACAAGCGCGGTAGGATAAAGGTCTTGAACCGACCCAGACTTGAGCAGCTCAGTTGTGATTGCTACTGGGCGGTAAAAGAGGAAACCGATAGATTAATGCCCACCACAAACAAGGCGTGTTCTTAGGCTCAAAATGCAAGTGCAACAGTCTTGGGATTTGGCCGGTGTCTGGGAAGCAATTCCGGGGTACAGTCCACCCGGCGAGGGGACGGAAATTCATTAGCTTCCCGGCGGCGTGCCGTCTGCAACCTTCTTCCCTTCCTCGGGGGGCGGCAGGACTGCCGGCAACCCAAGCGACTCGATCAACAATTCGCAGGTGAATCCCCTCGTGTCGTAGAGGTGATGGTCCTCTTCCTGCTCCACCGCTTCGAACGCGGTCCGGAGTGCGGCGGTTTCCTCTCCCTGGCCGTGCTCGGGCCTGCGTACGTATTCCAGCCATCGTTCACTTCCCCTGATTCCATGGTGTGGTAGCGCACGGTAACCGGGGAACAGCAGCCGTACGCTCCATTCACTTCGGCGCGGTGGTGCTGCTCGCTATCCTGAGCTTCCTCCGGCGCAGCTCCACAAACCAATGGATGTCGCCGGCCGCGCAGTCCAGCAACCAACCAGGAACGAAAGAACCATGAAACTCAGCAAAAGCGGCAAAACCATTGCATCCGCCCTGCTCGTGAGTGCCCTGCTGATCCCGTTGTCTGCCTGCGAGAAGCAAGGCCCTCTCGAGGAGGCTGGTGAGGCAATTGACGACAAAGTCGAGGAGGTAGGCGATGCTGTCGAAGATGCCACCGACGACGGCTGATCCGCTGCCTAATTATCCACACGACGAACGCCATCGAGCAAGCGCCATGTTCATCGCTTGGCGATGATCCACACTGCGTGAACGATGCCGGAAATATAGCCGAGCAGCGTGAGCAGAATGTTGATCCCGAAATGCTTGCCGATGCCTTCCTGCAGGAAGACGCCGAGCGGCAGCAGAAGGATCGCGATGATGGCGAGAGCTGACTGTGTGACATCGAACGCGTAAGCCGCGTTGGACCTGTCTCAGTCATCCAGTTCCGCTTTTGCACTCGGTGTGGCAACGCACCGACACGGCTGTGCCCACCCCTCAGCATGGCCAAGAGATGAGAATGCACGACCACGCTGCAATTGCGCCGCGAATCAACGCCAAAGCCGCACTCTGGGCCGTGACCGGATCCTTGCCTTGAAAAAGACGGCATTCGCATTGGCATTGCTGCCCTTGCTTGCCCTTCTGTCGGCCTGCGCGGAGCATGCACGGTTACCGGCGCAAGCCGGGACCGGCGCTGATCCGGAACTGCCGCAGCCCAACCACTCCCTGTTTCCCACCGTCAAGATCGCGCCGGCGGTCGGATGGACAGACGACGCCACTCCGACACCGGCCGCGGGCATGAAGGTGCCGCCCTTTGCCAAGGGCCTTGATCACCCTCGTTGGCTGTACGTCCTGCCAAATGGCGACGTGCTGGTCGCCGAGACCAACGCGCCACCGGGGAAAAGCGGAATCGGCGGCGTCAAGGGCGCGGTGATGAAGCGGGTCATGAAGCGCGCAGGGGGCGGCGTGCCGAGCGCCAACCGCATCACCTTGTTGCGCGATACCGATGGCGACGGCAAGGCCGAATTCCGCAGTGTGTTTCTGCAGGGACTGGAGTCG
>JAWOIE010000060.1:0-3455 GCA_046484825.1 Gammaproteobacteria bacterium | reverse complement strand
GCCCCCCTGAGTCGGCACGAACTCAAGCGCCTGAAATTTGTCGGGTTTTTAGCGGATTTTGCCAGGTATTGGGTCAGCTGGGACGCCAGACCCGAGGTTGTTCTAATACCAGATCGAGACAAACAAACGCAGGACATTGGCCGAATAACTGTACAGTGGCTCACTACCCACCGTGCCGCCACTGCGGAGATCTCTGAAATCCTCGAAATCGAACTGGATGCGGTCATAGCCCAGATTGGCGCTGGCCTTATCGATAAAGCCCCAGCCGCCTTTGGCAAATTCGTAACTCACGGCGAAGCCCAGGGTCAGATCCGAGAAGGTACTCAACTCCTTGTCACGGGCGAGAAAATTCTGTGCATCCTGCCCCGCATACAGGTCGCTATAAAAATCCGCCCGGGTCTGACTATAGGTGCGCATGCGGACATCAAAGATCCAGTCCTGTCCCAGCGGGTGCGTGTAACCAAACTCAAGGTCGTTCGCATTGATGCCCCAGTCATCCTGATACAGGCGCATGCTGGCGTACAGGGCCGCGCGATAGGGTAGATAGTATTTGGCCCGAAGGGCCAGCGCGGTACTGGCCCGGGTGTTGGGGTAGACCTCTGACTGATAGCTGTACCCGCGTGCCACCCCGCCGTCGATATAGCGCACCGTGCGATAGGGATTATTCAGAAAACCCTCGTCGGTGATGGCTTCAAAAATGGCGCCCATCACCAGATTCTTGGTGAGCACCTGCGTCAGACCAATGCTGTAGTTCTGTCGTTCGGCGTCCCGGGAAAACGCAGGATCAGTACTCATGCCCACCACGTCCCAGCCACGGGAGTACCCCAGGGTGACGGTGGTCAGGTCACCGAACATATCCTGGCTCACACTCAGGCTGGCGGTCCTGGCCTGATAATCCTTTTCCTCACTGGTGGTGTAACTCAGACTCATGATGCTCTTGCCATGCAAATAATCGATGCCGACAGATTTTTGTTCGCGCTCCTCCAGATACTGGCTGGCGGTGGTCACCACATCAATGGAGGCACTGGTCACCATGTCGACATAATAATTGGCCACCACGGAGGTATTGAGGCTGGCCTGCTTTCGCACCAGCACCGAGGGCCCATCGATTTTGACACCACCACCCTCATAAGAATGATAGAGCACATCCGCACGGTCTTCCGGTAACACCGCGGCCAGTCCCGGCCAGGATAGGAGTGCCAGGGACACAGCGGTCAGGAAACGTCTGGAACAGTGGTGCATCCGGCTCGCCATTATTTCCGCGCACTCACTTTGTCCGCGTAGAACATTGCAGGTAACTCCCGGGGGATATCGCCGTGCCAGTGTTTAGTTGCAACCACAGCCACCCCCCGACTCACCTTCCGCGCCACGACTACCTTCGCGGGCCTCATAGACATGGCCAAGAAAGGCGGACGCCACCGGGTCGCGACTAAAACTCATAATCGGGTCCGCCAGATTGGCCCGCTCATAGGGTTTCACCCAGGGTTCCAGGTTGGAGCAGGCCCCCAGCAGCAGGGCAACAAAAAGCGGTAACAACCAGCGCAGCAGCATGTCTATTCTCGAATCAGGGCTTTGATTTGTTTTTCATATTCTTTTTCATAGCCGGGTTTATAGCCATGATGCAAATAACGCAGATTGCCGTCACGGTCTACCATGACCGTGCTGGGCATGGCCGAGATGTTATAGGCCTTGCTCACGGAATTTTTTGTGTCATACAGAATCGGAAAGGTGACACTGACATCGCGCAGGTAGGCGTTGGCCTTGCTGGAATCCTCTTCCACATTAACCCCCAGCAGGGTAAAACCCAGGGCGCTATATTTATTATGAATATCTTCCAGCAAAGGCATTTCCTGGCGGCAGGGACCGCACCATGAGGCCCAGAAGTTGATCATCACCACCTGGCCACGCAGCTCACTCAGCTTGATGTTCTTGCCGTCACGGCTCTTGAGGGTGAAGTCGGTCGCCGGACCTTTGAGGGCCTGGGCCGCCTGACTGCCTGTGGTAAACGTCAGGAGCACAACGGCGATCACCAACCATGACTGTTTCCATATTATTCTCATAAGACACCTCGTATTAGAAGAAAAGGGTTGCACCGATGTGCAGCTCGATATTGTGTGTTGTCTTGGCCTGACCGAGTAAATCAATATCAAAAATGTGATCACGCACATCCAGATGCATCGCCAACCAGTCGGCGGCGAGAAAGCGATAGCCCATGCCGTAGTTCATGGTAAAGCGAGCATCGCCGGCAAACTCTGTGCTACCGCCGCCGGCGATAATATACAGCGCGGTATTAAAGGCCCGGCTACGACCGAAAAACACCTCACCCATAAACAGATTATAGCCAAAGGAAACATTATAATAGGTGAGTTGCCGTTGCGCATCGGTCATCAAATTGACATTGTTCAGCCGCTCAAAACTGGTTTTATCTGTGTCCGTAGTACCATAGGCCGCTTCAATAAAGATGTCCTCGGTCACATGATAGGCCAGGCGCAGGCCATACACCGGGTTGGTGCCAAAGTCTTCAACACTCATAAAGCCAAAATAAAAACCGAGTTCAAAGTCCTCCGTATCAATTCTGGCTTCACTGAATTCACTGCGCCTGACTTCCGGCTGAATCACCGGCGAGTCCTGCGGCTTGAGCACGCCCACCTCGGCGGCAGCGTTTATACCGGGCAGCAGCCAGAACAGACTGGCGAGCGCAAACATCTTTGGCATTCTCGTCAAAAGAATACGCCAAAACCTATTTTCCATTCGCGTATTTCCTTGTTGTCATTTTCACTGGTGTAGAGGACATAGTCCTTGTACTCGAAACGTAGCAGAAACTGCTTGGCAAAATACATGCGCGCACCGATCCCGACATGCGAGGCATTATCGGATCGATCCTGCGATTGCACCAGGGTAGACCTGGCACGTGTCTCAATCACACCGGTACCGAGAGTAAAATAGGGCGAGACCGTCCACTCCGGGAAGGGCGCCAGCGACACGTTGACATTGATGAGTGTGCTGCTGGAAAAGCCGCCGAGGATTTGCGACAGGGATAACTCCGTCGAAAAATTCTCGGTAAAGTAATAGCCGGTGTAGACCGTCATCACGGTGGAGCCCTTGAAATCCCCGCCCATAATCCCGGCCTCCCAGGTTCTGGCGGAGTAATCGTCCGCGGCAAGAGTCTTAAGCTGGGTACGTTCGCCACTCACCGTGAGTGTCTGTGCCATCTGCGCGCGATCGATCCAGCCAATCTTGTCCCTGTCGGTGCGCACCTTGAACCAGTCGGTGCGCCGTTTAATCACCTGGATGATTTTGTCACGTTCGATGACGTGAAAGACCGGATAGCCCGCGCCCGGCCCGGTATGCAGTTCAAGATAGGGATCCACCACTTCCAGTGACTGCGGCGCCTCGGCGGCGTTCACCGACATGATCGGCAGGAGGCACGCTAGCACGAGGAGTACAAACCATAT
>JAWOIE010000154.1:0-4238 GCA_046484825.1 Gammaproteobacteria bacterium | reverse complement strand
GTATGTCGAGGCCAGGCCCGGCGAAAACAAGGCCCCAGGCGCTGAAAGTCGCTATACTGGGGCAGCTACTGGGACAGGGCCGAGGGAGCCGTGCGTGCGCGGCCGCTCCCGCGGGAAAACAGACTGGCGCCAGAACGGCACGGCCTCGCCCAGCAAGTTACTGCGTCCCGATCATCATGGATAACCCCCGGGAGCCTCATGCCCGGCACAGCGACACGCCTTCTCTAGCTGATATAGGCCTCCGCTGCATAACGGCGCATCATACGGTGGCTGTTGAAATACGAGGCGTTCTTGGTAATGGCCCCCTGCATGACCCTGATCCAGCCGTCACGGTCCTGGTAATACAGCGGCAGCACTACCTGCTCCAGCTTGGCATAGAGGGCGGCGGCATCACCATCGTTGGTGCCGTCCGGGCCATCACCAATGGCCCAGCCGGTCATGCCCTCAATACAGCCTTCAATCCACCAGCCATCCAGTATGCTGAGATTGGGGACACCATTAAAGGTCGCCTTCATGCCACTGGTGCCCGAGGCCTCCAGGGGCCGCAGCGGGGTATTCAACCAGACATCGACACCGGCCACCAGCCGCTTCGCCAGGTCCATGTTGTAGTCCGGCAGAAACACCATGGGCACCACATCGCGCAGCTCATGGGCCATGTGATGAAGCTGCTGGATCAACTGTTTGCCCGCCTCATCACGCGGGTGGGCCTTGCCGGCGACCACCAGCTGGAAGGGAAACTTCTGCGCCATGCTGCGCAGGCGTTGCACATCGGTAAAGAGCAGGTCCGGACGTTTGTAGGCCGTCATACGCCGCGCAAAACCAAAGGTGATGACCTCGGCATCGAAGTCGGCGCTCGCGTGCTGTTGCAGATAATCGAGCAGCTCGTGCTTGGCGGTTGTATGGGCCTGCCAGAGGTCCTCAGAGGGTATGGCGTGATCGGCGCGCACCAGGATCTCGGGCTCGTAACACCAGCCGGGCAAATAGGTATCGTAGAGACGGGCAAAACTCTTGTGAGTCCAGGTCGGCGGATGCACCCCGTTGGTAATAGCGCGGACGCGATAGCCGGGAAACATTTTCGCCGAGACCTCGGCATGGCGCACCGCCACGCCGTTGACGTAACCGCTCAGGTTCAGCGCCAGCAGGGTCATGTTGAGACGGTCATCCCCCCCGAGGCGGTGCAGCACCGGTTTCTCGATGAGGTCGTCAATCACTTCCTCTACCAGGGGGTAGGCAAACTTGTCGTGACCCGCCTCGATCGGGGTGTGCGTGGTGAAGTTACACAGCTCACGCACACGGGGGATGTCGTAGGGCGACTCACCGGCACGCAACGCCGCCGCGGGAAAGGCATAACGACGTAACAGTTCCAGACCCAGCAGGGCCGAGTGGCCTTCATTTAAATGGTACTGGCGAATGACAAAACCCAGCGCCTGCAACATGCGCACCCCGCCAATCCCCAGGATCGCCTCCTGTTGCAGACGGTAGCGGTCATCGCCGCCGTACAGGTAGTGGGTAATGCTGCGGTCCTCGACGGTGTTTTCACTCAGGTCCGTATCCAGCAGGATCACCGGTTGCTGCCCGCCAAAATGACTCTGCAAAATATAGAGCCAGCCGCCGACCCAGACCACACGGCTGCCCAGGTCTACCGCCACCATGGCCTCCAGACGCGTCGCCCACTGCGCCGGGTCCCAGTCCTGCGGCGCCTCATACTGGCGGCCCTCACTATCCAGCCGCTGGCGAAAATAGCCGGCGCGGCTGAGCAGACTCACCGCCACCATGGGCATATCCAGGTCCGCCGCAGTGCGCAGGGTATCCCCCGCCAGCACCCCCAGACCGCCGGCATAGGTCGGGATCTCGCTCCGCAAGGCGATCTCCATGGAAAAATAGGCAATACGGGTCTGGTGTAAAAAGGGCTCAATCACCTGCATGTTTATGACCTCGGGTTGTGCGTGCCGCCCTGCCCCGCCGTAACGCACGGCGGGGCGAGAGTGGACTTTATTAAATATGAATCGCCAAATGCGATCAGGCACAGTATAGACAGATCTTGATGACACCAGGGTTAAAGCCGGGCACGGCCGCCCGCCCGACGCCGGAAATGGACGCCAGGGCGCGGGGACGCAAAAACGCAGAGGCCGTCAATATTTCTCGGGGGCAATAATCCATAACACAAAGCCAGCCGATTTTTTAATTTAAGGAATCTCTGAAAAAGTCATTCCGGCGAATGCCGGAATCCAGAAACCATCTGATTTTACTGGACTCCGGCCTTCGCCGGAGTGACGAAAAGGCACTTAATCAGAGCATCCTTAAGCCACTTATTTTGATTTTCTATCTTTTTGCGTCCTTAGCGCCTTTGCGTTGGGTTTTGACCTCATGGGGGAATTTAAAACGGCTTTCAACGCAGAGGACGCCAGGAGTTCCCGGGGCAAAAAATCCATAGGACGAAGCCAGCCACTCAACGCCACACCCCATCCGGTGCGCTGTAGCTGTCCAGTACACTGATATAGTTGACGCGTTCGTAGGCGGCGGGGTCGATGGCGTGCTGGCGACTGATGCTGCCCCTGAGTTGTTGCACCGACTGGTATTCGTGCTGTTCCAGCCACTGTTGCAGTTGTTGCAGAGTCGTCTTGATGTGCGCCGCGCCGTGTTGCAGCAGTGCGCTGCACATATGGGTAACGTCGGCACCGGCCAGTAGTGCCTTGAGTACATCTTCATGGCTATGCATGCCGCCGGTCACCGCCAGGGAGCAGTCGAGGTGGTCGGACAAAATCGCCGCCCAGCGTATGCGCAACAGGGATTCCTGCGAGGTGGACAGTTGCACCCTGGGCTCGACCTGCAAGGTGTCCAGGTTGATGTCCGGTTGATAAAAACGATTGAAAATGACAATGCCGTTGGCCCCCTGTTGTTGCAGGCGTTGGGTAAAGGGGATCAAGGCGCTGAACTGGGAAGACAGTTTGACGGTGATCGGAATCGTGACGTGGGCGCGCAGCGCCTGCAGCACCTCGACATAACGGTTTTCGATCTGCGCGCTATTCTCATCAGGATTGGCGGCGAGGTAGTAGACATTCAACTCCAGGGCATCGGCACCGGCGCTTTGCATGGCGGTGGCGTAGTCTATCCAGCCGCCGGGGGTAATGCCGTTGAGGCTGGCGATAACCGGGATGTCCAGGTGGCGTTTGAGTTTTTGCAGCTGCTCCAGATACGTTTCCTGATACCTCACATAGTCATCGGGTAGCGGATGAAAGCTGTCGGCCTCACCGTGGCCGAGGGACTGCTGGTAAAAAAACCGCGCCAGGTGTTCGTCCTCATGGGCGATCTTTTCTTCAAACAGGGAATGCATTACCAGCGCGGCGGCACCGGCGTCTTCCAGCGCCCGTGCGCTGTCGAGCTGCTCCGCCAGGGGCGAGGCCGAGGGCACAATGGGATTGCTGAGTTTGAGGCCGAGGTACTCTGTGCTCAGGTCGATCATGCGGATGACTCCTTCTCTGCGTTGTCTGCCGGGCTGGCCGTCGCGCTGCTCGTGGCCATTTTGGCCTTAGTGGCGGCGACACTGATGCCCTCGTCCCAGTCCAGGTTCGCCAGTTGCCGATAGTAGTGATAGCGGTGATCCACATCCGCCTGCGATTGTGTGAGAAAACGCTCGGCATCTTGCGGGTGCGTCTGCCACAGCATGCTGAAGCGGGTCTCGCTCTGCACGAACTCGCGATAGGGGATACTCGGTTCCGCCGAATCCAGGTGCAGCGGATTTTTGCCCTGCACGATGCGCGCCGGGTCAAAGCGAAACAGCGGCCAGTGCCCGCTTTTTACCGCGAGGTCCTGCTGGCGGTGATTGTTCGACAGGTCCACGCCGTGCGCAATGCACGGCGAATAGGCAATGATGATCGAGGGCCCGTCATGCGCCTCGGCCTCGATAAAGGCGCGCAGGGTCTGCACATCCCTGGCGCCATAGGCCACCTGGGCGACATAGACATTGCCGTAGTCCATGGCGAGCAGGCCGAGATCCTTTTTCGCCGTGGGCTTGCCGCCGGCGGAAAACTTGGCCACCGCGCCGCGCGGCGTGGCCTTGGAGGTCTGCCCGCCGGTATTGGAATACACCTCGGTATCCAGCACCAGGATATTCACATTGCGCCCCGAGGCCAGCACGTGATCCAGGCCGCCGTAGCCGATGTCATAGGCCCAGCCGTCACCGCCGATGATCCACACGCTCTTGCGACACAGGTTGTCGCTCAATTGCTGGAGTAAGC
>JAWOIE010000069.1:0-14342 GCA_046484825.1 Gammaproteobacteria bacterium | reverse complement strand
CATGTGCACGATACCGGAACCGGCAAAGTCAGAGAAGCCAAAGTCATCGGCCAGATTGAACATGCCGAAGACATCCTTACCGCCCCAGGTCCAGGCGCCTTCCATGGGATAAATGAAGGCGGTCATGACCACGGCAAACAGGACAAAGGCCCACAGCTTCATGCGCTCGGCCACGGCACCGGAGACAATGGACATGGCAGTGGCGACAAACACGACCTGGAAGAAAAAGTCCGAGGCACCGGAGTAGACCGAATCACCCTCAAAACCATTTTCCGACGAGGCCTTTAAGGCATCCGCCACCAGGGTATCACCACCGGCAATCCCGCTCAGGAACAGACCGCCGTCATACATGATGTTGTAACCTACGACCATATAGGCCGTACAGGCGATGGCGAACAGGACGACGTTCTTGGTCAGGATCTCCGTCGTGTTCTTGGCGCGCACCAGGCCCGCCTCCAGCATGGAAAAGCCGGCGGCCATCCACATTACCAATGCGCCACACACCAGAAAATAAAAGGTGTCCATGGCGTACTGTAATTGAAAAATCTGATTTTCCATTTTCCTCTCCTTACTACTTACAGCGCTTCGCCGCCGGTTTCCCCGGTACGAATACGAACTGCCTGATCAACACCCATGACAAAAATCTTGCCATCCCCAATCTTGCCCGTATTGGCCGCCTTACTGATGGCCTCGATCACCTGATCGACCAGGTCGTCATTGACGACGGCCTCGACCTTTACCTTGGGTAGAAAATCCACCACATACTCCGCGCCACGATAGAGCTCGGTATGTCCCTTTTGTCTGCCAAAACCCTTCACCTCGGTGACGGTGATGCCCTGCACCCCGATATCGGAGAGCGCCTCACGCACATCGTCGAGCTTGAATGGCTTTACAATTGCCATTACCAGTTTCATTGCCTTACCTCCTGCGAATTACGGGACAGTTCGTTACCGCCTGATGGGACACCGGCACCGTGTGCGCCACGCCCTGCAAATAACCACCGACCGTTAAAAAAATGTGTTTTCCATGTCTGGAAGTGCACAGGCCATGCCAAACGTGAAAACACCCATAAAAACAGAGAGTTGATGTGATTTTAGTGGCTGGCCACAGGCCGCCTGCACCAAGGCGATACAGAGGGGCCCGGCCCTATGCACTACAATAGCGCAAAACACACGGGCCGGTGTCGGGCGGCGACCGGCATAAAAAAACCCGCCAGGGGCGGGTGTGGTTGGTGCGTGTAGACCTTGAGCGTGGCCGGTCGTGCGGCCGGTGATGCGTTAAGTCTGTCGGCTAGTTGATATCGAAGGTCTTGGTCAGGGTCAGGAACAGCTCTTCGCGCTTGCTACCCGTCTGGTCTTCGGCGGTCGCGGTGACGCGCACGTCCACCCCGAGAATTTCCTTGTTGAGGCTGGCGCTGATGTCATTGACGGCGGATTGATTGTCATAGTCCTTGCGGCCATAGTGCAGGGTCAGTCCCACATCGTCGCCCAGGTCAAACTTGTATTTCAGGTCCAGGTACTTGTAATCGGCATTTGCCGGGCCGGTATCGTCACCCCAGTAGTAAGTGCCCATGAAGGGGCCATAGCCCAGGCCGAAATATAATTCCCGCTGGGTCTTTTTGTTACTGTCGGTGTAGTAGTACTGGATAATCCCCAGGTCGATGAGGTAGCCGCCCTTGAGTTCGGTGGCCAGACCCGCATAGGTGTCGACGACCAGGCCATCGTTATTGCTGTTGCCGATACCGGCGCAACTGGAGTTGGGCGGACAGTCTACCTGCGAGGCCCAGGCGCCGGCATAAAAACCGGAGGCATGTGTGTAATCAATACCGCCCTGGATCGCCGGGTCGCCATTGGTCTGGCTAAAGCCCCGAAAGACATAGTTACTGGTCACGCCCACATTGGCGGAGAGGTCGGCCTGGGCCACGGGTGACAGGGCGCCGAGACAGGCGATAGCGGCAATGATTCGTTTCATGGGTTCTCCTTGACAAAAAAAACGGGCCTGTCTCACGACAGACCCGCTATTTCTAACGTATTTTGCCTTAACTTACAATTCAAAACTCCGCGACCAGGCCACACTGACACGCGCGTCGCCATCCGCGCCGCTCCTGTCATTCTTGTCCACGGCAAAGGAGAATTCATCCTTGTGCAGACTGGCGTGAAAATGGGTGTAATCTTCAAAACGAGAGTCATCAAAGCTGTAGTTCCCGACGAGCAGATTCAGGGTCAGGTCTTTTTTGAGTTCAATGTCAGCCGAACCATAGAGATAGAGATCATTATCATCACCGGTGCCCTGCTTGCTGATGGTCAGCGCCGCGCCGGCGCCAAATTGCAGGTACTTGGCGTTGACATAGACCTCGCTAAAATCATAACTATTTGGGTCAGTCACCGGGTAGCGGTACTGGATAAAACCCACATCCAGATCGATATCGCTGGCCTTGAAGCCATAACCGCCATAGAGGTCATGTTCGTACTGATTGGCCGTGGTACTGGACACCCAGGTACCGGCATAAAAACCCTCCTGGTGGCTGAAATCGATGCCGCCCGACACTGCCGAGGTATCATTGCTCTGGGTAAGGCCACGCCAGATATAGTTGGAGGTGACCCCGAGGTTGGCGTTTAACTCAGCCGCGACCGGCGCGGCCAGCATGACCAGACCCGCACCCATGCTCAGTGCGGTAATAATGGGAATTCGTTTCATGGTATTGCTCCTTAATTGTTTAAGTGTACTGTCCGAGGCTCCCGTAGACAGGCGCATCATACCATTGGTCAAAAAAATTGCCTGTGAAGTTCGCACATTTTTACGGCACGCGGGGCCGATGGGCATTTTTATCTGGCGACAAAATCGACTAAGATGATGCTTCACCAAAAACAGGTCATTCACTATGCCAAACAATAATCCCCTGGACCCGTTGGACCAGATGCTCCAGGGCGTGCTGGACCAGTTGCCCGCGGGCCTTAAGCACCTGCAGCATGATCTGGAAAAACACCTGCAACTGGCCTTGCGCCAGGGGCTGCGCAAACTCGATCTGGTCAGCCGTGATGAGTTTGAGGTGCAACAGGCCGTGCTACTGCGCACCCGGGAAAAACTCGAGGCTCTGGAAAAGATCGTTGCCGGCCTGGAGCAGCAACGACGTGGTTAATATTAATAAAGGCTACGCCTGGACCAGGGAGGTTCAGTAACACACTCATTTTATTATTAAGGAAGGGATGCCATGTCATTAGCGGTCGTTCACAGCCGTGCCCGTACGGGCATTGAAGCCCCCGCCGTCACCGTCGAGGTGCACCTGGCCAATGGCCTGCCCGGTCTGTCCATCGTGGGTCTGCCCGAGACCGAGGTCAAGGAGAGCAAGGACCGAGTCCGCGCCGCACTCCTCAACAGTCAGTTCGATTTTCCCGCGCGCCGCATCACCATCAGCCTCGCCCCCGCCGACCTGCCCAAGGAAGGCGGCCGCTTTGATCTACCCATTGCCCTGGGCATCCTGGCCGCCTCACAACAGATCCCTGTCAAAGCCCTGGAAGCCTACGAATTTATCGGCGAACTGGCACTCGGCGGTGAACTGCGCCCGGTGCGGGGCGTGCTGCCCGCCGCCATCCAGGTGCCGCGTCAGCAGCGCAGTCTGGTAGTGCCCGAGGCCAACGCCGCCGAGGCCGCCCTGGTCAGCGAGCTGAACGTGCTCGGTGCCCGCCACCTGCTGGAGGTCTGCGCCCATCTGGCCGGACAGTCCCGCCTGCCGCTGACGGAAGCGCGCCACACCGAGGTCACCAGCGCGACCTTGCCCGACCTGGCCGAGGTCATTGGCCAACCCCACGCCAGGCGCGCCCTGGAGATCGCCGCCGCCGGTGAGCACAGCCTGCTGATGCTGGGGCCACCCGGCACCGGCAAGACCATGCTGGCCAGTCGTCTGGCGGGGATCCTGCCGCCCATGACCGAGGCCGAGGCGCTGGAGACCGCCGCCATCCAGTCCATCAGCAACCCGGGCTTTTCCGCGGCGAACTGGCGGGTGCGGCCGTTTCGCAATCCGCACCACACCGCCTCCGGCGTGGCGCTGGTGGGCGGCGGCAGCCACCCGCGACCCGGTGAAATCTCCCTGGCCCACAATGGCGTGATGTTTCTCGATGAACTGCCGGAGTTTGACCGCCGGGTGCTGGAGGTGCTGCGCGAGCCACTGGAGTCCGGGCGCATTGTCATTTCCCGCGCCGCCCGCCAGGCGGAGTATCCGGCCCGTTTTCAACTCATTGCCGCCATGAACCCCTGTCCCTGTGGCTATCTGGGTCACCAGAACGGCCGCTGTCACTGCAGCGCCGAGCAGGTGCGTCGCTACCGGGCGCGGCTCTCCGGCCCCTTGCTGGACCGCATCGATATGCACATCGAGGTGCCGGCGGTGCGTCTGGAAGATATCCAGCAGCGTAAACAAAACCGTCCGGAAGAGAGCAGCGCACAGGTGCGCCGGCGGGTCATCGCCGCCCGTCAGCGACAGTGGCAGCGCCAGGACTGTGCCAACAGTCGCCTGCAGGGTCGTCTGCTGGAACAGCACTGCCCGATCAACGCCGCCGATACCCGACTCCTGGCGCAGGCCATCGAACGACTCGGCCTCTCGGCCCGCGCCTACCACCGTATTCTGAAACTGGCGCGCACTATCGCCGACCTGGCAGGCACGGACGAGATCCGTAGCGCCCATATCAGCGAGGCCCTCACCTATCGCCGTCTGGATCGATCCTGAGCCGCGGTGCGGCTATCACCCCTGTAATAAATAGTGCTAAATTGAATCCGGCAGTGGCCGATAGCCTAACTGAATCATCTATATAGAGTGCGCTGGAAACCCTCGAACCCATCACTATGAATATTGAACAGGACAATACCACCAGCGTCATCCGTGCCGGCTTCGTCACCATCATTCTGCTGCTATTGATCGTGGTGGCCTACAGCCTCTACCGCGTCGACCACCTCACCCAGTTGCTGGTCAATGTGGTGGAGACCAATGATACCAAGATCGAACTCGCCAACCGCCTGCAGGAAACCACCCACAACCGCTGGATCAGCCTGCGCAAAATGGTCGACACCGAGGATCCCTTTTTACGCGATGAGGAATTTTTTCGTTTTCAGGCCTATGCGCGCCCCTTTCGTGAAACCCGTGACGCCTTGTATGCCCTGCCCCTGACGGCACAGGAAAAGGACATCATGGCCCGCCTGGATAGCACCACCCGCAATGCCCAGCCTTCCATTATGGCCTTTGTCGACCAGTTGACCACCCTGGGACAGACACCCTCGTATGACCAACTGCAAATCATCAAAGACTACCAGGGACATGTCGTGGAGGCCGCGCGGTCCCTGGCGCGCCAGGTCAAGGCCGATGCCTTAGCGGCGGTGGACGAGACGCGCCAGGAACTGCAACAGACCTATGCCATCATGGGCATCCTTACCCTCAGCATTATTTTACTGGCCATCATGATTGCCCAGTTCGTCACCCAGCACGTCAAACGCAAGAATCATGCGCTGACTGAGGCGATGAAAATCAAGTCACGCTTCCTGGCCAACATGTCCCATGAGATCCGTACCCCACTGACCGCGATCGTGGGCTTTTCCGAACAACTGCTCAAACCCGACCTGGACCCGGCGGAGCGACAGACCGCCGCCAATATCATTATCCACAACAGCGCCCACCTGCAGCACATCGTCGATGAAATCCTCGACCTGTCCAAGGACGAGGCCAACAGACTCAGCGCGACGCCGACCGAAGTCTGGCTGCTGGACCTGATCGCCGAGGTGGAAGAAACCTTTACCCAGCAGGCCAGCAAAAAGGGGCTGCTGTTCGAGGTGGAGTATCAGCCCCCCCTGCCCAAACGCCTGCTGACGGACCCGGTCAAGTTAAAGCAAATCCTGTTTAACCTCTGCAGTAACGCCATAAAATTTACCGCCAGGGGGGTGGTCAGGCTTACGATTCGTTGTGACCTGGAGGCCCGGCAGATCCTCTTTGCCGTCATCGACAAGGGTATTGGTATCGACCATGAACAACTCAAGCACCTGTTCCAGCCTTTTGTGCAGGCCGACGCTTCCACCACCCGCCGCTTTGGCGGCACCGGTCTGGGCCTGCACCTGTCGCGGCGTTTTGCCGAACTGCTGGGCGGCAGCATCGCGGTAGAGAGTGAGTACGGCGTGGGCAGTTGCTTTTCCCTGACGCTGCCCACCGGCGAGATTCCGCCGGAGGATATCGTTACCAAGTTTAACCGCCCACCGGCCGCCGCCGCAGAACAGCCGGACGCGCTCGACATCAGCACGCTGCGCGGCAATGTCCTGCTTGCCGAAGACACCAAGGACAATCAACTGCTGGTGCGCGCCTTTTTGAGAAACAGCAACATTACCATCACCACGGTCGAGAACGGCCAGCAGGCCCTCGACGCCGTGGTGCAAAACAACTTTGACCTGATTCTCATGGATATCCAGATGCCGGTCATGAACGGTTTACAGGCCACGCGGCAATTACGCCAACAGGGTTGGGACGGTCCCCTCCTGGCGCTCACCGCCAATGTGTTGCCCGAGGATTGCCAGCGCTACCGTGAAACCGGCTTTACCGACGTCATTGCCAAACCCATCAGTCGTCGCCTGTTTCTCGAAAAAATCGCGACCTATCTTGAGCCCGACGATGCGGCGACCGAGACGTCACCGATTTACTCTACCCTGCTGGCGGAGGAGCCGGACTTCCTTCCCGCCGTGGAGCACTTTGTGCAACAGAGCGCGCAGGAGTGCCAAAAACTCCAGCACGCACTGGCGACGCAGGACTGGCCGGCACTGCAACAACAGCTGCATCGTCTCAAGGGCAGTGGCGGCGGCGTCGGCTTTGCCGAGGTGACGCGCCTGGCCCGTGAGTGTGAACAGTATGTTAAAGACCAGCAGTATGAGCGTCTCGCCGCGCACATCCAGCCCCTGCTCAATGTGTTACAACGACTGCGTTGCGGTCAGGCCAGTGCCGATCACCAACCCGTGCAGTAATGTACACCCTGACCTTTTCACTCTATCTCAGTGCGGAACAGTATCTGGCCTATTATCGGGGCTACGCCCGCCAGGTCTCGGTCCTCGCCGAGGATGGCCGGCGCCTGGAATTCCCGGCCGAACACTTGCGCCCCTATCTTACGCACGAAGGTATCCGCGGCCGTTTCAGTATCAGCTTTGATACCCAACACCGCTTTGTCGCCCTGCAACGCTGTTAGGCCAGGACACGCTTACGGCGTGGCGCGAGGCGCCTGGCGGCCGGCGCACATGGCGTTATATTCATCCTCGTAAAAGAATTTTGCCGCGCCAAAGGCCGGCTTGAGCTGATCCAGCCAGGTGGCCTGTTCATCATATTTTGCATAAAAGGGTTGCTGCACCCAGTCGGGATTGCGGCCTTGAATAAAGCGCAGGACAAAGACCTTCTCACCCTGGATGTCACTCACCCCCTGCACCTCGACCTTGCCGGGACCGGCGCTCATGGACGGTCCCCGTGCGGTGCGCGCCAGTCCCGAGACCTGCTGCAGGGCCTGTCGATAGACCTGCCACGCCCGCGCCATGGGGACCTCGAAGTAGTGTTGCGCCCCGGTATCACGCTCCATAAACAGGTAGTACGGCACCAGACCCAGCCGCACCTGTTCGCGCCACATGCGCGCCCAGACCTGGGGGTCATTATTGATGTGCGCCAGCAACGGCGCCTGGGTACGAATCACCACGCCGGTGTCGCGCAGGCGCCGAATCGCCTCCTGCACCACGGGGGTCTGCATTTCCTGCCAGTGATTAATGTGCGCCATGATGGCGATATGCTTGCCGGCCCTGACCATTTTTTCCAACAGACGTAACAACTCATCGGCATCGGCGTCGCTCACATAGCGCTGCGGCCAGAAGCTGAGCGACTTGGTGCCGATGCGAATCGTCTGCACATGTGCAAACTCCGAGCGCAACAGAGGCTCCAGATAATCGGTCAGGTGCCGGGTCTTCATGACCATGGGGTCACCGCCGGTAATGAGCAAATCGCTAATACCGGTGTTTTCCCTGAGATAGGCATGCAGGCGATCCGCCTCGCGGGCGGAAAAGCGTAGCGCCTTGTCACCGACGAACTGCGCCCAGCGAAAACAAAAGGTGCAATAGCTGTGACAGACCTGGCCCTGACTGGGAAAAAACAGCAGGGTCTCGCGATACTTGTGCTGAATCCCGTCCAGCGCCTCGCCATCCAGTCGCGGCACGTTGAGCAACTGCTGGCCGGCCGGATGCGGATTGAGGCCGGCGCGGATGCTATGGGCGACCTGCTTTATCTGCTGCGCATCCTCGCTGCGCAGGGCCGCGGCCATGCGCGCAAAATCCTCCGGGCGCAGCATGCCCTGCTGGGGAAAGGTCAGCTGAAACATGGGGTCGGCGGGGATATTGTCCCAGTCGATCAACTCATCGATGACATACTGGTTGACCCGAAAGGGCAGGACATTGGCCACGACGCGCATGGCGAAGCGCTGCTCCGCCGGCAACCGCCCGAGCTGGCGGATGCTGTCGAACTGGCGCTCGGTATAGACCTGAAAGCGATACGGGGACCCGGGGTCGGTATGGTTCCGGGCCTGACGATGCATGGGTAGCACGGGGGTCATGACTACAGCTCCCTCTTCTACAG
Source organism: Gammaproteobacteria bacterium (assembly GCA_046484825.1). Classification (GTDB taxonomy): domain Bacteria; phylum Pseudomonadota; class Gammaproteobacteria; order UBA6429; family Thiohalophilaceae; genus CAJYAN01. Next base: position 5,716 of record JAWOIE010000069.1, on the reverse strand, counting down.
TGATGTGTGCCGGCCGCAAAGCGACAGCCTTCACTGCCGGGCCCGGCGCTACACAGGGTTTGGCGCCCAGGGCGCTCGCTAAATTGATGGATCAAATAACATGATCACTTGCCAGTGGCATACGCCACCGAATGAAACCGGATTGACCGGTACAGACAGGCCCCGCAGGACCTGCAAACAGGGGGATCAGGCGGCCAGGGCCTCTCCACCCCTTGAGATGCCTTGCGAGCAAGGCGGGGCAAACCTTAACATTTTCAGACTATGGCTTCAAACACGACTAAGTGTGGACAATTGACGCCAACATGCGGGCATTATGGCTTAACTGGAGTGGTGGGCGCCGCCGCCTGGAGCCAGTCCCTGGGCTTGAGGTATCTGGCATAGAGCTCCGCCTCGGCCGTGCCCGGCTCGGGCTGCCAGTCATAACGCCAGCTGACCAGGGGTGGCAGTGACATCAGGATCGACTCGGTGCGGCCCCCGGTCTGCAGACCGAACAGGGTGCCCCGGTCGTAGACCAGGTTGAATTCCACATAGCGGCCACGCCGATAGAGCTGAAACTCGCGCTCGCGCTCGCCATAGTCATGCGCCTTGCGGCGCGCCACAATCGGCACATAGGCCGGGATATAGTGGTCACCCACGCTTTGCATAAAGGCAAAACTCTTTTCGAAGCCCCATTCATTCAGGTCGTCGAAAAACAGGCCGCCGACCCCGCGGGGTTCGTCGCGGTGCCTGAGATAGAAGTATTCATCGCACCAGTGTTTGTATTTTGCGTAGACGTCCGCACCGAAGGGGTCACAGGCCTGCCGGGCGGTCTGGTGCCAGTGGATCACGTCTTCATCAACGCCATAGTAGGGCGTCAGGTCAAAACCGCCGCCAAACCACCACACCGGGTCGGCACCGTCTTTCTCGGCAATAAAAAACCGCACATTGGCGTGCGAGGTGGGCACATAGGGATTGTGTGGGTGAATCACCAGCGACACCCCCATGGCCTGGAAACGGCGACCGGCCAGTTCGGGGCGGTGGGCGGTGGCCGATGCCGGCAGGCCCGCGCCATAGACGTGGGAGAAATTGATGCCGGCCTTTTCAAATACCCGGCCGCCCTCGAGGACACGCGAGCGACCCCCGCCACCGGCGTCACGCTCCCAGCGGTCCTCGCGAAAACCTTCGCCACCGTCTTCCTCGGCCAGGGCCTGACAGATACTGTCCTGCAGGCCGAGCAGGTATTCTTTTACCGCCTGGGTATTCACTTCACTCATGTTTGGTCTCGTTGTCGTCCGCGGGGCGGATGATCTTACCACTGCGGGCATCACGAATCTCGCTGGGGTTGCGCGCCCCGCCCACTTCGCCCGGCAGAATATAGTCCAGTCGTTCGCCCAGTTGCGCGCGGGTCTGCGCCGCGCTGCGCGCCGGTGGCTGGCCGCTGAGATTGGCACTGGTGGAAATGATGGCGCCATCAAAGGCATCGCACAGTGCCTGCACCCGCGCGTGCGCCGAGACGCGCACTGCGACACTGGTATGCACCCCGCGGATCTCTGCGCCGACCTGCGCGGCGGCGGGGACTAACCAGGTGACCGGGCCGGGCCAGCACGACTGTATTTCCTGCCAGCGCGCGGCGCTGAGCTGCGACAGGTCAAGATAAGGTACTAACTGCGCGACCGTGCTGGCGATCAGGATCAGACCCTTGGCGGCGGGGCGCTGCTTGATGTCCAGCAGGCGTTGAATGCTGTGCGGCTGACGGGGGTCACAGCCCAGGCCAAACACCGCCTCGGTGGGATAGGCAATAATACCGCCACGGCGCAAGGCCGCGACCGCCTCCTGAATCGATTCGTCCGCCGGGGTTTTCGTCACGGTCTTAGCGTGACCGACTAGGCGCTGGCCTGCTCATCCGTGTCGCTGTCTTCGACATCTTCAACATCCTCGACATACTTGCAGTCATCCTGCGGGCAGACCTTTTGCGTACCGTGACGCTTGGTGGTCTTGAGGGTCAGCATGGGCCAGCCACAGTCGGGGCACTTTTCGTTCACCGGCTGATTCCAGACGGCATATTTACAGGTGGGATAGTGTTCGCAGGAATAAAAAATCTTGCCGCGCCGCGACTTGCGCTCCAGCATGCTGCCCTTTTTACACTCGGGACACACCACGCCCATGTCCTTCGGTTTTTCCAGCGGTTCGATATAACGACAGTCGGGATAACCACTACAACCGATAAACTTGCCGTACTTACCGTGACGAATAATCAAATCCGATTCACACTGCGGGCACTTGCGATCCACGGTCTCCGGTTCGGCATCGGCGTCATCGTTGACGTTACGGGTGTAATCACACTCGGGGTAATTGTCGCAACCGATAAAGCGGCCCCGTCGCCCCAGACGAATGGCCAGTGAGCCACCACACTTGGGACACTTTTCTTCCAGGGCCTCATGGGTGACGTCCTTGCGATCGACATTGGCGTCCTTGTCTTCGACCAGGGCCTTAAAGGGTTTCCAGAACTTGTGCATCATGGGTACCCAGTCTTCCTCGCCACGGGCGATGGCATCCAGCTCGTCTTCCATGTTGGCGGTAAAGTCATAGTCGACGTACTGGGTGAAGTGCTCGGTGAGGAATTTATTCACAATGCGGCCAACATCCGTTGGCATAAAACGCTTCTTGTCCATCTCGACATATTCACGTGACTGCAGAGTCGAGATGATCGAGGCATAGGTCGAGGGGCGCCCGATACCGTGTTCTTCCAGTGATTTGACTAGAGACGCCTCGGTGTAACGCGGCGGTGGCTCGGTAAAGTGCTGTTCCGGTTTGACCTTGAGCAGGTCGACGCTATCACCCTCTTTCAGTGGTGGCAGCAGGTGATCCGAATCATCGTCCTTGCTGTCGTCCTTACCTTCCTGGTAGACCGCCATAAAACCGGGGATCACCAGGGTCGAGCCATTGGCGCGAAACATATGCTGCTCACCGGCGTTCAGGTCCACGGCAACGGTATCGAGCGTGGCATGGATCATCTGACTGGCCACGGTGCGTTTCCAGATCAGGTCATAGAGACGAGACTGGTCCTTGCTCAGGTGCGACTTGATGGCCGCCGGTTCGTGATTGACGGAAGTCGGGCGTATCGCCTCATGCGCCTCCTGTGCATTCTTGGCCTTGGTCTTGAAAATACGCGGCTCGTCCGGGACATTGTCCTGGCCAAACTTGTCGGCGATATAGCCGCGAATCTCTTCCAGGGCATCATTGGCCAGGGTCACCGAGTCGGTACGCATATAGGTGATCAAACCCACGGTCTCGCCACCGAGGTCAATCCCTTCATAAAGTTGCTGCGCCACCATCATGGTCTTTTTTGCGGTAAAGCCCAGCTTGCGCGAGGCTTCCTGTTGCAGGGTCGAGGTGGTGAAGGGCGCCGCCGGATTGCGTTTGCGCTGTTTCTTTTCCACCTTGCTGATGTGCAGCTTGCCCTGCGCGGCGGCGTTCAGATCCTTTTCGGCCTGGGCGGCCTTTTTTTCATTATTGAGGGTGAACTGGGAAAGTTTTTTACCCGCGTATTGCACCAGCTTGGCGCTAAAGGGCTGCTTGTCACTCTCGACCTCGGCCTCAACGGTCCAGTATTCCCGTGGCTTGAATTTTTCGATCTCCATCTCGCGCTCAACAATCATGCGCAAGGCCGGACTCTGTACACGTCCGGCAGACAGGCCACGACGGATCTTTTTCCACAGCAGCGGCGACAGATTAAAGCCGACCAGATAATCCAGGGCACGCCGCGCCAGTTGCGCGTTGATCATGTCCTGCGACAGTTGCTGCGGGTGTTCTATGGCCTCGTTAATGGCGCGCTTGGTGATTTCATGAAAGGTGACACGACCCACGGTCTTGTCCTTGAGCGCGCCCTTGTCTTTGAGAATTTCGTACAGGTGCCAGGAGATGGCCTCGCCTTCGCGATCCGGATCCGTCGCGAGATAGAGGACGTCGGCCTTTTTCATCGCCTTGGCGATGGTGTCGACATGCTTCTGATTTTTTTCAATGAGCTGATACTTCATGGCGAAGTCGTGCTCCGGGTCTACCGCGCCCTCCTTGGGGAGCAGGTCGCGGACATGACCATACGAGGCCAGGACTTCAAAGCCCTTGCCCAGATACTTCTTAATGGTCTTGGCCTTGGCCGGTGACTCTACGATGACCAGACTTTTTGACATAGGTTTTCCCGTCGCCTTAAGGGGGTTAGTCGAAATAATGTTGTCAACATCGGGCGCGGCCGAATGTAAATATTATTTTGACCAGCCCCCTAAATACAAATGCCCGCAATACGGCGGGCACATCGTTTTACCCTTGTTACTACCGCTCAATGCAACACCGCCGGCGCTTCATCAAACACAAAATCTTCCATCCAGGTGTAGGCCTCTTCACGCCCCGGCTGGTTAAACAGCACCATCAAGACTACCCACTTGAGCTGGTCCAGATCAATCTCTTCGGACTCCAGCGCCATGACGCGGTCTACGACCAGCTCACGGGTCAGGTGGTCCAGAACGCCGGTCTGCTCCAGAAATTGCAAAAAGCCGCGGCAATCGACGTGCAGCTTGATGGATTCCTTTTCGGTATAAATACGAATCGAACCGGAGTTGACCGGTTCAAAGGCGTCCGGATTATTTTGCAGACTGGCCAGTCCTTCCAGCCAGTCAAAGGCCTTGGAAATCTCGCCCGCGCCAAAGCCGGCCTCGAGCAGTTCGACGCGCAGGGATTCTTCGTCCGCGTCGAATTCTATGTCATCATTCATATAGTTTTCAAACAGATACATCAGCACGTCGAGAATGCTTTCTTTCATTTCAGGTCCTCTTTCCGGTCCGGCAATAGTATCCACCTGTCATAGACTTCAGATAACCTTGCAATTCCAATACCAAGAGCATGGAGCAAACCGCCTCTGCCGTCAATCCACTCCTTAATACCACACTATCCACCGAGGCCGGCTCATGGCCCACGCTGGCAAGCACCTTGTGGTATTCCTCATCCAGCGCGAAATCAGATCCGGGCTCGGCCGCGGCGGCATCAGCCCCGGTAACCGGCATGAAGCCACCCAGTTCCTCGAAAATATCCTGCGCCATCTCCACCAGCTTGGCGCCCTGGCGAATCAGGCTGTGGCAACCGCGCGATTGGGGGTTGTGGATCGAACCCGGCACGGCGAAGACCTCGCGACCCTGCTCCAGGGCCTGGCGGGCGGTAATCAGCGAGCCGCTCTGCACCGCGGCCTCCACCACCAGGGTGCCCATGCACAGTCCGCTAATAATGCGATTGCGGCGGGGGAAATTTGGCGTCAGTGGCGGTGTCCCCGCCGGAAACTCCGACACCAGCGCTCCCTGCTCGGCGATACGATGCGCCAGGTCACGGTGCTGCGCCGGATAGACCCGATCCAGACCGGTGCCGGTCACCGCGATGGTGACGCCACCGGCGTCTAGGGCGCCTGCGTGGCTGGCGGCGTCAATGCCCTGCGCCAGACCGCTGGTAATGCCCAGTCCCCAGCCCGCCAGGTGGCCGGCAAAATCCCGGGCGGTCTCGGCCCCCATGGGGGAGGGGTTGCGACTCCCCACCATTGCCAGCTGCGGCAGATTGAGTACCGCGGGGTCGCCGTAGACAAACAGCAACGCAGGCGGGTCGGGGATCTCCTTGAGCAAGGCGGGGTAGGTAGGGTCATTCAGACCAATAATGTGGGCGGCGGGTTGCTGGAGCCACTCCAGATCCGGGGCAATGC
>JAWOIE010000061.1:0-12301 GCA_046484825.1 Gammaproteobacteria bacterium | reverse complement strand
TGCGCATAGTCCACGCCGAAGTCACGCAGGATCGACAGGGTCACCTCATTTTCCACAAACTCGGCAATGGTCTGCTTACCCAGGGCGTGGGCGATCTGGTTCATGGACTGCACCATGGCCTGGTCCACATGGGCGTTGGCCATACCCTGGACAAAGGAGCCATCGATCTTGAGCTTGTCGACGGGCAGGTGCTTGAGATAGGTAAACGAACAAAAACCGGTGCCGAAATCATCCAGGGCAAACTGACAGCCAATGTCCTTGAGCTTGCCGATAAAGTTGATGGCCGCGCGCATATTGGCAATGGCCGCAGTCTCGGTGATCTCAAAGGTCAGGGCCGAAGGGTCCAGCTTGCTGTCCTTGAGAATACTGCTGATCATGGGCAACAGTTGTTTGTCTTCAAAGGCCTGTCCGGAAAGGTTAATGGAAAAACGCACAAAGTGATTGTTTTCATGCAGCAGTGACAGGTGTTCCATGGCACGGGTCACGGTCCAGCGATCCACGCTGTTGGCCAGGCCGAAGCGCTCCGCCGCCGGCATAAAACCCCCGGGCATAATAAAACCACCGTCCTCGGTGTTCATGCGCAGCAGCACCTCATAGTCATGCACCTTGCCATCGGCAATGGAGTAAATGGGCTGAAACCAGAGACGGAACATTTCCTTGTCGATGGCATCGCGCACCCGCGTGGCCCAACCCACATCTTCGGCCATGCCGTCCTTTTGCCGGTCTTCCGCGTTATAGATGTGGATCTTGTTGCGGCCAAGATTCTTCGCCACATGACAGGCCAGGTCGGCCTGTGCCATGACCTCATCGGCGCTCAGGCTGTGGGCGTTGACCAGGGTCACACCGATGCTACAGGTGACATTGAAGGCCTGACCACTGTCATAGAAACGATAACTCTCAAACAACTGACGAATATTTTCGGCAACCCGCTCGGCACCTTCGTGATCGACGTTATACAGCAGCACGGTAAATTCATCGCCACCAAAACGCGCCAGCAGGTCACCCTCGCGAATTTTGGCCTTGAGCATTTGCGTGCACTCGCGTAACAGACGGTCGCCAGCGGCATGACCAATGGTGTCATTGACGTATTTGAATTGATCCAGGTCGAGATAGAGCAGGGCACACTCCGCGGCACTGCGCGCCACCCGCGATACCAGGCGCTCGAGTTCGGTCTGAAAATAGTTGCGATTAAACAGGCCGGTCAGACTGTCATGCTGGGCCTGATAGGTGAGCTCACGTTCAAAGACCTTTTGCGCGGTAATGTCGCGCGCGGTACCGCTGATCTGTGTGATGTTACCAAAGGCGTCGCAGATGGGCCGGGCATTAAAACTGATAAAGCGCGGCTGGCCTTCCTTGTCGATGTGTACGGTTTCATACATCAGGAGTTCATCACCTTCGAGGACCTGCTCCAACGCCGCCTGATCGCGCTCTTTGGACTCTGCCGCCTGAAACTCACTAAAGTGGCGGCCCTGCATTTCCTTGGGCTGATAACCATAGATACTGCTGGCGGCATTGTTCAGATAGCTCCAGTGGCCGCTGATGTCCATGCTCCACACCAGGTCGTGCGCCGTCTCCACCAGGTTGCGGTAACGCGCCTCGGTTTCAGAGAGCTTCTGCTCGGCGGCCTTGCGTTCGGTAATGTCGGCAATCAAACAGACATAGTAATGGTCGCCCTCCGACTGCATCGGACTCAGGCGCAGTGACATAATCATGTTATGGCCATCCCGGTGGCGGCCCATGACATCCTTTTGCTCGGGGTGCTGCACATCACCATCACAGGTCAGGTTCGGCAAGAGTCGACTGAGCGGCTGGCCATAAACCTCGTTGGCGCTGTAACCGAACAGCGCCTCGGCCGCCGGGTTAAAGGTCACGATCATAAAACCGTGGTTCACGGTAATAATGCCCTCGGCCGCCTGCTCGACAATGGCCTGCACATGGTTTTCCTGTTCACCCAGACGCTGAAACAGGGACTTGAGCATTTGCACCAGATAGCCCACTTCGTCACTGGAGCGGGGCTGGACCTTGTCCGCCAGCTGCTCGTGGCGCTGGGTGCTGTGCATCTTGATCAGTTTACTCACTGGTCGCAGCGACTGATTGAGGCTGCGAATGGCAATACTGGTAATGACAATGGCCGACATACCCAGCAGACCCCAGGCGAGGAGAATTTCCGTGCTGAGAAACTGGGTCTTCCACCAGTAGTATTTCAACAACACCGTGGTCGTTAGCAAGGGCACATAGGCCCCGACCAGCAACATCTTGGTGCGCATGCTGATATGTACTGCGGTGACACCGGTATAGCGCGCCAGGCCGCCGAGCAGGCGCAGGGAATGTAAATAGCCGGGCATGCCGACGATCGTGGCAATGACCAGGTGCAACAACATAAACTGCAGCAGACTGATCGCGGCTTGGGTGCCGCCGATCGAGGTCAGGGCCCAGTGATGAATGGTTGGGATCATTAATATTGGAATCAGAAAGCACAGCCAGTAGGCGCTGCTAAAACTCTGCAGGTGTTGATCCAGCTCGGCAGGGAGTTCACCACCGGCGGGATGTTGCTCAATCCAGGCGAGCACCGGGTCGGGAAAACGATAAAAGTATACGGCCACGCCGCTGACAATGGCGACATAACTGAGAACGAGTAACGAGAACAGCGGGTGGCTGAGCAGGGCGCCGTGATCCAGCAGGCCAAAAAAGGCCGCGACCAGATAGGCGGCAATGGGCGCCCATGCGACACTGGCCGCGACTGACCAGGTCAGTCGCTTTTTGATCACCCCCGGAGAATTTTCCATGCAGGTCCTGTTTTTGTTATTGTACTTTGTCGCCCGCGTCCGTGTTGTAACAAGTACAAAAATCGTTCATCGCGAAATAATGGCAGATGATTTAAACGTGATCCACTGGCAATTGGCTTTATTATTTAAACTCTATTACAACTAACGGCTTACACGACTAACTTGATAAGCCACTGGCAAAAATGATCGTATCATACAGTTATATAAGAATTTACCGTCTGGCTGTTTAAAATATAAACAGCCATAAACCTTCACTCCAGCAGACAAGGAATGCGACTATGAAACGACGCGATTTTGTAAAAGGTATCGGTGCCGGCGCACTCTTGGGCAGCACCGCCATCACCACGGCCCCCGCCGTTCACGCCAACAGCAAAATTCAGTGGAAAATGGTCACCACCTGGCCAAAAAACTTTCCCGGCCTGGGCACCGGCGCCAACAACCTCGCCAAACTCATTACCGAAATGACCAATGGTCGTCTTGAAGTCAAGGTCTTTGGCGCCAACGAACTGGTCCCGGCCTTTGAGATCTTTGATGCGGTGTCGCGTGGTACCGCCGAAATGGGACACGGCGCGGCCTACTACTGGAAGGGCAAGAGTGAAGCGGCACAATTTTTTGCCGCCGTGCCCTTTGGCCTCACCGGACAGGAAATGAATGGCTGGCTCTACCACGGCGGTGGCCTGCAATTGTGGGAACAGATCTATGCCGGCTTTAATCTGATCCCCGCCGCCGCCGGCAACACCGGCGTGCAGATGGGTGGCTGGTTTAATAAGGAGATCAAATCCATCAAGGACCTCAACGGCCTGAAAATGCGCATCCCCGGTCTCGGCGGTGAAGTCCTCAAACGCGCCGGCGGCACACCCGTAAGCCTGCCCGGCGGTGAGCTCTACACCTCGCTCCAGTCCGGCGCCATTGACGCCACCGAGTTTGTCGGCCCCTACAACGACCTCGCCTTTGGGCTACACAAGGTGGCCAAGTTTTATTACTACCCCGGCTGGCATGAACCCGGCACCACCCTGGAGGCCATCATCAACAAAACGGCCATGGAGGCGCTACCCCGCGACCTGCAGAGTATTGTCCGCAATGCCTGCAAGGTGGTGAATCAGGACATGCTGGCGGAGTACACCGCGCGCAATAATTCCGCCCTGCATACCCTGGTTACCCAACACAAGGTACAGCTGAAACAGTATCCCGACGATGTGCTGGCCAAACTGCGACGTCTGTCTGACGAGGTCGTTCAGGAACTGGCCGCCAAGGACAAGGACAGCAAAAAGGTCTATGAGTCCTTTGTGGCCTTTCGCGATCAGGCCAAGGCCTGGCACGATATCTCGGAAGTATCGTACATGCGGGCACGCACGTTATAGGTGCAGGGGCCTTTCTGCTACTGCTCTCACCCGCAGCCTGTTCGCCTCAGTGCAGGCAGCGGCTGTGCCCCTGTTACTGACGACGGCGGACCCACACGCCCAGTGGGCGCGTGGGTCTAATCTCGTGGGTACGATTCTATTATTTCTCTTTCAAATCCAGTGATGCGGAATTAATACAGTAGCGCATCCCGGTGGGTTGCGGCCCATCGTCAAAGACGTGGCCCAGATGGGCACCACACTTTTTGCAGTGGACTTCGACGCGTACCATACCATGACTGTGGTCGCGCTCTTCTTCAACCGCATCTCCCAGGGGCCGAAAAAAACTTGGCCAGCCCGTGCCGGAATCAAACTTGCTGCTCGAATCAAACAAGGACTCGCCACAAACGATACAGGTATAAATACCGTCCGTCTTGTTGTCCCAGAACGCACCGGTGAACGGTCGCTCGGTGCCTTTTTCCTGGGTGACGTGATACTGTTCCTCGCTGAGTTTCCTTTTCAGCTCATCACTCATGTCTACACCTCCTTGGTGGTTGTGGCTATTTACCGATACAAAAAGACGAAAAAATTCTGCCCAGCAACGCGTCGCTACTCACCGCGCCGGTAATTTCTCCCAGGGCCTGCTGCGCCTGGCGCAATTCTTCGGCGAGGAGTTCGCCGGCCCTGTAGTCGACCAACTGGCTCCGGGCACTGGCCATATAATGCGTCGCCTTTTCCAGCGCCTCAAGGTGACGCCGGCGCGCCATAAACAGGCCTTCATTGCTACCGGAAAAACCGCTGCAGTTTTTCAGGTGATCGCGCAACAACTCCAGCCCGGTGCCCTGCTTCGCTGATAAATACACCTCGGTGCCTGTGGCGGTGTCGAGCAAGCGCGCGGGCTGACCCGTCAGGTCGATTTTGTTGTGTATCAGCGTCACCGGCAGGTCGGGGGGCAATTCCGCCAGCAGGCCGGCGATACTCGCGGCATCGTCGTGCGGATCCAGCAAGAGCAGGATGCGATCCGCCTGTGTCATCATCTGCCGCGTGCGCTTAATCCCCTCCTGTTCCACGCGATCCTCACTATCGCGCAGGCCGGCGGTATCAATGATGTGCAGCGGCATGCCGTCAATGTGAATTTCCTCGCGCACCAGGTCACGGGTCGTACCGGGGATGTCGGTCACAATGGCGGACTCCCGCCCGGCCAGGGCGTTTAACAGGCTGGACTTACCCGCGTTGGGTCGCCCTGCCAGCACCACCTGCATACCTTCCTTTAACAATACGCCCTGGCGGGCGGCCTGTCTTATCGCCGCCAGCTCGCCATCGACCTCGGCCAGTTTGCGCTCGATATGCCGGTCGGCAAGAAAGTCGATTTCCTCTTCGGGAAAATCAATGGCCGCCTCCACATACATGCGCAGGCCCATAATGGCCTCGCTCAGGTTGTCCACCAGCAGGGAAAATTCACCCTGCAGGGAGCGCAACGCCGAGCGCGCCGCCTGTTGCGAACCGGCATCGATAAGGTCCGCGATCGCCTCGGCCTGGGCCAGGTCGAGCTTGTCGTTGAGAAAGGCGCGCTCGGAAAACTCTCCGGGGCGGGCGGGGCGCACACCCAGACTGTAAATATGTTGCAGGATCAGATCCAGGACCACGGGCCCACCGTGGCCCTGCAGTTCGAGGACGTCTTCACCGGTAAAGGAGTGGGGTGCGGGAAAGTAGAGGGCAATACCCTCATCGAGAACTTTGCCGACATCATCATAAAAGGCGCCATACTGAGCATAGCGCGGTGGCGGTAACTTGCCGAGCAACTGCTGCGCCAGACCCTGGCAGGCGGGGCCGGAAATACGCACAATCCCCACGCCACCCCGACCTGCGGGAGTGGCCTGGGCGGCGATCGTATCGGTAGTCTGCATGGTTAACCCATGGTCCGATTTGGGTGAAGGACTACTTGGCCTTGTCGACGATCTTACGGGTGATATACCACTGCTGGGCAATAGAGAGGATGTTATTGACTACCCAGTACAGTACCAGCCCCGCCGGGAAAAAGGCGAAGAACACGGTAAACACCAGCGGCAGGATCATCATCATTTTTGCCTGAATAGGATCCAGCGGCGTTGGATTGAGTTTTTGCTGCACGACCATGGTGACCCCCATGAGGATCGGAAGCACAAAATAAGGGTCGGCCGTGGACATGTCCTGAATCCAGAGCATAAACGGCGCCTGACGCAGCTCGACACTTTCCAGCAAGACCCAGTAGAGGGCGATGAACACCGGGATCTGAATCAGGATCGGGAAACAACCACCGAGGGGATTGATTTTCTCTTTCTTGTACAGGTCCATGAGTGCCTTGTTCATTTGCGCACGGTCATCACCATAGCGATCCTTCAACGCCTTCATGCGTGGTTGTACCCGGCGCATGTTGGCCATGGACTTGTAACTGGTCTCGGATAATTTATAGAAGACCAGTTTGATAATCAGGGTCAGGAAAATGATCGACCAGCCCCAGTTGCCCACCACGTTGTGGATCTTGCGCAACAACCAGAATATAGGTTTGGCAATAAAGGTCAGCATGCCGTAATCGACCGTCAGCTCCAGGCCCGGGGCAATCACCTCCAGCTCATCCTGCAACTTGGGGCCGACAAACAGGCTGGCCTGCAGGGCACGGCGTTCGCCAGCGGCTACCTGATACGCGGGACTGGTCATGCCGAGAATATAGCGTTCGTTGTCGGTGGCCCGGCTGTAATAGCGAAAACGCTCGTCACGGCTGGGCACCCAGGCGGCGAGAAAATAGTGCTGGATCATGGCGGTCCAGCCCCCCTGGATCTCACGATCCAGGTTCTTGCTCTGCATATCACTAAAGCTGATTTTCTGGTATTTGTCCTCGTCGCTATAGATGATGCCGCCGGTATAGGTATAAATAAACATTTGCGAGTCGCTGTCCGGCAGGGGCATGCGTTGCAACTGATTATAGAGATTGCCCTGCCAGGCCTTTTCGGTTGGGTTGTCGATATGGTAAACGACGTCAATCAGATAACTGTCTCGCTTGAAGCGATATTCCTTGATGAAGTGCACGCCGTCCGGGCTGGTCCAGCGAAACGGCACCACGAGTTCGTTGCTGCCGTCGGCCAGCTCAAAGCGGTTCGCCGCAGCCTGGTAGACGGTGTTGTGGTTTGGGGCGGAAATCAGGATGCTCGAATCGCTCTGGCGTTTGGCGGCAAAGCCCCCCTGGGCAATAAAGACACGCGGCGGCTCATCGTCCATCAAGCGCAGCGGGTTGTCCCTGTCGGTCACCTCTACCGGATACTGCAGCAAGTCCACCCGGCGCAGGTCAGCGCCTCGGGTGTCCAGCTCGATATCAAACAGGTCCGTCGTGACCCGCACCCGTTGGGTACCAGCTACCAAGTCGCGGCGCGCCGCCGGGACCCCGGCACTGGCGTCCGTCGCGGTAACGACCGGGGTATCCGTGGCCAGCGGCACCTCGTCATAGGCAGGCGTTGCCTGACTCGGGGTCTGGCTGCTGACCGCCGGACTGCGGGGCACGGCATAGTCACGTTGCCAGGCATCCCAGATCAAAAACATGACGACAAACAGGGCGATGAGCAATAAGGTGCGTTGTTGTTCCATGAGCTAATTCTTTTCTCTGTGCTTTGAATTTTGATACTTGATATTTTCCGGTACAGGGTCATATCCGCCCTCGCACCACGGGTGACACCGGCCGATGCGGCGCACGGCGAGCCACCCGCCGCGTAGTGTACCGTATCTTGATATGGCTGTATGTGCATATTCCGAACAGGTAGGCGTAAATCGGCAATGCTGACCGATAAAGGGACTCAATATCAGGCGATAGGCGCTGATCAGCCAGAGGACAATGTGCTTCATTGTTTGCTCAACTGGCGCCAGTGGTTCTGCAGGGCTTTGAAGAGGGTGGGATTGTCGGCGCTGGCGGTGGCATTTTGTGCCAGGACAATAAAATCACATCCCTGTAGTTCATCCTGGTGCTGGCGAAAACTTTCCCGCACCAGACGTTTTATACGGTTGCGATCCACGGCGCGGCGGGCGCGTTTTTTGGAAATGGCCAGACCCAGACGCGCCACATCACCGTCGTTGCAGAGATAGAGAATAGTAAAGTACTTGTCCGTGCGGCGCGCCGGTTTTGCAAAAACCCGCTCAAAATCAACTGCCTGGACCAACCGCTGTTGACGGGTAAACCGCCTTGCCGCCACGACAATTAAGCGGTCAGTACCTTACGGCCTTTGGCGCGACGGGCATTGATGATCTTGCGACCGTTACGTGTGGCCATGCGGGCACGGAACCCATGGGTACGGGCGCGTTTCAAAGTGCTTGGCTGAAATGTCTGTTTCATATGCGGAAGCCTAATAAATCAATAAGTTATTACCCTTTTGCCACACTGGAAAAGGGCCGGGAATAGTAAGTGCTGACCCGCCTGCTGTCAACCAGAATCTCCGAGATTAAACGTGTTTGCCTGTGGATAACTTTTTTGTTCCCAAGTAAACTACACTGCGTTTTTTTCTCAACCCACACAAAAACTACCGAGGCCAACCAAGGGTGTCTGAATCTCTCTGGCATAAGTGTCTGCAACGCCTGGAGGGGGAGCTGTCTCCCCAGCAATTCAGTACCTGGATCCGACCCCTGCATGCGGTTGATGCCACGGCCGGTCTGCGCCTGCTGGCCCCCAATCGCTTTGTGCTTGACTGGGTGGCCGAACGCTACCTCAAAAGCATAGAAGATATCGCCAGCGATATCCTGCAACAACCCGCCAGTATCAGCCTGGAGATCGGCAGCCAGCACAGCACGGTAGCGGAAAAACCCTACAGCGCGCCGGCACGCCCGGACTTTTCTGCTGGCACCAGCAAGGCGGCCGCGGTGACGAGTGCTCATGTCAGCAGCCTCAACCCCAATTACACCTTTGCCAATTTTGTCGAGGGTAAGTCCAACCAGCTGGCCAAGGCCGCCTCTTTGCAGGTCGGCGAAAACCCGGGCAAGGCCTATAACCCCTTGTTTATTTATGGTGGTGTCGGTCTGGGCAAGACCCACCTCATGCATGCCGTCGGCAACATGATTGCCGCGCAAAAGCCCGGGGCGCGGGTGGTGTATCTGCACTCGGAACGCTTTGTCGGTGACATGGTCAAGGGGCTACAGCACAACAAGATCGACGAATTCAAAAAGTATTATCGCTCCGTCGATGCCCTGCTGATTGACGATATCCAGTTTTTTGCCCGCAAAGAACGTTCTCAGGAAGAGTTTTTTCATACCTTCAATTCTCTGCTTGAAGGCGATCAACAGGTGATTCTCACCTGTGACCGCTACCCCAAAGAGGTCGATGGTCTGGAGGAACGCCTGAAATCCCGCTTTGGCTGGGGCCTGACCGTGGCCATCGAACCCCCGGAGCTGGAGACCCGCGTGGCCATACTCATGAGCAAGGCCGAGCAATCGAAAATTGACCTGCCCAACGAGGTCGCCTTTTTCATTGCCAAGCGCATTCGTTCCAACATCCGCGAACTCGAAGGCGCACTGCGGCGTGTTATTGCCAACGCCCTGTTTACCGGCAAGCCCATCACCATGGCCTTTGCCAAGGATGCCCTAAAGGACCTGCTTGCCCTGCAGGACAAGCTGGTGACCATTGAAAATATTCAAAAAACCACCGCCGAATATTACAAGATCCGCGTCGCCGACCTGCTCTCGAAACGGCGCAATCGCTCCATTGCCCGTCCGCGCCAGGTAGCCATGAGTCTTTGCAAGGAACTCACCAACCACAGCCTGCCGGAAATTGGGGACGCCTTTGGTGGCCGCGACCACACCACGGTACTGCATGCCTGTCGCAAGATTGTAGAACTCAAGGAGGCCGATGGCCGAATTCGCGAAGACCATGCCAACCTGTTACGAATTCTGAGTACATAAGCTGTGTATAAGTCATGTATAGTTCAGGGTAAATCAAGGACGCTAGCCAATAATGAATGTTAAACACATATTATCCACAGGAAGAACACTACCTATTGCCAGATTATCCCGGTTATGTTATTTAACATAGATTGCTGATTTTACTGGAAAATAACCAGTTACCCACAGATAACGGCTTGCTTAATAGTAATAACAACAGATTTTAAATATCTATATAATATTATTTATGAAACTTACCTTCTCACGTGAAACCCTGCTTAAACCGCTTCAGGTTATCAGTGGTGTCGTTGAAAAACGTCAGACCAGCCCGATCCTGAGTAATTTGCTTATGCAGGTAAATGCCGGGCAACTTTCCATGACGGGCACTGACCTCGAAGTGCAGATGTTTGCCAGTATTGCTATCGAGACGGACGGCGATGGTGATTTCACCATCCCCGCGCGCAAATTTGTCGATATCTGTAAAAGCCTGCCTGAGAATGCCCAGATCCAGCTACACGTCGATAATGACAAGGCCATTATTAAATCCGGCCGTAGCCGTTTTAGCCTGTCGACCCTGCCGGCCAACGAATATCCCAGTCTGGACAACATCGAGACCAACTTCAGTTTCGAAGTACCACAAAATCAGTTAAAGCGTCTGATTGAACAGACCCAATTTTCCATGGCACAGCAGGACGTCCGTTACTACCTCAACGGCATGTTGTTTGAGATCAGCAACACAGGGTTGAATACCGTGGCTACCGATGGCCATCGCCTGGCGATCTGTCATCAAGACCTGGATATCAATATTACCGAGACCCGGCAGATAATTATCCCGCGCAAAGGGGTGCTGGAAATCGCCCGCCTTCTCGATGACAGCAGTGTACCCGTCGCCATTACTCTGAGTAGCAATCACGTTCGCATCAAGTTACCAGAAGTTAGCTTCACTTCGAAGCTTATTGACGGCAAGTTCCCGGATTATCAACAGGTTATCCCAAGGGTGGATGGCACCAAGATTGTCTGTTCCCGTAGCCTGTTGCACCAGGCATTCAGTCGCGCCTCCATTCTCTCCAATGAAAAATATCGTGGTATGCGCATCTCCTTCAGTGAAAACCTGCTACGCGCAACGGTACACAACCCGGAACAGGAAGAGGCGGAAGAGGAAATTGAAGTCAGCTATCATGGGGATGAATTTGAGATTGGTTTCAATGTGAGTTATTTACTCGATGCCCTCAATGCGGTCAAATCTGATGATGCCGAGCTCTACTTTACCGATTCCAATCACAGCTGCCTGATCTGCGGTGTCGGCGATGTGCACTCGCGCTATGTCGTCATGCCCATGCGCTTGTAATGCCATCACGATTGGCGTAGATCCCCATGAGCCTGCAGCAGCTGGCCATTCAACATGTGCGCAATATAAGCCAGGCTGAGCTGGAACCCGTAGCCGGACTCAATCTTGTGTTTGGGCATAATGCGGCGGGGAAAACCAGCATTCTTGAGGCCATCCATATCCTTGCTACGGCCCGTTCCTTCCGGACCTTGCATATGGAGCACATTATCCAGCACGACAGTACTGCCCTGTTGGTAAGTGGTCTGCAAAAATCCCTCCACGGCTCCGATCGTATCGGGGTGCAGCGTAGTCGTCATGATATACGCCTGCGCCTCAACGGCGAGGATATTCACAAGACTTCACAGATTGCTCAGTTGTTACCCTTACAGATTATCAACCCTGAGTCGCATCGGGTCCTGGAGCAGGGACCAAAAATCCGGCGTAAAATGCTCGACTGGGGTGTGTTCCACGTGGAACAACAATTTGCCGATGTCTGGCGTACCTATAATCGCGTGCTGAAACAGCGTAATAGTGCCCTGCGTCAGGGCCGCAAGCAGGTGGCCCTGTCCCTGGACCCACAACTCATCGAAATTTCAAAAAGCATTGATCAAAAGCGGCAGCACTACATCAATCGCCTGCAGGAGTACATCAAACCCTTTTGTGAGGAGTTGATCGAACAAACCCCGGAGACAGACTACTTTCGTGGCTGGAGTCGGGACAAGTCCCTGGAGGACTTACTGGCGACCAGCATCCAGGCGGACCTGGAACGCGGATACACACATTATGGGCCTCACCGGGCAGAACTCCGCTTTAAATTTGCGGGCAAGCTGGCCCAGTCCGTGTTGTCGCGTGGCCAGCAAAAAATGTTAGTCAGCTCACTGATAATGGCACAGGTTTCTCTGTTTCAGGAGGATAGCGGCCGTTACTGTACGCTCCTGGTGGATGACCTGCCGGCGGAA
>JAWOIE010000215.1:0-3603 GCA_046484825.1 Gammaproteobacteria bacterium | reverse complement strand
TGGCGGCTTCAGCCACCTTGATGCTGCTGGCTTTATGGGTCCCGGCGGTGATGATGCTGCGGTATAACGCATCAACATAGTCGGCTATCTCAGGGGTAGAACCTGAGGTGACCTTGAGAATGGAGGTTACCCGGTGTTCCTTGTCACCGGGGTTAATGCGCTCGGGGCTATAGCCGGCGTGAAATTGCTGGTTAAATTTTAACCCGGAGACATTTTCGATAATGGGGATACAGACTTCTTCGGTGGCGCCGGGGTACACCGTTGATTCAAAAATAACCACATCGCCCTCGGCGACAATTTTACCTATGGCGCTGCTGGCCTTTTCCAGGGGACTCAAGTCTGGTCGATTATACTTATCAATCGGCGTCGGCACGGTCACGATATAGACATTGCAGTCTGCAATATCATGGAGGTTAGTGGTGTAGGACAGGTGTTTGGCGCTGGCCAGAAGTTCGGGCTCGACCTCCAGGGTGGCGTCTTTGCCGGCCTGGAGTTCTGCCACCCGCGGGGCGTTGATGTCGTAGCCGACCGTGGGGTACAGCTTGCCGAATTCGACGGCCAGTGGCAGGCCGACATAGCCCAGGCCAATAATGCCAATTTTGGTATTTTCCAGTGATGTCGTCATGGAGATTTCCTGATTCCTTCGATTTTTTTATAATCCAGTGGCAAATAGTAATGTCGTCGGCATTGTGTCAGAATTGGGCCCATTCTGGCTATACTTCTATGATGTATAAGCAATTTTTTATTAACCGGCGATGGAAGAATAGGGTGTAACGTTGGCAACCATCAGGCTATTCAAACACTATCTCAAAGTCCCCTTCCTGCTGATTGGTGCCCTCGAAACCTTCATTTTCGTCCTGGCGCTGGAACTGACCATCAGGCTGGCGCCGATCTTCCCCTACTTTGTCGTCTCGCCGCAACTGGCCGAATCGCCAGTGCTGCATGAGGTCATCTTTGCGTTGTCGATGTTGCTGGGCATGATTGCCATTGGTTTATATCAGACGCGCCTGCGCGATGGCTTTGCCGGTATTCTACTGCGGGTGGTGACGTCCTTCTTGCTGGGCACCATTATTTTGTCCGTCATATTTTACGCGCTGGAGGACATCTTTATTGGCCGTGGCGCCATGACTGCCGCAATCATCATCTCCTTCTGGGGGGTGGTCATTGTCCGCTGGATTGTCTACACCTTCGAGCCGGAGATCTTCAAGCGCCGAATTCTGATCCTGGGTGCGGGCAAAAAGGCCAAGGTCATAACGGAATTGAGGCGCAAGGTGGATCAGTTTGGCTTTACCATTCTCGGCTTTGTGCATCTGCGCGGCGAGACCGATAGTGTGCCGAAAGAGCGGGTGATCAATCTGAACATGCCGCTCATCGAATACGTCGAGCAACACGGTGTGGATGAAATCGTGCTCGCCATTGATGACCGTCGCAAGGGCATCCCCATGGCGGAATTGCTTGAGTGCAAGATGCGCGGCATTGACATAATCGATCTCATTACCTTTTTCGAACGTGAGACCGGCAAGATCCGCCTGGACCAGCTTCACCCCAGCTGGTTGTTGTTCTCGGTGGGCTTCAACCAGGGCGGTTTGCGCGCGACCGTCAAGCGCGGCTTTGACCTGCTGATGAGTTCCGTGCTGCTCTTTTTTACCTGGCCGATTATGTTGCTCGCGGCCTTTGCGATCTGGCTGGAGTCCGGTTTTAAAATTGGCGTGCCCATCTTTTACAAACAGGTCCGTGTTGGCGAGGCCGGGCGCCCTTTCCAGGTCCTGAAGTTTCGCAGCATGATTGTCAATGCAGAAAAATCCGGCAAGGCACAGTGGGCCACAAGCAATGACACGCGCATCACTCGGGTAGGGCGGGTCATTCGCAAAACCCGCATCGATGAGTTGCCGCAGATCTTCAACGTGTTTCGCGGCGACATGAGTTTTGTCGGGCCGCGCCCCGAACGCCCGGAGTTTGTCGTCATGCTGGCGGAAAAAATCCCCTATTACGCCGAGCGTCATCGCGTCAAACCGGGGATTACCGGCTGGGCGCAATTACTCTATCCTTACGGTTCTTCGGAAAAGGATGCCCTGGAAAAATTACAGTATGATCTTTACTACATAAAAAATTACAGCATTTTCCTCGATTTTCTCATCATGCTGCAAACGACTGAAGTCGTATTATTCAGTCGGGGCGCGCGCTAATTCGCCCTATGTTAATCGCGCAATGACCGACTTCGGACTTGTCAGTCATGCCTTAAACGGCGTCAGTTATCTGATCCTTGCCGTACTCCTCATGGTTAGCTGGCGCGGTAAACGCCTCGGCGGCCTGCTGCTGGCCGCGGTCCTGTACCAGGTGCTCTTCTCGGGGGTGCAGGTCGTGGCGGTGTATGCCGTGCAGCTGCCGGAACTGCTGCTGTCCCTGGCGGAATTTTTGCGTATCATACTCTGGGTCGTGTTTGTGCTGGCGGTATTGCGTTATGGGGTCCTGCGGGACAAATCCACCAACGCGTTTGTTACGATTTTTATTGGGCTGCTGGTGGCCAAGCTACTGCTGGTGCTGGCCGTGCTCTGGCCGGATGGTTTGGGGCAGGCTGCCTATACCCAGTTTTCCTTTATTCTCGCCTTGCTGTTCTCCATTCTCGGTGTGGTGCTCACCGAGCAACTCTACAGAAATATTCAGCACGGCAAGCGCTGGGCCTTCAAGTTCCTGTGTCTGGCGCTGGGCCTGATGTTTGCCTATGACCTGTATATGTATGCCGATGCCACCATGCTGAACAATCTTGATCCCGCGCTGTTTGATGCGCGCGGTATTGCGACCGCCATTGTTGTGCCCTTGCTGGCGATCTCGGCATCCCGCATCCCCGACTGGTCGTTTAATATTTTTGTCTCCCGCCAGATTATATTTTATTCCACGGGCCTGATTGCGGTCGGCGTCTATATGACGCTGATGGCGCTGGGGGGATATTATGTCCAGAGTTATGGCGGCGAGTGGGGCAAAGAGGCGCAGATCATTTTTCTTGTGGGTGCCGGCGTGGTATTGCTGGTCATCATGTCCTCGGGCAAGACACGCGCGCGTCTTAAGATCTTTCTCAATAAACACTTTTACAAAAATAAATATGATTACCGCGAAGAGTGGATGCGTCTGGTACAGAATATTTCCGAATATAAGTCGGCGCAAAATTTTCGCGAAAACATCCTCCTCACGGTGGCCACGATTGTGCATAGCCGTGGCGGATTATTGTTTCTGGAACAGGGGGGCAACTACAAGTGCGTGTCCAGCTGGAATACGCCGCTGCTCGCCACCACACTGGAGCGGGATGCCTCCCTGCCGGCCTTTCTTGAAAAATATGAATGGGTGATTCATCTGCGCGACTATCGGCTAGAACCGGAAAAGTTCAGCGGTCTGCGCCTGCCGGACGAACTCGCCAGGGTCGAGCATGCCTGGCTACTCATACCGCTGAAACACTATGACGAGCTCCTGGGGTTTATTCTGTTGCTGGAGCCCATTGTCGATGACAAGATTACCTGGGAAGACCGGGACCTGCTCAAGGCCGTGGGGCGACAGGTGTCCAGCTACCTGGCCCTGATGCAGGCGACCGAAAGCCTCATGGAGGCGGAA
>JAWOIE010000189.1:0-20442 GCA_046484825.1 Gammaproteobacteria bacterium | reverse complement strand
TCGCTCAGCGCCTGCGGGCAGAAAGGTCCGCTGACGCATCCGCCGCGCAAACCCGCGACAGAATCGCCTGCGCCGCAAGCGCCCGCCACGGAAGATAACGGCGAATCCGAAAGCGAGGAAGAAATACGATGAGCAGGACACTGAAACCCCTGGTCTTGGTGGATGGCTCGTCCTACCTGTACCGCGCGTTTCACGCCTTGCCGCCGCTGCGCAGCTCCAAGGGCGAGCCGTCCGGCGCCATCTACGGCGTGGCCAACATGTTGCGCCGGATTCCGGAAGAATACGCAACCGAAAACATCGTGGTCGTGTTCGACGCCAAGGGGCCGACCTTTCGCGATGAATTGTTCAAGGAATACAAGGCGCATCGCCCACCCATGCCTGATGATCTGCGCGCGCAGGTCGAACCGCTGCACGAACTGGTGAAGCCCGAATATCGATTTTGCCCGTTTCCACTTTGGCCAGATCCAGCACCTCATCAATGAGCCCCATCAAGTGTCTGCCGGCATGCATGATTTCGTGCATAAAGGCTTTTTGCTCTTCGCTCAGCTTTTCCTCCTCCATTAACTGGCCGAAGCCCAGAATAGCATTCATGGGCGTACGTAATTCGTGACTGATACGGCCGAGAAATTCGGATTTAAGTTTATTGGCGTGTTCGGCTTCATCCCGCGCCTTGAGTATTTCCGCCTCGGCGCGTTTGCGATCGGAAATATCATGAACGAAGGCGAAAAACAGGTCTTCATTGTCCAGCCTTGTCACCGAAACATTTACTTCAACATCAATAATGCGGCCATCTTTACCACGGTGCTTGGTGTCAAAGCGGTCAACCCCGTCTTGTAACAGTTTTTCAATGTGGCGCTGCACCTCTTCCGGCGATTCATTTACTTCCACATCCGGAATCTTTAACTGCAATATCTCGGCTTTGCTATAACCCAGCATTTCCTCGTAGGCATGATTACAATCACGAAAGCGCGCCTGAGTATCGGTAATAAAAAAACCATCCATCGCCGCATTGACAATCATGGTATTTTGTTTGTGCTGGCGTTCGACCTCTTCGGTCCGTTCCTTGACTAATTCTTCAAGGTGCTCACGATAACTCTGCAATTCATCAATAAACTGTTTGCGTTCGGTAATATCCAGGACGGAACCGACCATTCTCACGGGTTTGCCGTTCTCGTCGCGGTAAATGACGCCCTGCTCCAAGACACTTCGTATTTCTCCGGACGGTCGCACAATACGATGTTCGAGGTGATAGGTTCTGCCCGGCTCCGCCAGACAGTCCTTTACGGTGGCATCAACAAAGTCACGGTCATCTGCATGCACACAGCGGAGGAAGTCCCGATAATTTTCGGCAAACTCACCGGCCTTGCGGCCAAAAATGCGATAGGTCTCATCACTCCATTTGATGTCATCGTTAGTGATGCTCCAGTCCCAACTGCCAACATGGGCAATCTCCTGTGCCTTGGAGAGTAGCTCCTGATTCAGACGCAGGGACTTTTCCGTGGAACGCTGTTCACTGACATCGACAAAAGAGGCCATCATGTTCAGGGGCTGACCGCTTTCATCCATGGTAATGTTTGCGGAGACACGGATACACATCACCTGGCCATCCCTGCTCAGGGCATCCATTTCACCAATCCAGCGCCCGGCGCTTTTCAGCTCCTGGATCATACCCAGAGTCTGCTCAGGGTGTTTCCAGAAATCCAGCACGGGACGGCCTAACACCTCGGCCTGGTGCGCATAGCCCCAAATATCGAGAAACGCCTGATTGACATAAGTCAGGCGGCCTTGCAGATCGGCCATGGCAATGGCGCTGATCGAGTGCTGCATCGCCAGTTCCTGCAGCATCAACTCGCGTTCAGCCTGTTTGCGCACAGTAATGTCATGCACCGTGCCGATCATGCGGAGGGCACGGCCGTGCTCGTCCCGGTAGACCTCGCCCTGTTCATGCACATCGCGGATCTCACCATCAAGGCGCACAATACGATGTTCGACGTTGTATTCAACGGCAGCATCGGCGACGCTCGCGTTTACCGCGCGGGCTACCTTGTCGCGGTCATCCGGGTGAATGGTCTCCAGGAAGGCATCATAGGTGGCGGGGAAGGATTGCGGTGGCTGGCCGAATATGCGGTATATCTCATCGCTCCAGGCCAGCTGGCCCGTCAGGATGTCCCAGTCCCAACTACCAAAGTGAGCAATGGCCTGTGCGGTGTTCATGACCGCCTCATTGCGCCGCAGGGCTTCTTCCGCCCGGATCCGCTCACTCACATCGGCAAGCACCAGTAGCACGGCGACGATTTCACCGTGCTCATTACTGATGGGCGACAGGCTCCAGTCCCAGTGGGTAATACCGATTTCAGGCGAGTACTCATACTCGAAGGCCTTGGCATAGGAGAAATGGGGTTTGCCAGTGGCGACCACCTGACGAAATATCTGTTCATTGTCGGCATTGGGATACAGGTCAAAATGATTGAGGCCGACAAATTGCGCCTCCGTTTTATTGTCTACTGCAGCATAGGCATGATTGACGCGGATAAAATTAAAATCCGTATCCATATAGGCGATAAGGGTGTGGGTATTTTCGAAAATACGCTCCATGAGCTCGGAGCGCTCGGCCAGCGAATGCTGCGCCCGTGTTTGTTCGGTGACATCGACACCAATTGAGATCAGATAGTCGTAGGCACCCTGGTCATCGGTCATGACCACATTTGACCAGTGGATCAGGTGTCTGCTTTTATCCCGGGCGACCCAGTGATTGGTGTAATTGTTTGGCAGGGTAGTCGTTTCAAGCTGCGCAAATACGGCCTGAACGGCCTCGATTTCTTCCGGCGGCAGCAGAAGATCCCAGACATAGCGCCCCAACACCTCCTCGGACCTGTACTGGCTGAGTTCTTCAGAGCTACGGTTAAAGCGACGAATGCGGCCCTGTCGATCCAGTACCACCACCAGTGCCCCGGCGTTCTCCAGCACCGCATCGCTAAAGTTGCGCTCCTGCTGCAATTCGCTTTAATAGTAACGGTGCTCCGTGGTGACGCGATCCAGTCCCCGGCAGCCCGACCACTGGCCGGCGGCGTCAAACAGCGGTACACCGCTCGTCTCCACCAGCACTTCATGACCGAGCCGGTGCAACTTGCGGTGCAGAACGCCGTGAAAGCTCTGGCCGTGGGCGCATCGGTCTGTATAGTAGACCTGCAGCCGTTGCGCCTCTGCCGCGGTCATCAGTTCAAAGACCGGACGACCCAGCAGGTCCTCCGGGGCATAACCCAGCACCGCTGTCACCGTGCTGCTCACATAGGTCAGAATACCCTGGGTATCGGTCTCCCAGACCCAGCCCGGGATCTGGGCAATAATATCGAGCAGCCGGCATTCACTTTGGGACAGGCCCGCGGCAGCAGAAGCGCTATTATTAGGATTATGTTCCTGGCTCATACATGTCAATTTAAGACGTCGTCTGTGTTGCTATGCTGCACGATATTGTCCCCGCTGCGCGTGCAGCTCCCTGGGTGTCGACAAATGAAGACCTTCTCTGACGAGCAGAGAATAACGCACGATTACTATTGCCTTAGTATGCCGGCAAAGCAATCACTAAATGTAAAACAATGTTACAGCCGTAAGACAGAACTATTTCTATGGCCCATAAAAAAGGCCTTTAAAAAAGGCCTTTACTGTACTTTAAAGCGAGGTGTTTAGGACAGAGTCACCTGAGCAAAACGCCGCTTGCCCACTTGAAAAATATGTTTTTCACCCGCACTGAGATTCAGGCCTTTATCCGTAACACGCTCGCCATCCATTTTGACCGCGCCCTGCTTCAACATCCGCATGGCCTCCGAGGTACTGTCGACCAGGCCGGCTTCCTTGAGCACGTTGGCAATCGGCATTTGACCGTTCGTACTGCTTAACGTCAGCTCGGCAATCTCATCGGGCATGGCGCCCTTTTGAAAGCGGGCGATAAAATTTTCCCGTGCCTGGATGGCCTCACGTTCAGAATGAAAGCGGGCCACGATCTCCTCGCCCAGCAGGAACTTGATGTCTCGGGGGTTTGTACCCGCGTCGATTTGCGCCTTGAAGCCCGCGATCTCCGTCAGCGGCCGAAAGCTGAGCAACTCAAAGTAGCGCCACATGAGGTCATCAGAAATGGACATCAGCTTGCCGAACATTTCGTCAGCGGCATCGGAGATACCAATATAGTTATTTAACGACTTGGACATTTTCTGCACGCCGTCCAGACCTTCCAGGATGGGCATGGTCAACACCACCTGGGGCTCCTGACCATAGTGTTTTTGCAACTCACGGCCCACCAGCAAATTAAATTTCTGATCGGTGCCGCCCAGCTCCACGTCGGCCTTCATGGCCACTGAGTCATAACCCTGAATGAGCGGGTAGAGAAATTCGTGTATGGCAATAGACTGGCCGGATTTATAGCGCTTGCTAAAGTCATCACGCTCCAGCATGCGGGCCACGTTATACCTGGCCGCCAGTTGAACCAGGTCGGCGGCGCTCATTTCCCCCATCCAGCTGGAGTTGAACATGACCAGGGTCCTGGTCGGGTCGAGGATCTTGAAAATCTGCTGCTCGTAACTGCGGGCGTTCTCGATCACGTCGTCGCGCGTCAACGCCGGGCGGGTGGCGGACTTGCCGGTCGGGTCGCCGATCATGCCGGTGAAGTCACCAATCAGAAACAGGACCTCATGGCCCAGGTCCTGAAACTGGCGCAGCTTATTAATGAGTACCGTATGGCCCAGGTGCAGGTCCGGCGCGGTGGGGTCAAAGCCCGCCTTAATCCGCAGGGGCCGGCCCTTTTTCAGCTTTTCGGCGAGTTCCGCCTCCAGCAGGATTTCCTCGGCGCCGCGCTTGATGAGCTCAAGCGTCTCGTTTAGTGCGACCATGTAAACTGCTTCCTTTATCTGTCATACGTCTTGCGGTATTTTAGGGCGGGCTAGGTTATCACAATCGCCCGGGAAGCCCTATCACCCTGGCGCTGATGTTGATTTGACCGCAGCCTGAGAACAGGCTATCTTTGCCAGATATAAAACATGAGTAATTTCCGTGGATTACAACTCATTCTTAACAAGAGATTTTAAGAGCTCAGGGGCTGGCCTTGAGCACAAAAGGCGTTTTCGGCCCAACAGGCTGCATATGCTGGTTGTGCTGGCCTCGCTGCTCACCCTGGGCACCCTGCTGGCATTTATTTCCCTCGATGCCAGCGCCACCCGCCCCGACAACCTCGATCCGAAAGCCCCGCCAGACGAGCTCAGCGAAAAACTCGTTTTGCCCCTGAGCCTGCCCGCACTGGCAGAGGAAGAAGAACAACCTGAACCCGTCAACCAGAACTGGCAAAGCCATGTGGTCAAACCAGGGGAATCCCTGGCACTGATTTTCCGCCAGCAAAAACTCTCGCCGCAGGTGCTGCACAATATCATGGCCTCCGGCAAGACCACGGCGATGCTGCGTCAGTTACAGCCGGGACAGAAACTCGAGTTTCATCTCGATGAAGACGGGACGCTACAGGAACTGGTCTACCACCTGAACCGTACCCGCTCGCTGCTGGTGAAAAAGACCGATGAGGGTTATAGCGCCGCAGTTAACGAGCAACCTATTGAAGCACGCACCAACTATGCCGCCGCGACCATCGAAAATTCACTCTTCCTCGCGGGTCAGGAGGCGGGTCTGTCCGATACCCTGATCATGGAGCTCGCCGCCATTTTCGGCTG
The DNA here is from genome assembly GCA_046484825.1 of Gammaproteobacteria bacterium. Lineage (GTDB taxonomy): Bacteria > Pseudomonadota > Gammaproteobacteria > UBA6429 > Thiohalophilaceae > CAJYAN01. The sequence goes on along the minus strand of JAWOIE010000189.1, from coordinate 14,734 downwards.
GGACATCGACTTTGCCCTCGACATTCGTGCCGGCGACCAGTTTCATGTCCTCTACGAAGAGCAGTTTCTCAATGGTGAAAAGCTGCGTGATGGCGCCATTCTCGCTGCGGAGTTTGTCAACCAGGGGCGCCGCTACCAGGCCATTCGTTTTACCGACAGTGAAGGGCACGTTGACTATTACACCCCGGAAGGCCTGTCCATGCGCAAGGCCTTCTTGCGCACCCCGGTCGACTTCCGCCGTATCAGCTCACGCTTCGGCAGACGTCACCACCCGACACTGAATACCCTACGTATGCACAAGGGTGTGGATTATGCCGCCGCCACGGGCACGCCGATCAAGGCCGCCGGTGACGGCAAGATTGTCTATCGCGGCAGTAAAGGCGGCTACGGGCGTACCATCATCATCCAGCATGGTGGCCGTTACAGTACCCTGTACGCGCATATGCACCGCTATCGCAAGGGCATGGCGGCGGGCACCCGGGTGAAACAGGGCCAGGTCATTGGCTATGTGGGCAGCACCGGGCAGGCCACTGGCCCCCACCTGCATTTTGAATTCCGCGTCAATGGCGTGCACCAGAATCCCCTGACCGTACGCCTGCCCAGTGCGGCGCCGATCAAGCCCAAGTTCAAGGCCGCCTTTAGCGAGCATGCGCAGGGTCTGCAAGCACAACTGGAAATGTACGCCGAGACACGCCTGGCCTCACTCCAGGCACGCTAGTCCCCAAGACGCTGCCATGGCCTGCCGCTATATTGGTTTGATCTCCGGAACCAGTGTCGATGGCATTGACGCCGTCCTGGCCGAGATTGATGAACAGCAGGCCGTGGCGCTGGCCACACTGCATGTCGACATCCCCGCTGAGCTAAAATCTCGCCTGCTGGCGTTTAATGCCCCCGCAGCGAACGAACTGGACCACTACGCCGACTGTGATGTCCGGCTCGGTCACCTGTTTGCCCACAGTGTCCAGCGACTGCTGGAAAACACCTCTTATTCGGCCAACGACATCACCGCCATTGGTAGCCATGGCCAGACCATTCGCCACTACCCTGGCGGCACGACCCCCACCACCCTGCAGATTGGTGACCCCAACATTATCGCCGAGTGCACCGGCATCACCACGGTAGCGGATTTTCGCCGTCGCGATATGGCCGCGGGTGGCCAGGGGGCACCACTGGTGCCGGCCTTCCATGCCGCCATGTTCCGTTTGCCCGGTGAGGCGCGTGCCGTACTCAACCTTGGCGGTATTGCCAACCTGACCCTGTTGGCGGCAGACCCCAGGCAGGCCGTCCTCGGCTTCGACACCGGGCCGGCCAATTGCCTGCTCAATGACTGGATACAGCAGTGCCGACAACAGGAGTACGATGACGCCGGGCAGTGGGCCGCACAGGGCGAGGTCCACCAGGCTCTGCTGGAGGCCTGCCTCAACGACCCCTACTTTGCCCTGCCGGCCCCCAAGAGCACGGGACGCGACTATTTTCGCCTGTCGTGGTTAGAACAAAAACTGCATGCCTTTAGCGACATTCGCGCGGTTGATGTACAGGCGACGCTGGCAGAGCTCACCGCACGCAGCGTCGCCAATGACCTGCTCCGCTACGCACCGGCGACCACACACCTGTTTGTCTGTGGTGGCGGTGTCCACAATCTTGAGTTAGGAAGACGCTTGCAGGCCTGTCTGCCCGACGTCACCCTTGCCTCCACCGCCAGCCTCGGCATTGACCCGGACTATGTGGAGGCCATGGCCTTTGCCTGGCTGGCGCGTAAGACCCTTAATCACGAGACCGTCAGCCTCAGCTCCGTGACCGGGGCGAGACAGGATCGCATTCTCGGGGGGATCTATCCTGCGTGATGGGTCCTGTCAGGTCTGACGCACCAGGGCAGGGGACGACACCGGGAAGTTCATACCGCTACCGAGCTTGTCCAGAAACAACATGAGTTCGGCTTCCGGCAGCGGACGGCTGATGTAATAGCCCTGCGCCAGGTCACAACCCCAGTCTAACAACTGTTTCATGACGCTAGTGTTCTCCACCCCCTCCGCCACCACCTGGAGTCCCAGGTGATGTGCCAGGGCAATGATCGATTCCACAATCACGGCATCGTCATTGTCCCGACCGATATCCATCACAAATGACTTGTCGATTTTAATATCGTCCACGGGCAGTTGCTTCAAATAGCTGAACGATGAATAGCCCACACCAAAGTCATCAATAGAAAGCCGGATCCCCAGGTGTCGTAGTTGCCTGAGGATTTCAATGGCCCGCTGCGTGTGGTGCATCAGGGCCGTTTCGGTCACCTCCAGCACCAGACGGCCGGCTGGGGTCTCATACTGGCGCAACCGATCCGCCAGATAGCTGATGAACTGCGCATCCTGCAGGTTCTGGGCCGAGAGATTGACCGCCACCGTCAGACTCAGCCCCTTTTTCTGCCAGGACTGCAAGTCCGACAGGGCTTTCTCAAGCAACCAATGGGTCAGGGGTTTGATCAACCCGGTCTGTTCCGCCAGGGGAATAAAATCATCCGGGTTGATCATGCCTTTTTCCGGGTGCTGCCAGCGTACTAGCGCCTCGACCCCCACCAGGCGTTGCCGTTGCAGGTCAATTTTTGGTTGATAGTACAGGCGTAATTGATTGTCGCTCAGGGCCTTGCGCAACTCGCTGGTGAGCGTCAGGCGCTGTTCGCTGTGAAAGTCCTTGCTCGGGTGATAAATACAAAAGCCTTCCTTGTGCTGTTTGGCGACATACATGGCAATATCGGCACTCTTGAGCAAGGCCTGGGGCGTCTCGCCATGTTCCGGGTATATGGCCACGCCAATACTGGGCGTGGCGCTCAGTTCTATTCGTTCCAGGCTAAAGGGTTGCTCAAAGGCCTGCAGAATCTTGCTGGCGACGATAATACTGGCATCGACATTGACGTCATTGACAATGACGGCAAACTCATCGCCCCCCAGGCGACCCACCGTATCCGCCTCGCGCAGCGCCTTGCTGAGGCGCTGACTCACCTGCACCAGCATTTGATCACCGGCGTTGTGGCCGAGGGTATCATTCACTTCTTTAAAACGATCCAGGTCGATCATGAACACGGCAAAAGGGCTCTGGCGTCGACGCGCGTCGACGACACTGTGTTCAAGCCGGTCCTGAATCAGGACACGATTGGGCAGACCCGTGAGGGCATCGTGCAGGGCCAGGTGTTTGAGCTCATGATTGACGGTCTGCAAGGCCAGGGTACGTTCATGTACGCGCTGCTCCAGTGACTGGTTGAGCTCCTGTAACTTCTGAAAGGCCGCATCCTTGTCGGCGAGGCTCGCCTGCAGACTGCGCATCATCATATTGAACGCTCTGGCCAGTTTACCCATCTCATCCCGTGTACCGATGGGTACGTCGGTATCGAGCCGACCGGAGGCGACCCGCGCCGCGCCCTGCATTAACAGCCGAATGGGTTGCAGGGTGCTATAACGAAAAACGATATAGATCGAGAGCGCCATCATGATGAGAAGCACGATGTTATTCATAAGATGCCGGACCAGGGTTTCCTGTGCCATCAGCTCGGCCTGAGAACGATCCAGACCAATTTCAATCTGACCAATCCGCCTGGCATTGAAAACGATATCCGTCGCCACCTTCAGGATCCTCGCGTCCCGGGCAAGACGTTCCACGGCGCCAATCACCAGGTCGTCTTTGCGTTGCTCCTCAAGCGTACTGATAAAATCACTGTCTTCATTGAGATACGATGCCAGGTGATGACCCTCGGCGCTTGTAATCACGATATAGACGACATCCTGCTCCTGGCTGACTTCCCGAACATAGTTGCTCAGGGTGACATAGTCGTAGGCGAGAATCGCCTCGGCGCTGACCGACGCCATAAAATGCCCCAGTGATGCGCCCTTGGTCTGCAACAAATCCAGCCCATACTGGCTTTGCGCCTGGTAATTGACTGTGCCAATAATCCCCATGGTGATCATCAACACCCCGGCGACCCGAAGAATAAACTTGCCCCCCAGACTATGGAGCCAGCGCACGGCCCGTGTTCGCCAGTACCACAGTTTCATTCGTAGTCCTCGCCGAGTACCCGCAAGATCATCCTGCGATGCGCATCGTATTCGCCGTCAATGGCCGGCAGGATATCGGTCAGATCCGCACTTTTTAATGCGGCCCTGCCCTCCGGCGCCGCGGTCAAGGTCGTCAATGACTGACTTAGCTGCTGTTTCAGTGGCTCGGGCAGATCGGCCTTCACGGCCCAGGGAAGGTGTGCGAGGGGCTCCCCCTTTGCCAGCACCCTGAGCTGCGTGGTATCGATGCGTTTTTTAATCATGGGCAGTTGCAGATTGAGATCGGCTGAACCGGCCGCCACGGCCCGGCGATAATAGGTGGCAAAAATAGCGTTCAACGGTGAGCTGGCAAAGGCGTATTCATAATCGGACGGTTGCAGACCCGCCTCTTGGAGCAGATACGAGGCCACAATATAACTTTGCATGGCGCGCCGCCCGCCGCCAAAAATGACCTTCTTGCCCCGCAAGTCGGCGAGTGTCTCAATCCCGCTGTCCCGTCGCACCAACAGGGCACCGCTGATGGTGGACTCATGAAACTCCTCATTTTTGGCAATGACTTCATATCCAAAGGACTTTTTGGAACGGACGTAGTGATACTGGTTGTAATGCACCAGATCATATTGGCGCTGCTCCACGCCATGCCAGAACTCCGCGAAGTTGCGCCCGCTCCTGAGTACGACCTCCCGACCCAATTGCCGGGAGAGATACTCAGCCAGCGGTGTGAACTGCTCCAGGGTCTGGCTAAAACCTTTGCGCGGAAAGACCCCCAGGACCAATGTGTCCGTCGCTACCGTCCGCAGGGGGGTCGACCAGACGAGACTGCAGCCCAGCAGCAGCGCGAGCAGGCGGGCAACCCCTCGGCCGGAGCCACCCTTGTTGTTGAACTGAAAAATACTCATTGTCCTGCGCCATCCTGTCATCGTCGCTAACCACTCGAGCGAACCGCGTCTGCGAGGAGCTAGCGCGCTCCCCGTTTTCAGACGCAACAACGCCACCCGCCATGTGGGTGGCGGGCGGGAATACCCGTAATAGGAATCGGCAAATAGAGGAAAAACTTAACGAAATTCGTAACTTAGCAGGAGATGTTAATGCTGAAGATAAAAACTCTTTAATATCATACAGATAGCCCCTGTTAGCGCTGCGCAATGGGGGTGTAGTCGCGCACGGGCTCACCCGTATAGACCTGGGTGGGGCGGAAAATACGGTTATCGCTGAGCTGTTCGCGCCAGTGCGCCAGCCAACCGGCGGAGCGGGCGATGGCAAAAATGGCGGTGAACTGGTCCGCCGGGATGCCCATCTCGGTATAGAGAATACCCGAGTAAAAATCGACATTGGCATAGACCCCCTTGCTCGCCAGACGGTCTTCACAGATCGCCTCCACCTTTTTGGCGATTTCAAACATGGGATTGACCGCGCCACCGCGCGCCTCCATGAGCTGGTCGACCAGTTTTTCCAGGATCTTGGCGCGCGGGTCCTTGGTTTTATACTCGCGATGGCCCATGCCCCAGATGACTTCTTTATTGGCCAGGCGCTTGTCGATGTAGGCCTCGGCATTCGCCGGTGAGCCGATTTCATCGAGCATCTCCACCACCTTCTGGTTGGCGCCACCGTGCAAGGGCCCGGAGAGCGCCGCCAGGGCAGCGGCAATCACACTGTTGGGGCTGGCCAGGGTCGAGGCATTGACCAGGACCGAAAAGGTCGAGGCATTGATGGTGTGCTCGGCATGCAGGATCAGACAGACGTCCATGATATGCGCCAGCAGCGGGTCGGGGTCTTCCCGATTGAGCATGTAGAGAAAATTTTCCGCATAGGACAGGTCACTGCGCGGCTGCGGCGGTTCATAACCCTGGCGGATGTGCTCCCACATGGCCACCAGCGTGCCCATGCGCGCGAGGATTTTGACCGTCATGTTGTGGATGTAGTACTGGTCTTCACAGCTGCCGCCGGTCAGGCACTCGCTACTGGGATAAAACATGCCCAGACTCGCCACCGAGGTCTGCAGCATTTCCATGGGGTGCCCCGTGGGCGGAAAGGTCTTCATCAGGTCGGTGATATGGTACTGCACCTGACGATTGCGGCGCAGTTTGGTGTCAAACGCATCCAGTACGGGCTGCGATGGCAGGTGGCCGTCAAGCAATAACAGGGACGTCTCTTCAAAGGTGCTGTGTTGCGCCAGTTGCTCAATGGGATAGCCGCGATAGGCAAGGATGCCCTTCTCGCCATCGATGTCAGAAATGTTCGACTGGGTTGCCGGTACCCCGGCCAGACCTGGCAGGTATTCACTCATTAGGAGACCCTGTAGTACTGTGCGTCACGCCTGGCACACGGCGGTTAGCGATAGCGTTAAATTAAAAAGGCAGGCGGCGGTTTTGCCGCCACCTGCCTTCGCAAAAAATCTGTGTCTACACAGAAAAGGAAGAGCCACAACCACAGGTCGTGGTGGCATTGGGGTTGCGGATGACAAACATCGAACCCTCCAGGTCTTCCTTGTAGTCAATCTCGGCGCCGGTAAGATACTGGTAACTCATGGGGTCGACCAGTACCGAGACACCGTCGTTGTCCACCTGGGTATCACCGTCCTGCACATTTTCATCAAAGGTGAAGCCGTACTGGAAACCGGAGCAACCGCCTCCTGTGACAAAGACCCGCAGTTTGAGGTTGTCGTTACCCTCTTCCGCAATCAGCCTTTTCACCTTGCTGGCCGCTGCGTCGGTAAAAACCAGAGCACTTTCGTCAATTGTTGCTGCCGTCATGATACTTCTCCACACAATAACATTACTAAGAATAGCAGAATAGCCGTAACCAATAGCTACGGCTGCTACTTATTATGGGAACCCCGGGGGCGTTTATCAAGAATCCGCGGAACCTGATTTGTCCTCTCTCTTTTTGATAGAGACCACAGACTGATCCGGGCGATGCACCAGATTACCGTTGACCTCGGCACCCATGGCCATTTCGATAAGACTGTAATAGACATTACCATGGACCCGTGCCTGGGCGGCCAGTTCGACGTGCGTCAGGGCGTGGACGTCACCGATAATGGTGCCATTAATAACGACGTTGGGGACCTTGACCTCGCCCTCGATCGTACCACGCTCGCTCAGGGTCAGAACCGACTCCTGTTCATTGCCCGAAGCCACCACATTGCCTTTGACCTTGCCGTCCACATGCAGGCCGCCACTGAAAATGACGTCACCGTGGATTTCCGTATTCTGGCCAATCAGCGAATCGATTTGTGCTGTCTGCCTAGGCTTTTTCTTGTTTCCCCACATCCGTCGTCTTCTCCTTCGCTGGGCCTAAACAGGCCAGTTGATGGTTTTTACTATCTCGTCTTCCTGGCGCCCACCGGGTAATACCTCAACCCGCACCCGCCGGGGCTGAAACTCAGCGGGCAGGCGAATATCGCCTTCGAGACTCTGAAAATACTTAAAACGATAATTTAATTCCTTGACCGAATTCTCGGTCAGCCGAGACAAATTCAAACTCACCGGCACGCCATCCACCGTACCCTCGACGGCAACATTGACGCGCCCGTAAACCACCCTGTCATTTTTAAGCACCTGGGTCAAAATGATCTTGTAGCGATAGCCCTCCGGCTGACCATTGGGCTCCAGCTCGACGTTCTGTAAATGCAGGCCACGGGCGGCATCACGGGGTGAGACAATACCACGGTAAAAGGCCAGTTCGCCCTTGAGTTCGAGAATTTCGGCCTGTAGCTGGCGCAGGGTTTCATCGAGCTCGCTGTAGGCGCCGCGCTCGATTTGCGAGGCACGCTCCAGGATAGCCTTTTCGGCGCGCAACTGGTCGATGGTGGCTTCGAGGCTGTCTCGAGTCTCTACCCAGACCGAGCGTAGCTCCGCCGCTTCGCGACTATCAAAACCCGCACTGTAGCGGCCATACTCAAACAGCGACCAGGCCGCCATGAGCAGGGCCAGACTGACCAATAACGCCAGCAGGCGATTCTTCCAGGGGTGGTGGGATTTAACAACCAGCCGCATCAGGGGATCAGCGCAATGCCCTGAAGGCCGGCGCTTTCCTCCAGGGCAAACAGCAGATTCATGTTCTGCACCGCCTGCCCGGCGGCACCCTTGACCAGATTATCAATGACCGATAACACCACCACCGTATCACCACCCTGCGGCACATGCAAAGCGAGGCGGCAGTGATTGGCGCCCTTGACGCTACGCGTCTCCGGGTGGCTGCCGGGCGGCAGGACATCGACAAAATACTCATCGACGTAGCGCTGCTCAAACAGCGCCTGCAGGTCTGCGGCATCGGCCTTGAGGCGCGCATACAGGGTGGCATGGATACCACGGATCATGGGGGTCAGATGAGGTACAAAGGTCAGCCCCACCTCGACCCCGGCGGCGCGAGACAGGCCCTGGCGAACCTCAGGCAGGTGGCGATGACCGGGGACGGCGTAGGCCTTAAAACTTTCACTACACTCGGCCAGTAATGTGCCCACCGCCGCCTTGCGCCCGGCGCCACTGACGCCCGACTTACAATCCGCAATGAGCTGCTGTGCATCGACGAGGCCGTTTTCGATGAGCGGCAAAAATCCCAGTTGCACCGCCGTGGGATAACAACCCGGGTTGGCAACCAGGCGGGCCTTGCGCACGGCCTCGCGATTGACCTCGGGCAGACCATACACCGCCTCTGCCAGCAGTTCGGGGCAGGCATGGGGCATGCCATACCACTGCTCCCACAAGGACGCGTCCGTGAGGCGAAAATCCGCCGCCAGGTCGATGACCTTGACGCCGGCGTCCAGCAGTTCCCGCGCCATGGTCATGGCAATGCCATTGGGCGTGGCGAAAAAGACCACGTCACAGGATTTGAGCGCCTGCATATCCGGCTCGCTAAAGGCAAGCTCCAGGCTGCCGCGCAAGTTGGGGAACATATCGGCCACCGCCGTGCCGGCCTCGCCACGCGAAGTGATAATGCGCAATTCTACCTGCGGGTGTGCCGCCAGCAGGCGCAGCAACTCAACACCGGTGTAACCGGTGCCTCCGACGATGCCTGCCTTGATTTTTTTCATCATTGTCTCTGTCATACATCAATCATCGTGAATAGACCGACAGTATACTCTGCTCGCAGGCGACGATGCACGACCATCCTGCCTGCATCGGGAACACCATCATAGAAATAAGAAATAAATAAAGCGACCGACGTCGCTCGAAGTTGAGGCACTACGACTTTGCCGCTGTCCGTATACGCGTTAGCGGCAGGGGGCGGCGAAATTCAAGGCTAACACTAGACGCAATGCCCACAAGGGTCAAGCCGCTATCCGGTCAGGCAAAGTGCTATGGCCGCCGTCGTGAGGGTCGCCGCACCGATACCCGATCGCCAACCTATGATAATGGAACTCCCTGACGGAGCACGGGTCACACCCCTGGAAAATACCTTTTTCAGCCAGGGCCGCGCACGACATGGCCCGGACTCCGGCCAACGGGGTATGAAAGCCTGGAGACGCCGACGCGGCCGGGATATACTCCACTAACTCTTGCAGCGAATCCGCATTATGAAAACCAAAGACAAAATCATTGCCGGCTTTACCGTTGTTGTTCTCGCGCTCCTTGCCTATCTCTGGTTTGCCCCCGGCGGTGTGCAACCGGTACCGGCAATCAGTCTCAAGACACTGGACGGTCGCAGCGTGAACCTGCAGGCACTGCGCGGCCAGCCGGTGTTGATTACCTTTTGGGCCACCTCCTGTCCCGGTTGCATCAAGGAAATGCCGCACCTGGCGGAACTCTATAACGAGTTTCATCACAAAGGCCTGGAGGTGTTTGGTATCGCCATGCCCTATGACCGTCCCGACCATGTCGTCGAAATGGTTCGGCGTCGGGCACTACCCTATGACATTGCCATCGACATCGAGGGCAAGGCTGTCGCCGCCTTTGGCAACGTGCAGCTGACCCCCACCAGTTTTCTGATTGACCCACGCGGACAAATTGTCATGCACAAGATCGGCGAAATGGATATGCAACGATTACATCGGCAAATTGAAGACATGCTCAACAGCAAACAGGCCAGCTGAGCGTGCTCTACGTCAAGGCCCTGCATATTTGTTTTATGGTGACCTGGTTTGCCGGCCTGTTTTATTTGCCGCGTCTGTTTGTCTATCACGCCATGTCCGACGATGCCGTCAGCATTGCGCGTTTCAAGGTTATGGAGCGCAAACTCTTTTTCGGCATCATGACCCCCGGTGCCATCCTCACCCTGGTGTTTGGCCTGTGGCTGCTCTCGGCCTATAGCTGGGAGGCATTTGCGGCGGCGTACTGGTTACACGCCAAGTTCGCCCTGCTGCTCGTTCTGATCGCCTACCACGTGCACTGTGGCAAGCTGCTCCTGGACTTTAAACACGACCGCAACCAGCGCAGTCATGTCTTCTACCGTTGGTACAACGAATTCCCGGTACTGATTTTATTTGCCGTAGTGATTCTCGTCGTCGCCAGACCCTTTTAGCCGCCAGCCTCAGCGGCACCTTCCCGGCCTGACTTCTGCGGGCCTCCCGACCCGCGACTATACTATCAAGGTAGCTGCCTCCATGACTGTTGACCACAGCAGCGCTATCAGGCCGTGACCCCTGTCAGGCACGGGGCATCCCTGCTGGCCCCGTCCCCAGGTCGCTAAACCGCCCACTGCACTTTTAGCTGACGGGGTGTAGCCGTTAAAATTTTTCACGACATCGCCGACACCTTCCCTGGAGACAGACACAACAGCTTGAGGTATTTCCATATGAGTTCCTGTTGTCAGGACAAAAATACTGAGATCGACGCCTTGCAGGCGAGCCAGGCCAGTGTCCTGAAATGGGTGCTGGCGATCAACGCCGTCATGTTTGTCGTGGAAATGACGACCGGGCTGCTGGCGCATTCCACGGCCTTGCTGGCCGACTCGCTGGATATGCTGGGCGACACGCTGGTCTATGGTTTCAGTCTCTATGTACTGCGGCGGGGGCAAAAGTGGCTGGCCATCTCGGTAATCTTAAAGGGGCTCATCATGCTGGGCTTTGGCCTGTTTGTGCTCGGCGAGGCGTTCTATAAAATACTCCACCCCGCCCTGCCGGTGGCCGAGCTCATTGGTGCGATTGGCGCCCTGGCGCTACTGGCCAATGGCCTCTGTCTCTATTTGTTGTGGCGACATCGCCGGGATGATATCAACATGCGCTCCGTCTGGCTGTGTTCACGCAATGATGTCCTGGCCAATCTCGGCGTCATTCTGGCGGCGGCTGGCGTTGCCCTGCTCCACAGCCGTTGGCCGGATATCCTTATCGGCCTGGTCATTGCCGGGCTGTTTCTCCACACCGCCTTTAGCGTGCTGCGCGACGCGCTCGACCAGTACAGACAACACACATAACCTGACCACCGGGCGACGCCCCTACTGCGCCACCTCGGTTATTGCGCTGCAGCGAGGCAGGCGGTGACACCTCAGCGGCCGCCGCTTCCGTGGCCCGTGAGGGGGTTGTCTCCTCCCACCTCATTTTGTCCGTAGCGCGTCGCTCATCATTCAGTCATGCGCATCATGAGCCGGCCACAAGATGCGAAAACGTGCAGGACCACCCACCGCAGGACTGCCTGCGCAAACCCGTACGCAAGGTGCATGTCGACGCGGTCCGTAGGCCTTTAGTGATAATAACAAGCCGTGCCCTATACTGTTCGCAGGGATATTGTTCACCATGGGGGCTCGTATGAAATACGCCATTGTCATCTACTCCAACGATGCGGACGATCTGGAATGCCCTGCGCCTGGCCAGTACCACCCTGGGCTATGACCACTCGGTGACGGTCTTTTTGCTCGGCAAAGGGGTGGAGTGTGTTAACGTCAAATCGCTCAAGTACGATATTCGCGAACAACTACAGGTCTTTGCCGAACACGGCGGCAGCCTAATGGGCTGTGGTGTCTGTGTGGAAAGCCGCGCAGATGTGATGCCGTTTCTAGGCGAAGACCTCAGCTGTGTGCTGGGTTCCATGCAAAACCTGTATGGTCTGATCCATGAAGCGGATAAAGTGCTAACCTTTTAAAGTCGACGACGGTTCCACTTCGGCCAGTGACAGGCTGACACGGGTCCCCGCGTTGAGCTGACTCTCGATACTCAGGGTCCCGCCCATAAGATGCGCGAGATGATAGGCAATCGACAGTCCCAGTCCCACACCACCATGCTGCCGCGTACTGGTGTTATCGCCCTGCTCAAACTCGTTAAAGACGCGACGCACCTGCTCCTCACTCATGCCGCCCCCCTGGTCGCTGACCACAAACTCGACGCGCCCCGCCTGCCGCTGGATTCGCAAGCACACCTCTGAGTCGCCCGCATAGACAAAGGCATTGGCCAACAGGTGTTGCAAGATTTGCTGGAGACGCTGCGGGTCCGCATAGACCGTATTCACCTCGCTATGGAGCCTGACCCGCAGACGCGACCCGTGACCTGAGTTTTGGTGCACATCCTGTTCCAGTTGCGCCACCAGATCGGTAACACTGGTGATATGCATGTCCAGACGCAGATTGTTGCCGCGAATTTTGGCCACATCCAGCAACTCATCAATAATATGTTGCAGGTCACGGCTGGCGCTGCGCATGATATTCAGATAGTCATGACTCGGACCAGGGTCATCGACGGCGAGCTCATCGCGGAGTAATTCGGTAAGCCCGACAATGGCGTTCAGCGGGGTACGCAGTTCATGGCTCATCTTGGCCAGAAAATCGTTTTTGGCCCGCTCCGCCTGCTTAATCTCACTGATGTCGATAAAGGCTTCAAGCACCACGGGGCCTTCGTCGCTGTCAGTACGCACGGCACTGCGCAAAAAGGTGCGGTCATTATTCAGGCGGGCGGCACAGCGCGTCTCCCGTTGCTCAATGGGCTGGCCCGCCAGCACGGCGCAGTTTTCCGCGTGGGCCTCACAGTCAAAGATCGCCGTGCAGGGCATCCCCACCAGCAGGGCGCGATTTTTTTGCAACAGCCCCTGCCCGGCGCTGTTCACCTGGATGAGCTGGTGTTGCGGGTTAAAGATCGCCAGACCGAAGGGGGTAAAATCAAACAGGGTGCGGATCAGCTGCGCCTGGCTACGCGTCTCTACGGAAAGCGCGCGGACACGCTGCACCAGGCTGGCATTCTGCTCTTCCAGCAGGGCGAGGCGCTCCTGTACCGATAGCGCCGGACTTGATGAGGGTGGTGTGGGCATCGGGGCGTCCTGTGGCTACCCCTATTGTTTCGGTCAATTTCTGAGCAAACTTGAGCGCCGAGCCCAGGAATTCGCCAGCGTCCCGCGGCAAGCTAAGAATGGCGATACTGGCCGAGGCCTGTGGCGCTGCGCCCTTAGCCCCGCCAGGGCCTCTTTACGAGGGCACCCCGCAGTGCCATGAATAGAATGGTGGGGATAAACTGGAGCGGTGAACTACTGAGGAAGTGAACCAGGGCGATGCACTTGGATACGGTCTGGCGACGGCCCTTGTCCGTACGCAAGGCCACCCCGGACGAGGCGTGGGCAGCCAGGCTCAGACCTCCACCATTTCAAAATCCGCCTTGCCGACACCGCAATCGGGGCAGAGCCAGTCTTCGGGCACATCCTGCCAGCGGGTGCCGGGGGCGATGCCTTCGTCCGGCAGTCCCTGTTCCTCATCGTATTCAAAACCACAAACAATACAGACGTACTTCTTAAATTCCATAACCGGCTTACCTGATGAATGAGTCAACAAAGTGAAATTTTCGCATGATTTTGCCGGCTTGCCCATTTCTCTGTGATTGCCGTTACAATACACGTTATGAACACGCCACCCACGCTACCTGTTGTGCTCTGCTTTTCCGGCCTCGACCCCAGCGGCGGCGCCGGCATTCAGGCGGATATTGAGACCATCGTCAGCATGGGGGCACACCCGGCGCCGGTCATTACCGCCCTGACCGTACAGGACACCATAGCCGTGAAGCGCTTTGAGGCAGTGGACAGTCTGCTGCTGGTGGAGCAGGCCCGCGCCGTGCTGGAAGACATGCAGGTCAGCGCCATCAAGATCGGCATGCTCGCCAACCGTGCCAATATTGAAGCCATTCACTCCCTGCTGGTCGATTACCCGACCACCCCGGTGGTGCTGGACCCGGTGCTCAGCGGCGGCGGTGGCGGCCGCCTGCTGGACGAGGATGCCTTCGATGCCCTCATTACCCTGTTGCTACCGCAGACGACCGTACTCACCCCCAACAGTATCGAGGCCCGCAGCCTCGCGCGGGATGCCGACAGCCTGCCCGCCTGCGCCGAGTCCCTGCTCGACAAGGGCTGTGACTATGTCTTGATTACCGGCGCTCATGAGGCCACCGAGGGCATAGTCAATACTCTCTATAGCAACCATCGCGAGCTGGAGCAGACCGACTGGCAGCGCCTGCCCCACCAATACCATGGCTCCGGCTGTACCCTGGCGGCGGCCATTGCGGCGCTGCTGGCGCAGGGGCTGGACCCGGTCATGGCAATCAATGAGGCGCAGGCCTTTACCTGGGAAAGCCTCAAACATGCCCAACGCATCGGTATGGGCCAGTTAATCCCCAATCGCCTGTTCTGGGCGCGCGACACAGACTAGGCCCATGCCGGTAACCAAGCCTGCCGCCATACTGCGCGGCCTGTATGTCATTGCCGACAGCAGCCTGGCGCCCGCCGGTACCCGGCTGCACGAGCACGTCGCCGCAGCGATACAGGGCGGCGCCCGCATGGTGCAACTGC
>JAWOIE010000130.1:0-14935 GCA_046484825.1 Gammaproteobacteria bacterium | reverse complement strand
CTGAGAGGCGCTGCTCGATGGTGCTGATGTCCTGTTGATAATTGCTGCGGATTTTGCGAATCAGATTCTTGATGGCGAGGTCTTCTTCAAGGTCGCTCTCTTCAACCAGGCGCAATTCGTCAGAAAATTCGAATTCACCGCTCTTGTCGTGGGGCGTAACAATCCAGAAGTCCCCAAAGGCATCAGAGACGTAGTTAAACAGGACTTCTTCTATGGCGTCACGCTGGAAGCGGATAATACGCATGGAGTCAAAATACAGACTCTGATTATCCTCGTTGGCGGAACCCTCGGCCAGCTTGTACAGGGTGTCATCTGCGGTATCGAACATCTGTTGCAGCAGGTCTTTCAGATGTGTCAGTGTGAGTTTTCGACAGGTGTCGCCCAGCTGGCGCGTCTCGGCGTTGGTCAACGTGGTTGTGGTGCCATTGCGTTGAAACGGTAAAATATTTTCTTCCACCACAGTCTTGGCCTCTGTCTATAAAATCAGAATACTGGGTGTGACGGACGCACCGGGAGGTGCCGTTGACGACGGTAGTGGTAGCCCCGCTATCAGGAATCCGGAGGGATTCGTTCAGACCGGTAGCTTTGCGTCCCCGGCTTTCGCACGAGTTTGCCTTTGTCTCACCTTTGATTATAGATATCGACCTGTCGCGGACGTCATGCAATCCATTGACCCGGAATGTGACCTGTGTCGCAACTTTTTGGTGTTGCTGGAATGTCTTTAGGGCACGCTATCCGGGGGTGCCGGGGATGTTTTCCCCGTGTGGACTCGCACCGCGGGAAACGAACAGACCTGGCCAGCCGCCCGGGACATCGGGCAGCAGGCGGGGGTTCGCTGTGGGGGGACTTTTGCCGGGGCGCGGTTTGAGTCTCGCCGGCTGTGGCCGTAGTCGGGTGCAGCTTGCCCTAGGAAGCCTTGCGATAGATCAGGCCGTTGCGCAGCATCATCTCGTTTTTGTGTAGCTGGTCAAGCGGGCAGCAACCGTCGACATCACAGTCGGCGATGCGGTCAAAAATAAACTGGCCGTCGACATTTTTGATGGATTCGTAAATGGTCTTTCCCAGATGAGAGCCGATGGGGCGGCCATAGCGTGCTTGTTCCACTTTTGTACTCCGTAGTTGCGTGACTGGTTTTATTGCAGGGGTACCCATGGCTATCGGACGGAAAAAAGCGGACTTTAAAAAAATTTAAAAATTGAGCAAGGCGTTGCATTTTGGCCTCCATAGCGGGATTAAGGGCGATGAAGTCCTGCTGCCGTAACCACTGAGCGCCTTCCCCGTGTCCCCCGGGGAGGCGTGGTGGCAAAGGTCAGCCCCCACGGCAGGCATCCAAGTGGGCCGCTTGATGAAGTGCTCCTAATACTACGTGCGCCGCGCGCGGGATTTTTCCAGCAGCGGTTTGAGGTAATGACCGGTATGCGAGGCGGTGTGTGCCGCTACCTGTTCGGGGGTGCCGGTCACTACCACACAGCCGCCCTTGTCACCGCCCTCGGGGCCCATATCGATAAGCCAGTCGGCGGTTTTGATGACATCCAGATTGTGCTCAATAATCACAATGGTGTTGCCATGGTCGCGCAGGCGGTGCAGTACAACCAGCAGCTGCTCGATATCGTGAAAGTGCAGGCCGGTGGTGGGTTCATCGAGGATATAGAGGGTGTTGCCGGTGTCGCGCTTGGAGAGTTCCCGCGACAGCTTCACCCGCTGGGCCTCGCCGCCGGACAGGGTGGTGGCGTTCTGGCCAAGGCGAATGTAGGTCAGGCCGACATCGACCAGGGTCTGCAGCTTGCGCTTGACCACCGGGATGGCGTCAAAAAAGCCCAGCGCATCCTCGACGGTCATGTCCAGCACCTCGTAGATGTTCCTGCCCTTGTACTTGATCTCCAGGGTCTCGCGATTGTAGCGCTTGCCCTTGCAGACGTCGCAGGGCACGTAGATGTCCGCCAGGAAGTGCATCTCCACCTTGATGACGCCGTCGCCCTGACAGGCCTCACAGCGCCCCCCCTTGACGTTAAAGCTGAAGCGCCCCGGGGCATAGCCGCGGGCGCGCGCCTCCTGGGTGCCGGCAAACAGCTCGCGAATCGGGGTAAACAGGCCGGTATAGGTCGCCGGGTTGGAACGGGGGGTGCGGCCAATGGGGCTCTGGTCGATATCGACCACCTTGTCAAAGTGCTCCAGGCCCGTGATGGACGCATGGGCGGCCGGGTCCTCGCCGCTGCCGTTGATGGCGATGGCCGAGGCCCGGTAGAGGGTGTCGTTAATCAGGGTGGATTTGCCCGAGCCGGAGACACCGGTAATGGCGGTCATCAGCCCCACCGGGATGTCCACATCCACGCCCTTGAGGTTATTGCCGCTGGCGCCGCGGATGCGCAACTGCCGCTCGGGGTCGATGGCGGTGCGGCCTGGCGGGACCGGGATCTGTTTCTTGCCCGACAGGTACTGGCCGGTGAGAGAGTCTGGATTGGCCATGATCTCCGCCGGGGTGCCCTGGGCAATAATGCGCCCGCCATGCACACCCGCCCCCGGGCCGATATCGACGACGTGGTCGGCGGCGGCGATGGCCTCCTCATCGTGCTCGACGACAATGACGGTGTTGCCGAGGTCACGCAGGTAGGTCAGGGTGTTGAGCAGGCGGGTATTGTCACGCTGGTGCAGGCCGATGGAGGGCTCATCGAGGATATACATGACGCCCACCAGGCCGGCGCCGATCTGGCTGGCCAGGCGGATGCGCTGGGCCTCGCCGCCGGAGAGGGTATCGGCGCTGCGGTCCAGGGTCAGGTAGTTGAGCCCGACGTTGACCAGAAAATCCAGCCGCTGGCCGATTTCCTTGACGATCCTGGAGGCGATTTCGCCACGCCGGCCCGGCAGGGCCAGCTGGGCGAAGAACGCCTGTGCGGCGTCTACGGGCATGGCAGTAATGCTGGGCAGGCTGTTCTGGCCAATAAAGACATGGCGGGCGCCGGTGTTCAGGCGGGTGCCGTGGCATTCCTGGCAGGGCTGGTGGCTGATGTACTTGGCCAGCTCCTCGCGCACCACGTTGGAATCGGTGTCCCGGTAGCGGCGCGTCATATTATTGATTATGCCCTCAAAAGTCTGGCGTTTTTTGTGCTGGCTACCCTGGTCGTTGATATAGACAAAATTGACCTCTTCAAAGCCGCTGCCATAGAGAATGACCTTTTGTATGGCCGCGGGCAGGTCCTGCCAGGGACTGTCCATATTGAATTTGTAGTGCTTCGCCAGCGAGGTGAGCATCTGGTAGTAGTAGACATTGCGCCGGTCCCAGCCGCGGATGGCACCGCTGTTCAGGGACAGGGCGGGGTCGACCACCACGCGGTGCGGGTCGAAGAACTGCTGCACGCCCAGACCGTCACACTCCGGGCAGGCCCCGGCCGGGTTATTGAAGGAGAAGATGCGCGGTTCCAGCTCTGCAAGTGAGTACCCACAAACCGGGCAGGCGAAGTTGGCAGAAAAGACCAAATCTTTTGTTGGCCGGTCGCTACGCACATCCTTGTGCTCTCGCGACACTTGTACATCCTGTACATCGTCCATATCGGCAATAATGGCCCGGCCCTCGGCCAGGGTGATGGCGGTCTCAAAGGAGTCCGCCAGGCGCTGCTTGATGTCCTCGCGTACCTTGAAGCGGTCGATGACCACCTCGATGGTGTGTTTGCGGCGCTTGTCCAGTTTGGGGGCCTCATCCAGATTGACCACCTGGCCGTCGATGCGGGCGCGGATAAAGCCATCGGCCTGCAGACGGTCCAGCACCTGTTCGTGCTCGCCCTTGCGCTCCTCAATCACCGGCGCCAGTAGCATCAGCTTGCTGCCCTCGGGCATAGCCAGCACCTGGTCCACCATCTGACTGACGGTCTGCGCATCGAGAATAATGTCGTGTTCCGGGCAGCGTGGCTCACCGGCGCGGGCGAACAACAGGCGCAGGTAGTCATAGATCTCGGTAATGGTCCCCACGGTGGAACGCGGGTTGTGGGAGGTCGATTTCTGCTCGATGGAGATGGCCGGCGACAGGCCCTCGATGTGTTCCACATCGGGTTTTTCCATCATGGAGAGAAACTGGCGGGCATAGGCCGACAGTGACTCCACGTAGCGACGCTGGCCCTCGGCGTAAATGGTGTCAAAGGCCAGAGACGACTTGCCCGAGCCGGACAGACCGGTAATGACAATCAGTTTGTCGCGGGGCAGGTCAATATCAATATTTTTCAGATTGTGGGTACGCGCCCCACGGATTCGAATGGTGTCCATCAGATGTCTTTTTCGTTTAACAGCGCAACCTGATAATATACGCTGCCTGCCGGTACATAAGCAAAGCATACCGCCGCGTAGCTAATCTGATCAGACAACAAGATAATCAGGATCATGACAAACAAGAAACACGTGGATCGCATGACCCACGGCGAGCGCCGTGTTGCCCTGTTCCTCGCCGGGATATTGTCCACCCGCATGCTGGGGCTATTTATGATCCTGCCCGTGTTTGCGGTCTATGCCCGCGAGCTGGACGGCTACAGCGCCACCCTGGCGGGCCTGGCCGTCGGCATCTACGGCCTCAGTCAGGCCCTGTTGCAGATCCCCCTGGGGCGCCTGTCCGATAAGGTCGGCCGCAAGCCCATTATCATCGGTGGCCTGCTCATGTTTATCCTCGGTAGCGTGGTCGCCGCCCAGGCGGATTCCATTACCGGCGTGATCATCGGCCGCGCCCTGCAGGGGGCAGGGGCCATTGCCAGTGCCATTATGGCCCTGGCGGCGGACCTGACCCGCGAAGAACATCGCATGAAGGTCATGGCGGTCATCGGCATGAGCATCGGCGCCTCGTTTGCGCTGGCGCTGGTCCTGGGGCCCTTGTTGCACGGCTACTTTGGCATGTCCGGGATCTTTTGGGTCACGGCCATCATGGCGGGGCTGGGGATCGTACTGGTGGTCTTCAAGGTGCCCACCCCTGTGCGGACCCGTTTTCACCGCGACGCCGAGGTCGAGTGGGACTGGTTGCGGCGCCTGCTTACCGATGGTCAGCTGGTCCGTCTGGACGCCGGGGTCTTCATTCTGCACCTGATTCTGACCGCCCTGTTCATGACCATTCCCTTGATCCTGCAGGACAAAATGGGCCTGCACGTGGACAACCACTGGCAGATCTATTTACCGGTGCTGCTGCTCTCGGTGGTCATGGCCGGCCCCTTTATTATGCTGGCCGAAAAGCGTCGCCAGTTGCGTGAGGTGACGGTGCTGGCCGTGGCCGGTCTGGGGGTGGCGGTCTTTGGCCTGTGGCTGTGGTCGCACCACCTGGAAGTCATTATCGGCATGCTCATCGTGTTTTTTGCCTGCTTCAATGTCCTGGAGGCGGGCATGCCGTCCTTTATCGCCAAGGTGGCGCCGGCGGCCCATAAGGGCTCGGCCATGGGTGGCTACACCAGCGCCCAGTTTCTCGGCGCCTTTGTCGGCAGTCTCATCGGGGGCGCCTTGCACGATGTGGCCAGCCCGCAGACCGTCTTTTTGCTCTGTGGAGGGCTGGTGAGCGTGTGGCTGCTGCTGCTTATCGGCCTGCGCCAGCCCCCCTATTGCAGCAGCCAAATGCTGAATGTGGGTGTTATCGACAGCCGCCGCGCGGCGGCACTGGCCCATGAGCTGCAGCAAATCCCCGGGGTGCTGGAGGCGGTGGTGATCCCCGAGGACGGGGTGGCCTATCTCAAAGTCGACAAGCATTCACTGGACCAGGACGCTTTGTATGCGTATTCTGTGTCGTCATAGCCGCCCCCAAAATCTGATGAAACGGGCATATAGTTAAATACTGATTGAGTAACGAATAGAGGTAAGACACATGGCAAGGGGAGTGAACAAAGTCATCTTAATTGGCAATCTGGGCAAAGACCCGGAGATCCGCTACACCGCCAATGGCGCGGCCATTGCCAATGTCACCATTGCAACCTCGGAGACCTGGAAAGACAAGGCGACCGGCGAGAACCAGGAAAAGACCGAGTGGCACCGCGTGGTCTTTTTTAACCGCCTGGCCGAGATCGTGGGCGAGTACCTGAAAAAGGGCTCCAAGATCTACGTCGAAGGCCGCCTCCAGACCCGCAAGTGGCAGGACCAGCAGGGCCAGGACCGCTATACCACCGAGATCGTCGCGGGGGAAATGCAAATGCTGGACAGCAAGGGTGGCGGCAGCGCCAACTTTAACCAGGACACGCCGGCCGGCGGTGGCCAGTACAATCAGGCGCCACAGCCATCCGCCGCCATGGCCTCGCCCGGCGACTTTGACGACGACATCCCCTTCTGAGGGGCGACAAAAAGACCGAAAAAATGCCAGCCAAGCGCTGGCATTTTTTTTGCTTTTGGACTAATTAGAGGGGAGCGTTTTTGCATGCATTTAGATCTTAAGGTGTGCTATAAACGCGCCGATAATACACTGGGTTCGTTTGGTTATGTGCTACGGAGGTTGCTGTTCATGGCCAGAAACAAGGTAATTGCCACCAAGCCGCCGGCGGAAGACGATCTGCTGGATGACGACTTTGACGGGGACGACAGCGAGGTCTCGCTGGACGCCGCCACCAGTATCAGCCAGCCCGACCGGCTGGTGACCCGTCGTCGCCTTGAAGACTACTTTGAGGAAAAGCGGCTAAGAGAACAGTTAGGGGACGACTTCTTCTAGTCACGCTTCCCTTGCTGAGATGCCCTGTTGAGGTGTTGTAATTTTTCTTGCAGCATGTGTTCTAACGACTCAAGACGATCACACGCCTCAATAGCCTCCCGGTCAGCCAATACGTCCAGCCTACCCTCCGCATTTTTCAGATAAATCGCCGGAAAGTCCTGCGGTGTCAGCGCATATTTGGCCTGCAACTCATCCCGATGCAGGAATTCACAATCCACATTCAATGTCGCCAGAAATCCCAGCCACTCCTCGCGCACCGCAAAATAACCGTGGGTCAGGGCGCACAGCTGGCATGAATAGGTCTGCGGCGAGAGTATCTTGTGGGCAATATCACTGACGGTATTAAACAGGCCACTATCGGCGTTATAGGCAAAGACCAGGGTGTGCCGCATGTGTTGTACTTCGTTCTGAACGCTCATAGAAAAATAGAGTCCGGTAGTGCAGGCAAGTTCCCTGCCATGGGCAAATCCCGGCGAGCGATTGAGGATTGTTTGCAGGAGACGGGCGCCAGCGCTGATGACATAGGGCGGCGCAACGCCGCGCGGAACACTTCCAGAGAGCGGACAGGATGGTCGTCGCTCCCGGTCGGGTAGATCGAGAGCACGGCAGTGCCGCCGGTCAGGTGGGGTAAAAAAAGCCAGCGGGCGGTGTTGCCCGCTGGCCGGCAGTCGCTCAGGACTTTTCTTTTGGCTTATGCTCGGCGAGTTCCTTGAGTGCCTGCAGCCGATCATCGATACAGTTTTCCGCGTAGATCTTTTCATCAATCGCGCCACGGGCTTCCTGGTTACAGGCGGCGGTAATGGCGTCGACCTGTGCCGGGTCGATTTCAGTACTGGCCTGGGCGCCGGCACTCAGGCTGGCGAGCAACAGGACCGGTAAAAAGACAGACGATGTGTTCATGAGGTTTTCTCCATGAGAGAGCGTTGGGATACCTGCGACGCAGGCGGGGGATACAGATCACTCTGTATCTGCCGTGCTATTTAGGATATAAAGGTCGACAGGTAAAACGATATTTTTTGCTGATCAGGATTGGTTTTGTCGATGGCCTCGACCATGTCAGTCAAGGTGAATGAATGGATATTGACGCGCTCAAGACCTTTGTCGAGGTAAACCGTACCCGCCATTTTGGCGTCGCGGCCAGGAATCTGTACGTCACCCAGTCTACCGTGAGCGCGCGGATCCGCATGCTGGAAAGTCGTGTCGGCGTACCGCTGTTTACCCGCGAGCGCAACAATATCCAGTTGACCGCCGCCGGGCTCAAACTGCTGCGTTATGCCGAGAATATTCTGACTACCTGGTCACGGGCTTGTCAGGAGATCAGCGTTGAGGATGAACGGCTGATTCCCTTCGTTGTTGGTGGCACCCCCAGTCTGTGGGATGCGGTCCTGCAGGAGTGGATGCAGCACATGTACCGGGCCGAGCCGGATCTGGTGATGCAGGCCGAGGTGCATGGCCCCGAAGTCCTGGCGCGGCGTATCCAGAACGGCACCATGGATATAGCCTTTATTTTTGATGCGCCACAGCAACTGGGTTTCGAGAGCGTCAAGGTCGCGACCCTTCCCGTGGTAATGGTGACTTCTATAAAAGGGGTGGCGCTGGACGAGGCGGTCAATGCCCACTACATCCTGGTGGAATGGGGGACCAGCTTTGCTATTGCCCATGCCAAACATTTTCCGGACATGGCCTCGCCCAGGATTCGGGTCATGCTCGGGCGTATCGGCCTGGACTATTTGCTGGCCAACGGGGGTACGGCCTACATGGCCGAGCCCATGGTGTCGAGTCTGTTAAAAAGGAAAAAGTTGTTTCGGGTAAAGGATGCGCCGGTCATCAATCGTGATGTCTATGCCATCTATCCGGCGACGTCGACCAAGCCCGCCCTGATTCGGGATGCCTGTGCGTTTTTTAGCGTAGTGGTGCCAACACCAACCTAACCCTTGCCCTTGGTTCGGGTTCGATAGGGGCGGGCGTTCTTTTCAATAAACTGCACGATCAGATCCGCAACGTCCTTGTGGGTAGCCTTTTCAATCCCCTCCAGTCCCGGTGACGAGTTCACCTCCATGACCAGCGGTCCCCGCTTCGAGCGCAGCAGATCGACGCCGGCCATATTCAGGCCCATGGCGCGCGCGGCCTGCACGGCAGTGGCGCGTTCCTCCTTGCTCAACTTGGTGACCTCGGCGCTGCCGCCGCGATGCAGGTTGGAGCGAAACTCGCCTTCACGGGCGGTACGCTGCATGGCGGCGATCACCTTGTCGCCCAGGACAAAACACCGCACGTCGGAGCCGGCGGCCTCGCTGATAAATTCCTGCACAATAAAATTCGCATCGAGCTCATGAAAGGCATCGATGACGCTCTCTGCCGCCTTGCGGGTCTCCGCCAGGACCACGCCGCGGCCCTGGGTGCCTTCGATAAGCTTGATCACCAGCGGTGTACCGCCGACCAGATTGATGAGATCCGTCGTATTGGAAACCGAATGCGCAAACCCGGTGGTCGGCAGGCCGACCCCTTTGCGCGACAGTAGTTGCAGACTGCGGAGCTTGTCACGGGAACGTACAATGGCCACCGACTCATTTATGGGATAGACCCCCAGCATTTCAAACTGGCGTAGCACGGCGGCGCCATAGCGGGTCACGGAGGCGCCGATGCGCGGGATAATGGCATCAATATCCGTGAGCGGCTGCTCCTTGTAGAAGATCGCCGGTTTCTGCGAGGTAATGTCCATATAGCATTTGAGCGCGTCCACCACGCAGGCCTCATGGCCACGGTGTTCCACCGCCTCGATCAGGCGTCGTGTGGAATAGAGTCGGGCATTGCGTGACAGTATGGCGATTTTCATTGTTTACTCTTCTTCATCATGCAGACGGCTCAGAAGTGAGCGGGCTTTGGGTATGGGGGCGGGCTTACCCATCAGGTGCTGGGCACCGGAGTCTACAAGAAAGTTATCCATAATGGCAGCCCGACCGAGCAACATGCGATGTTTCATGGTGTCCCGATTGGTCAGGGTAATCTGTATCGGCCAGCTTTCATAGCCCAGCACAATCCGGGTCTGGATAACATAGCGTTGCTCGACATGGCCGCCGGAGTCGGTGACGCTGCGCTGATCAAGAATGGCGGCCTCACAGTGTTGTTCGATGTCGGTGCTCTTCTCATCGGGGTGCAGGCCGAACCGTACCATTGGGGTGCCGTCTTTTTCAAAGGGCTCGACATAGAAGGCGTGCAGGGCGGAGGTCTTGGCGCCGGTGTCGACCTTGCAGCGCAATTTGTCGATGCCAAGCTCGGGCAGGGCGAGCCACTCACGCCAGCCGATAATCGGGAGTTCACTTGTCTTCATGTACGGCAAGGCCAGATTGAGGAGAATGAAATGGCACTTTTAAGCAGGTTCGCGTTGCATGTCAACACCAACACGGTCGTCGTCGCAGGGGGTAGTGGACTTCAGTGGCTGACGGGTTTTTTCTGTAGCTTGCGTTGCAGGGTACGACGGTGCATGCCGAGGGCGCGGGCGGCGGCGGAGATGTTGCCATCGTGTTCGGTGAGGACGCGTTGCAGGTGCTCCCATTCCAGACGATTGACCGACATGGGCTGGGTGTGGATATCGATCGCGGCATCCCCCTGGATTCGGGCAAAGGCCGTGACGATGTCGCTGGCCTCGGTGGGTTTGGTCAGGTAATGCACGGCCCCGAGTTTGATGGCCTCGACGGCGGTGGCGATGCTGGAAAAACCGGTCAGGATCACCATGCGTAACTGCGGATACAGGTGGTGCAGCTGGTCGATAAGATTGAGACCGGATTCCTCACCAATGCGCAGGTCGATGACGGCGTGTTCGGCGTCGGCGGCCAGGCGCAGGGCCTCATCGCTATTGTGGGCGGTCAGTACCGGGTGGCCCAGGCGGGTGAGGGCGCGGGCCATGGTCGCGCAAAAGACCTCGTCATCATCAACGAGCAAAATGGTTTTGGGCGCGGTATCAGGATGACTCATCTCAGGGATGATAGCTCATCAGGGGCAGGGTGATACAGGCGGTAACGCCCTGCCGCTTGCGCTCAAACAGGGTGAGCCGGCCGCCAAAGCGTTCGATAATAGCGTGGCTCAGAAACAGGCCGATCCCCATACCCTGCTGCTGGGTCTCGACCGGCGCCTGTCCCAGTTGCTGACGGACTTCCGCATCGAGGCCGGGGCCGCGGTCGCGGATCTCCAGGGTCAACATGCCCCCGTCCCAGAGGCCCCAGATTTCAACTTCTTGTGGCGAGACCTGGATAGCGTTGTCCAGGACATTATCCAGCGCCTGGTGCAGGGTGCGATCGGCCAGCAGGGTGGGGGAGGTCTCGGTGGTTGGGAGGTCGATGTGCAGCCTGGCGTCGGGGTGGCGTTGTCGCGCCTGTTGCAGCCAGTCGCGCAAAAAGAGATGGACCGGTTGCGGGTGACCGGCGCTGGCCGGCCGGTTGCCGGCCGCGGCGGCGAGACCGGAGAGCGCCTGTTTGCAACGTGCGACCTGTTGCTTCAGGGTCTGGAGTTGTTGCTGCCGTTCCGCTTCCGGCAGGTGCGGGTCGCCGATCTCATCCACCAGCAGGGCGATGGTGCCCAGCGGCGTGCCGAGCTCATGCGCCGTGGCGGCGGCCTGGGTGCCCAGTTCCAGCAGGCGCTCGTCGCGCAGGGCCTTTTCCCTCGCCTGTGCCAGTTGCTGTTGTTGACGGCGCAGGGCGTTGCCCATGCCGACGACGAAGTAGGCCACCAGACTGGCGCTGACAATAAACCCCGCCCACATGCCCATAATGTGCAGGTCAATCACCGAGGCCCCGTGGTGTTGGTGCGCCATGGGGAGCGGGATGTGATAGCGGATCAATAGCGAGTAACAGGCAATGGTGATGAGCGCCAGGCCCCAGGTGTGACGCGCGGAGAGAATCGTGGCCGAAATGGTAATGGGCAGCAGATACAGCCCGGTAAAGGGATTGGCGGCGCCGCCGCTGAGATAGAGCAGCGCGGTCAGGGCACTGATATCCACCAGCAGCTGGATTAACAGGGCGGTTGAAGTGACCGCGCGCTTGCTGCGCAGCAACAGCCAGGTCCAGCCGTTGAACAGGGTCAACACGCCGATGACGCCGACGGCGGATAAATACGGCACCGGCATCTGATACTGCAGGATGGCAATGACAAAGGCCGCCACATAGCCGCTCATGGCAATAATGCGCAAAAAGAACAGCCGCCACAGGTGCGAGTGATTGGCCTGGAGGAGCTGTTGTTGACGGAGGGGCATAGCCGCAGATTCTAACATCGGGCGGGCGCGTGGCCGCTGTGACAATTTGTCGCGCGACGCCGTGTCACATGGGCAAGCCCGGTTTTGGTTGTTAGAGTCACTAAATCGTTATGAGCTTGTTTTGGATCATATTGATGGATACTTGAACCACCCGCCACTCCCCTCTCACTTTGGCGGGATATCGCATACCCCGCTCCAGGTGTATGCGATTTTTTTTGCCCGGAGCTTTTAGCCGCTCCGGGATTTTTTCGTCGTGCTATAAATGACCCTGGCCATGAGCAGCATCCAGGGGGTGCCGTGCAGCAACAGGTCAAAAATATCGATGGCTTTGTGCAGGTCGCCGCTGGCCAGCATTTTCAGTTTTTCCCAGACATGCGGTTCGGGCAGGAAGGGGGCCAGGCCCAGGGTCAGACAGACAATGATGAGGAGATTCAGGGGGATACGTTCGAGCCAGGTAAACATCATGAGACCTTATTGAATTTGAATTGGGTGGATTAATGCGTGGTTTCGACCGGCAGGCCGGCGATTTTCCATTCCGGATAGCCATCTTCCAGCCGGCGCGCCTTGAGTCCCTTATCACGTAATTGCGCCACGGCATCAAAAGCCAGTACACAGTGTGGCCCGCGGCAGTAGGCGACGATTTCCTGATGGCGCCCCAGCTCGTCGAGCCGCTGTTCCAGTTCGTTGAGCGGGATATTGACGGCGCCCGGCACATGACCGGCGGCGTATTCTTCCGCTGGGCGCACATCCAGGACCGTCACCAGCCCCTGATGGACGCGCTCCAGCAGCTCCGCGCGCGGCACCGGCTCGAGTGAATCCTTGATGGTGAGATAGGTATTGACCAGGCGCTCGACATCCGCCAGGTGCCGCTCGGCGACCAGACGCAGGGCATCGAGCAGGCTCACCACATCGTCGCCACTGATGCTGTAGAAGACCTTCAGGCCGTCCTTGCGGGCCATGACCAGCCCCGCCTGGCGCAGCTGCTGCAGGTGCTGGGAGGTATTCGCCACCGTCAGCCCGGCGACCCGGGCAAGCTCATCGACGCTGCGCTCCCCCTGTGCCAGAAATTCCAGTATTTCCAGACGGTTACCATTACCCAGGGCCTTGCCGACGCGGGCAAACTGGGTAAAAAGGTCATGTTTAAAGTTTCCACTTGACATCTGGGCCACCTGAGCTATTCTACTATTCAACTAATCGCTTGAATAATGAAATTCGTTAAAGGCAGTATAGCACAGCATCTTCTCGGTGCTATCTGCGGTCAGATAGCACAACAGTCTGGGAGTCACTATGGATATAACGGAATTTGTCATGGCCAACGAGCCCATGATTCGCATGGGCTTCTTTTTTGGCATGCTGGCCGTGATGGGCCTGTGGGAGACCCTGGCGCCGCGCCGGGCCCTGACTTTGTCCAGGGGCGTGCGCTGGCTCAATAACCTGGGCCTGGTGTTTTTCAACAGCTTTTTGTTACGAGTGATATTTCCCGCCGCCGCGGTGGGCATGGCGGCCTTTGCCGCTCAGGAGGGCTGGGGGCTCTTCAATTATTTCGACACACCCTTCTGGCTGGCGGTGGTGGTGTCAGTCATTGTCATGGATTTTATTATTTATCTGCAGCACGTCATGGTGCACGCGGTGCCGGCCCTGTGGCGTCTGCATCGCATGCACCACGCGGACCTGGATTTTGATGTCACAACCGGGGCGCGCTTTCATCCCCTGGAGATCATCCTGTCCATGCTGATCAAGTTTGCCACCATTGTGGTGCTGGGCCCGCCCATTATCGCGGTGGTGATCTTCGAGGTGCTGCTCAATGCCACCGCCATGTTCAACCACAGCAATGTGCGTCTGCCCCTGGGTCTGGACCGCGTCCTGCGCCTGCTGGTGGTGACCCCGGACATGCACCGGGTGCATCACTCGGTGGAGGACGATGAGGCCAACAGCAACTTCGGCTTCAGTCTGCCGTGGTGGGACCGCCTGCTGGGCACCTACCGGGATCAGCCTCGTGGCGGTCATGAGGGGATGACGATTGGTATTCGTAAATTCCGCGAACCACGACAGGTGGCCTGGTTTCCGGGCATGATGACCCTGCCATTTAAAGGCAAGATATCCGATTACGTCATTAACCGCCGCCAGTGGGGGGATGGAGAATAGGCTCCAGGGGCTAGCGTCGTCGAGGTAATGAGGTAATAGTGATGTACTGGAG
The DNA here is from genome assembly GCA_046484825.1 of Gammaproteobacteria bacterium. GTDB lineage: Bacteria > Pseudomonadota > Gammaproteobacteria > UBA6429 > Thiohalophilaceae > CAJYAN01. The sequence continues at coordinate 841 of JAWOIE010000130.1, read as the reverse complement.
AGAGTGATGCGCAACAAGATGATACGTTTTGGTCTGTTGGCCCTGTTAGTCGCAGGCATTGTGACGGCCGTTATTAACCGGGAGCACTTTGATGCCGCGGCGCTGGAGCAGTGGGTGAACAATGCCGGCGCCGCCGGGCCGATGGTGTTTATACTGATCTATGTGCTCGGCACGGTGTTTTTTCTGCCCGGTTCGGTGCTGACCCTGGCTGGTGGCGCCCTGTTTGGCCCGGTGTTCGGTACCTTCTATAACCTGACCGGCGCCACCGTCGGCGCGACCCTGGCGTTTCTCATTGCGCGGTATCTCGCCGCCGGCTGGGTGGAACGCAAAACCGGTGGACGTCTGAAACAACTCAAGGAAGGTGTGGAGGGCGAGGGCTGGCGCTTCGTCGCCTTCGTGCGCCTGGTGCCGCTGTTTCCCTTCAATCTACTCAACTATGCCCTGGGTCTGACGCGCATCAAACTGTCGCATTACATCATTGCATCGTACGTGTGCATGCTGCCCGGCGCCATTGCTTACACCTATCTCGGTTATGCGTTGAAGGAAGCTGTAGGCAAGGAGGCGGATATCCAGCGCTATATCCAGCTGGCTGTCATTGCGACGGCCTTGCTCGCGGTGGCCGCCTATTTGCCGCGGATTATCGCGCGTTTTCGCCGCGGCCCGATGCTGGATGTGACGCAAATCAAGCAACGTCTGGATCGCGGCGATGATCTCCTGGTACTCGATGTGCGCAGCGCGGAAGATTTTGTCCAACAGCGCCCGCCTGCAATGCATGCGGCTTGTAACGGCAACGGCCCTCACCCGGCCCTACGGGCCACCCTCTCCCTCCGGGAGAGGGTGG
>JAWOIE010000210.1:0-2966 GCA_046484825.1 Gammaproteobacteria bacterium | reverse complement strand
TGTAAATGCCGCTTGTTTCCGGATGATCCATGAAGAATAGGGTCATATCGACCGCGTCCTTCACATAGATGAAATCGCGGTCCTGATCGCCATGACCGTATTCGGGGCGATCCGATTTGAACAAACCGATCCTCCCGGTGTCGCGGATCTGCTCATATCCCTTGCACACCATGCTGCGCATATCGCCCTTGTGAAATTCATTGGGGCCGTGAACATTGAAGTATTTCAGCCCTGCGATGACCTTCAGCAGCCCTTCCCGTTTTGCAATGAGATCGAACTCGTGTTTGGAGCGGGCGTAGATGACGCAATCGGCCGACTGAGGACTTCCTTGATTCGTGCCAGCTCAACCTTGGCCTGCTCGATGACGGTCTGCAGTAATTTCTGTCGCTCGACACCCTGCAGGCGTTCGGCACTTTCGCCCTTGTCGGCGCTTTCGTCGTACTCCTCGTTGGCCGCCCGGGCAGTGGCGATCTCACCCAGGGAGTTCTCGATCGAGAGCATGGCACCAGCCATGTCCATCAGGGTGTTGTCATCTACTTCCCGTTCACCCGAGACCATCGCCTCTAGAATTTCAATCTGCTCATTGATCACATTGCGCTGCACACCGAGTCCCAGCATGCCGAGCGTATCCGCCATCTGCTTGAGGGTGGCGCAAAGGGGACGCAGTTCCTCGCTGTGCCGCTCTTCCGCCCGAACAAACAGATCCAGATTGTCTTTAACCCGGGTCAGGTCTTCCAGCAGCACCGTCGAGACGGTCTTCATCAGCTGGGCATTCGGTCCGCTCAGGTCGGCACGTGCCCGCTCCAGCGCACTGGCTCCGGGCAGGACATCCTTCAATTTGAACGCTTCTTTGATCTGCCGGGTCAGTTCTCCGTCCGATTGCGAACTGGCCACGTAATAGAGCAGGTTTTTCAGCAGTTCGGCGGGCGGCTCATGGCTGAGCGCGGTCACACCGTTATCAATTATCTTCTTGAACTGGCGATCCAGCTGACCGAGCAACAGCTTGATGGAAACGTTGCTGTCCAGTCCGCCCTGACGCAAACTCTCGACCAGACCACCAGCCACCCATAGCAGGCGGTTCATTTCTTCTTCACTGGCCGACTCACGCAAGGTGCTGATGACCTCGGCGATCCGGGCCAGTGACGCCTCGCTATCCTGATCGCGGAACCAGCCCAGCAAGCCCAGATGGTAGTTGTGCCGCAGTTTGCGGGTCAGTTCGCTGAGATTCTCGCCGGTGATGGTCTCATTGATCGGCGCCTTGACCGCCAGATCGGGATTGAACAGGGCATTTTCGGAAAGCAGGGATTCACCGCGGGTCGCGCGCATGTCATTGAGCAGCGGCAGCAGCACCATCGGCATGTCCTGGTGACCGGCCAGCAGATGATCCAGATAATCGGGCAGCTGCAGAATACCCCGCATCAACACTTCATAAGCGTCGTTGCGATTACTGACTTTCCCCTCAAGCAAGCTGTCGATGAGGTGTTCCATCTCCTCGGCCGCCAGCGAGGCGCCATACAACTCGACCATTTGCAGTGTGCCGTACACCTGGTGCAGGTAGTTTTTGACAAACTGCAGCTGGGTTTCGTCCGCTTCATCCTCGACATACACTTCCAGCGCGGAACGCGCCTGACCCAGCGTGTCATCCAGCTCCGTTTTGACCCAGCTCAGCGTGTTGAGATCGAGCTTGTTATCCACACTCATGCCTCGACCTCCGGTTCGGACCGTCGATAGGCCAGCGCGCCCTGTCGACTTTCGGCTTGCACCAGAGGATTTCGCCAGTCGGTAATTTCACCCGCGCCCAGCACCAGCAGGCCACCCGGTTTGAGGTGTTTTGCCAGACAGTCGAGAATTTGCAGACGCCGTTCACGCGGGAAATAGATCAAAACATTCTGGCAAAAAATAATATCCATCTCGCCTATCCGGGAGCGTTCCAGCTCCAGCAGGTTCTGGCGCATGAAGCAGACCCGTTGCTGTAATTCCGGACTCACCCGCACATGCTGCGCATCCAGTGCCTCAAAGTAGTGTGTCTGGAACGATTCAGGGAGGTTTTTGATCCGGTTGCGATGGTACACACCCTTGCGCCCGGCGCTCAGTGCCGCCGAGCTGACATCGGTGGCGGTGATCCCGAGATAGGCCCGGCTGCCGCTGCTGATAAACAGATCGTCTAGCAGGATCGCCAGGGAATAGGCTTCCTCGCCGGTGGCACAGCCGACACTCCAGATATCAAAACGCGCGCTGCTTTGCGGGTTCCGGTCCAGCCACTGCCGGGCGTGACGCCGCACCACACTCAAGGCCTGTTCATCGCGATAGAAACGGGTTTCGTGAACCGTCAGCCGATCGACCAGAATCTCCCATTCCACGGCACCGCGGGTTCCGGTGGTGAGATAGTCGAAATAGGTCTCATAATCGTCGATGCCCAGTTCCTGCATGCGGATATTAAGACTGGAGATCAGAAATGAACGGCGCCTCTGCGGCAAATAGATGCCGGTGCGCCGCTCCAGCAGGGTTGCCCAGCGACTGAATTGCGCCTCATCCATCACCTCATTGGGTGAGGACAGCGGCGCGGGTTTGTTTTGCACGGCCGTCAATCGACGTCCCTCCAGCACTGTGCGGTTATTGTTGCGGCAGACGGAAACCGGCAACGGAATGGCGCAGTTCATTCGCCAGTTCGGCCAGATTACCGATGGAGGCCGCAGTCTCGTTGGTCCCGGCCGACGTCTGGGTGGTGATCTCCTGAATGACGTTCATGGTATCGGAAATATTGGTCGCGGCCGTGGCCTGCTGTTTCGCGGCATTGGAGATGTGTGCAATCAGTTCCGCCAGGTGGTTAGATACCGATTCGATCTCCTCCAGTGCGGTACCGGCGTCCTGGGCCAGCCTGGCCCCGTGAACTACCCCGGAAGTACTCTGTTCCATGGAGGCCACTGCCTCGTTGGTATCCGACTGGATCGCTTTAACCAGCGCGT
>JAWOIE010000063.1:0-44137 GCA_046484825.1 Gammaproteobacteria bacterium | reverse complement strand
GGCGGAATATTGCGGCCACAGCGAGCGTGCCATGGAATGCGCCAGGGTCACGTTATGCCGCTCTTCGCTGGTAATCAAATTGTCGACCGCAATGCCGCGTAACCAACTGCCCAGGAGTAGCGTCGTCACCACAATGCTGATCAGACTCATCAGGGTAAAGTAGTGGAGCAAACGAAAGGGCATGCTCTTGCCCGACAGCGCCTCTGAATTGTTCTGCATAGTGGCCGTATATTAATATAGTGTACTTCGTTGTATATCGGCCCACCGGACTATTCTTTGAGGAATTTAATCAGGCGGAAAAGGAACCCCTAGCGCCGACCGGCTAGCATTGCTCCCACGGCAGGCCCTCGTAACGCCAGCCGCCGAGAGTGCTGCGGTGATGCGCATTATCCAGCTCACCTTCGAAGCCTTCGGCGACACTGTAGACAACCTCAAAGCCCTCTTGCAGCAACAGGTTGCCGGCCTCTAGCGAGCGTTTGCCACTGCGGCAGATCAAAATCACCGGCACACTGTGGCTGCCGCCCTCGTGGCCCAGGCCGCCGAGTACTATCTGACGCAACTCGCGGACAAAATCCGGGTTGACGACCCAGTCCGGCTCGTCAATCCAGGGGATATTGATGGCGCCTTTGGGGTGACCAATAAACAGATATTCCATATGCGAGCGCACATCAATGAAGATGGCGCGGGGGTCCTGCTGCAATAATTCCGCTGCCTGCTTGGCGTCAAGAATGCCGACGGTCACGTTTGCCATGGTGGTAATCCCTCGTGGTACTGGTTTTTAAACATCGTCCTGTACACCATAGCGCACTCCGCCGCCCCACACACCGCCGGGCATGAAAAAACCCCGGCGTACAGCGTTCACGACGGGGTCCTGGTCAAGCCGGCTGTGTCGACCGGTTTATTCCGTGCGCTGGGTCACCTCGATCAGGTGATAGCCAAACTGGGTCTGGACCGGCCCCTGCACGGTATTGGGTTCAGCCGAAAACACCACGTCGTTGAATTCTTTGACCATTTGCCCGGGACCAAACTCACCCAGGTCGCCACCCTGCTGACCGGAGGGGCAATTGGAGTATTCCCGCGCCAGGTCCGCGAAATCCGCGCCGGCCTCGATTTTTGCCTTCAATTCTTCACACTTTTCACTGGTATCTACCAGGATATGTCTTGCACTTGCTCTGGCCATGTCTGAATCCCCTGTGGCTGATGAATAAGTCAATAAATGCTCGACCGGGCAGTATAACCAATATCGACTTCGATGTACTAATCCGGGGAATCCTGCGCTTAAAATGACTGATTTGTGCCCATCATGCGACAAGCCGTTTAATCCCCGCGTCATGGTTCCGTGCTATAGGCTGTACGCCACAGGCAAACGCAGCGCCATCGGTTATAGACAGCGGGCGCACTGACCTTATAATACTGCCGGAACCTGATGATGAAACCGACCCTTAAAGAGACCGTACAAAAACAGCGCAAGACCCTGGAGGACTCCCTGAGTGAGCCCCTGGCGATGCTGGCCCACGCCTGCGCGCCGCACTGGCCGGATCGCGCGGCCCTCGACGATATCCTTGAGCAGCACCTTAATGATGTCCCCAACTGCACTTTTCTCTATGGCCTGAACACCCAGGGCATCCAGATTACCGACAATATTTCGCATTCCGGTCTACTGCCGGAACACTTTGGCCGTGATCGTTCGCAACGCCCCTATATGAACGAGGCGGTGCCGGCGAGTGGTTTTTTGCTCTCCGAGGCCTACATCAGTCTGCGCGCCCAGCGGCCGTCACTCACCGCCCTGCAACTGGTCAAACACTATGACGCAGTGCTTGGCTTTGTCGGCGCCGACTTTGACCTGCGCAACCTGCCGGTTACGGCTGAACTCTACGAAGAACCCACTCAGTGGTTACAGATCAAGGGTGATGCCGCGATCCGTGGCACCCTGTTTCAGCAAACCCGCGTCGACAGTCTGCTGGACAAGGATATCGATCAGGCCATGTCCATTTTCCGCGAACTCATCCAGGCCCACGGCATGTTTCAGTGTGTCATCCATTTTTCCAGCAGCCGCGCCACCATCTGGCTCATGGATGACCCGTATCGCTATCGCATCCTGCAACACGACGACCTGTCCGATCCGGATATCTGTCTGGCCTATCCCATCCATCCTTATCCCAAGGATGCCAAGATTCCCAGAAAGCACATACGTCAGATCCTGGTCAACCTGCGCGAGCTGCGCTTTACCGACGAGACCATTTATCTGCGCTCAGCCTCTATCAATATCTTCAACGGCATGATCAGCCTGACCTTTTCCTGCGATGGCTCCCACTACATGTCGTACGAGGAATTTATTGATAAAAACGTCGGTTTCTGGATAGGCAGTACTGGTTAGTCCTTGGCTACCGATTCACTTCATGAATCGACACTATTCATAATTTTCGTTTTCCAGAACCGCGACGGGTGCTGATAATCCCTGCGCTCCAGGCCAGGGCCATGACACGGGCGCTCACGAAGCACCGACCTGAAACATCATTAAGCTGGTAGCCGTTCAGAAAATCGGAAACAACATGCAGGAACATCCAGTAAGCGCAGCACAGCAGGCGTCGCGTATCGTACAACTCGATGTCCTGCGGGGATTTGCAGTCCTTGGCATCTACTGGATCAATATCCTGATCTTCGCCCTGCCCTATCATTCCTATACCCTGCCCACCGTATCCGGCACGGCCGACCAGGCCAACATTACGGCCTGGGCCATTAGTGAAATTTTTTTTGACGGCGCCATGCGCGGTCTGTTCTCGCTCTTGTTTGGCGCCAGCGCCATGCTGTTTCTCGATGAGCGCCGTCATAGCGGCACGGATCTGGAAATTGTCGACCGCTATTATCGCCGTACCTTGCTGCTACTCCTGTTTGGTCTTGTGCATGCTTATGTGTTGCTCTGGCCCTATGACGTACTCTATGCCTATGGGCTGTTGGGACTGTTTCTCTTTCCCCTGCGCAAACTTTCGACCCCTCTGCTGATTGTGTTGGCCGCGGGGCTCTTGCTTATTGGTGAGATGGATAATCGTCACTTTGGCGAGGACGACCCGACCGAGGAACAAATCGCCCACGCCAGTCTGCGTGACACGCTACAGGCCTTACAAAAGCATCAACCCCCATCGCCCAGCCAATACGACAATCGCGAAGTCAATAATATTATCGACCATGAAGATGTCGAGCTCTATCGCTCCAGCTATCAGAGGATTTTTACCGCACAATTCAACCTTGTCGTTGAGCAACACTCCACCAGCATGTACACCTCACACGTCTTTGATATTGGCGGTATGATGCTCATCGGCATGGTCTTGCTACGCATGGGCATCCTATCCGGGCAGCGCAGCAGGCGCTATTATCTTGTCCTGCTCCTCGGCGGCTATGGGCTGGGCATCGTGCTGCGTGGCATTACCGTCTATATCAGTATTCTCAATGATTTTAATGCCATGCTGATCACCAAGGACGTTGATCTCAATTACCAGCTTGGCCGTCTGCCTATCGTCCTTGGCCACATCGGTCTTATTGGTCTGCTGTGCAAGTATTCTGTATTTTTCTGGCTACAGGACAAGCTCGCTGCCGTGGGCCGTCTGGCGCTAACCCACTACATCATGCAGACGCTAATCTCACTGTTCATTTTTTATGGCTTCGGTCTTGGCCTGTATGCCCGCCTTGAGCGTTATGAATTAGTTTTCATCTGCCTCGCCGTCTGGGCCGTGCAGATTTTATTCAGCGTCCTCTGGCTACACCAGTTCAGGTTGGGGCCGCTGGAGTGGCTCTGGCGCTCCATGATCTACGCCCGCCGCCAGGCCCTGCGCAAAAAAACGGCCTCAGACCATTGAACTTAGTACGGCCGCCACTATCTATTAGGCGGGTATTTTCAGTACGACATACTGCCCATTGCTAATCGCCATAACCTTTTTGACAATCGTTTGCGGAGCCTGCTATGAAGCGTGTTGCACTTTTTCTGATGACCAATATCGCCATTGTCCTGGTCCTGGGCATATCCCTGCGCATCCTTGGTGTGGACACAATACTGGATGAACAGGGCATGGGACTGGATATCAATAGCCTGCTGATCTTCGCCGCCGTCTTCGGCTTTGGCGGGGCCTTTATTTCCCTGGCCATTTCCAAGTGGACGGCCAAGCGCTTTACCGGGGCGCGGGTGATCCAGAACCCGGTGACCGCACAGGAACGCTGGCTGGTCGATACCGTGCGGCGCCAGGCGCAGCAGGCCGGCATCGGTATGCCCGAGGTGGCCATCTACGACGCCGCCGATATCAACGCCTTTGCCACCGGCATGTCACGCAACAATGCCCTGGTCGCGGTCAGTAGCGGGCTGTTACAGGCCATGAGCCAGGGTGAGGCCGAGGCCGTCCTCGCCCATGAAGTCAGCCATGTCGCCAATGGCGACATGATCACCCTGGCGCTGATTCAGGGGGTGGTGAATACCTTTGTCATTTTCCTGTCACGGGTAATTGGGCACTTGGTCGACAGGCTCATCTTCAAGGTCGAACGTGGCCATGGCCCGGCCTTCTGGATTACGGCCATTGTTGCCGAAATCATCCTGGGGGTGCTGGCCAGTATTATCGTCATGTGGTTCAGTCGTCAGCGCGAGTTCCGCGCCGATGCCGGTGGGGCCAGACTTGCCGGGCGGGACAATATGATTGCGGCCCTGGAGCGCCTCAAGAGCACTGCCAATCAGCCACACCTGCCGGACCAGCTGGCGGCCTTCGGTATCAGTGGCGCCATCGGCTCCGGTTTCAAACGCCTGTTTATGTCCCATCCGCCGCTGAATGAACGCATTGCCATACTGCGCTCCAGGAGCCCGTCGGATTTTGGATGAATGAGCTGCGCAAGCGGGCGTGGGTAAGGGCAATCTGGCCACAACGCCACCGCCAGACCGACGCCCGCTCAGCAGTAATATCCTGAGCTGTCGTCAGCAACTGGCAGACCTGCCTCCTAACCTGGGTGTCTCGCCGGGGCAAAACCAGAACGCGGCGACCGTGACCGCCACGCCGGATTTGAGGGCATCATGGTCGCTGTGTTCTACGCGCGTTAGGGTGGGCTCCGCGTGACTCGCCAAAGCCCAGGTGTCTCACCACATACTCGCCAGCGATCTTGTCCTGTACCAGCCGGTGATACTCAGGCGCTGACGTGTTGCCGGCAATACCTCGTGTGGAAAATCCGCGCTCAGAAACACCACCAGCTGTCCCGCGACAGGATAAATGCGCTGTAACGCGGTCTGGCTGTGCATGTCCGTATAGAGCAACAGCTCCCCACCCGACTCCGTTTGCCAGTCATTATTCAAATAGAGTATGGCAGAGACCGCTCGGCGGCCGCTGCCGCGAAACTGATCCACATGCCGGTGATAACGATCTCCGGGCAGATAGATCGAGACGTGCGCCTCATAGTCCACCAAACCGAGATAGAGCTGACGATTCAGCAGCAAGCGCAATTGCTCCATCGCCTGCCAGTAGACACGTTGCGCCGCCGTGCCGTCTGCCGCAACCAACCAGTTAACCTTGTCGCTGCGAATGGCGGTATTGACTACCCTGTCCGCCCCCCTGCCGACACCGGCCGGAGTAAACTCGCCCTGCTGCCACTGACTCAGGGCCTCCTGACGTAACGCGGTAACGACCTCGGCGGAAAGAAAATTCGCACACACACACCAACCCTGCTGCTGTAGGTCAGTGGTGATTTTTTCATAGGGGTCGGGCAGGCGGATCGCCGTGGCTACGTCTAGCATGAGCTCGACAGGCATCTACAGGCAGTGATATGTTTATTCATGCTTGATCGTCGTGGCCTGCCTCCTGCCTGTCAATCGATTGTCGATGCAAATATTTCGTCGTGACAATCGGTATTTTTAATTGATTACTACCGTTATCCTGTACCCCTGAGCAAGACCTCTATTGTTGGTTTTATGGAATCTATCGCCCTTACCCCGGATGTCATTTTTAGCCTGGTGATTATCACCTTCGCCTACCTCATTCGGGGCGTTGTCGGTTTTGGTTCCGGGTTGATTGCCGTACCTTTTTTGCTCCTGTTTCTGCCGTTGCAGGTCGCCGTGATTCTCGTCGCCCTGCTGGACTACATTGCCTCACTGACCCACGGTATTCACGGCCGGCAAAGCATCGCCTGGCCTTTGCTCTGGCCGCTCCTGCCGTTCAATATCATTGGGGTATTACTCGCCGTATATATCTTTCACCAGGTCAACTTTGACCTGCTGATAAAGGTGTTGGCAGTGCTAATTTTTCTCTATGCCATTTATTACCTGTTCAATCTCAGGCCCAGGCGACACGCCAGCAGAGCCTGGGCGCTACCCGCCGGCGTGCTCGGCAGTCTGGTCGGCACTCTGTTTGGCACCGGGGGACCCTTTTACGTTATTTACCTGCAATTGCAGGGCGTTGACAAATCTGTCTTTCGCGCCACCTTTGCGAGTATTTTCCTGATCGATGGCTGTCTGCGACTTGGCAGTTACTTTCTGGCCGGTCTCATTTCCATGGAGATTGTCACGCTTTTCTTGCTGACACTACCGGCCATGTTTCTGTCCCTGTATCTTGGCGAACACCTGCACACCAATATCAGTGCGCTGAATTTTCAGCGCATGATCGGCGCACTCTTGATCATTAGCAGCATCAGTCTCTTTGCCCATTAGACAGGGGGCCTGCCGGGGCTGTACCGAGCCCCAACAAAAAAATGTCATTCTGCTTTATTTATCTTTTTAAGTAGTGCGTCAAACCTGAATTCATCGGCGCCTGCCGTGATTTGTATCGCCACCTGACGCGGACGCCAACGGCATAAGGCCTGATTTTTCCGGACCAAACGCCGCTCTTTCAATCGAAATAAATGTTCGATTCAATCGTTATTTTTGATGGTTAATCAGCACTAAAATTCTGCTGCTTTTACCCCGCTCACGACCCCGGCAGGCCTCGCAAAACAAGTGCAAGCCTTTGTAATTCATATCAAAAAATAAACTGTTGCTGGACTGGCGCATCGAATGTATAAGTCAAAAAAATTTTAACCCGGCCGGGCCAAATACCCGGCCGTTTACCTCAACCACCTAATGGAAGCCGCCAACAATGTACCCAGACTCGTACACAGACAACCCGCTCTACCCGAAACAGGAGGATTTTGAAATCGTCAAGGACGATAAATATGGACTCGGTGTCGTCACTCACAAAACCTTTTCCCGGGGCGAACTTGTCGCGGCCATCCATGGTGAAATCATTCATGATATTCGCCAGCACTCATTACAAATCAGGCCGGGGGTGCATTTGTACGACACCCACTTTTCCGGCTATTTCCTGCACTCCTGCGCCCCCAATGTCCGCCTGGACATGAAGCGTATGCTGGTCTTCGCCACACGTAAGATTAAGGCCGGCGACTACCTGTTGATGGACTACGCCCAGACGGAAGACGTCCTATACCGGCAGTTCCCCTGCTCCTGTGGCTCCCGTCGCTGTCGTGGCTGGATTACCGGCAAGCGTCAGGCCATTGACGAGCAGGACCCCCTGTATCAGGAATTTATGCTCAATAAGGTCATCGCCGTATGAACCATGGCCAGCCGTTCTGGTGGCAACGTGAGGACCTGAAGTATCAAGACGACCGTTTGCAGTTTGCCGGCTATGACGTAAACCGTCTGGCCGGCAGACAGGCAACGCCGAGTTTTTTCTACCACGGCCAGCGTGTGCTGGATAATGTCAGTCGCCTGCACGCAGCCCTACAGGGCGCGGGCTTTGCGGACCGCTATCGTATCCTGTATGCGATGAAGGCCAATCGCTTTGCCCCACTGCTTACCCTGCTCAAGACCAGCGGTCTGGTGGGTATCGATGCCTGTTCGCCCAACGAGGTTGAACATGCCCTGGGCTGTGGTTTTCGTACCCAGGAGATCTCCTTTACCAATACCAGTCTGTCCCGCCAGGACCTGCAACGCCTGAGTGTGCTTGATGGCCTGTCCATGAACTGCGACTCACTGCATGCCATCCGCCACTGGGGGGAACTGGGACGCGGCCGTGACATCGGCATCCGCGTCAATCCGGCCGTGGGTATCGGTCGCGCGGATAATGACAAGCTGCAATACAGTGGGGCGCACACCACCAAGTTTGGCATTTACAAAGAACAGTTCGCCGAGGCCATTGCCCTGGCGCAGCACTACGACCTGCGCATTACCAAGATCCATTTTCACACCGGTTGCGGCTACCTCACGGCCCAGCTTCCCTGCTGGGAAGGCATCATTCAGGAGTGTCTGTGGTTTGTCGACCAGCTCGATACGGTCGAGACGGTCAACGTCGGCGGTGGCCTGGGCGTGCCCCATGTGGCCGACGACCAACCCCTTGACCTGACGCAATGGGCACAGGTCCTGGCGCGTCACTTCCTCTCCCGTCCGCTGCGGATTGAGGTCGAACCGGGTGACTATCTGGTCAAGGACAGCGGCCTATTAGTGTTGACCGTCAACAGCGTGGAACTGAAAAAGGACCGCACCTTTGTTGGGGTCAATGCGGGCTTTAACCTGGCGGTGGAGCCGGCGGTCTACGGCCTACCGTTCCATCCGGTGCCGGCGCGCCTGCGCCCCGGTGCGCCGCAAACCGTCAGCATCGCCGGTAACATCAATGAGGCGCTGGATATCTGGTACCACGACATCGACCTGCCGCCACTGCGAGAGGATGACTGCCTGGTACTGCTCAATGCCGGCGCCTACTCGTCGTCCATGTCCTCCAACCACTGCATGCGCGGTGACTTCCGCGAGTTTTTACTCTTGAGTTAGCGCCGGCAAGGCCTGGTAGTGGCGGCGCCGGATGACAAGCGAAATTATCTATGCAACGCTTGCAGGCTATGCGTTACTCCACCGACCCCAAAACCGACGCTTCGCTACGCCACTCGGTGCGTGACGGCGCCGCCTATTCGCTCATGGCCGGCAGTGGTGAGAGTTACTTCACGGCGTTTGCCGTGTTTCTCAAGGCATCCACGGCACAGATCAGTTTTCTCGCCTCGGTACCGCCGCTCATCGCCGCCTTTGCCCAGCTGCTATCTGCCTGGCTCGGCCACCGGACCGGGCAGCGCAAAAAGATTATTCTCGGCGGCGCCCTCCTGCAGGCACTGGTATGGGCGCCCATGGCCATACTGCCACTCTATTTTCACGAGTACGCCGTAGAGGTCTTCATCTGCTGCGTCATTCTCTTTTATGCCTTTGGCAATCTCGTGGCACCGCAGTGGTCCAGCCTGATGGGGGAACTGGTGGCCGAGAAAAAGCGTGGCCGCTACTTCGCGCGGCGCACCCGGATCTCCTCCATGATGTCCTTTGTGGCCCTGGTGGCGGCCGGTGTCGTGCTGCACAGTTTTGATCAGTCGGCGTCGGCTCAGCCTGGCTTTTTGTTAATCTTTGGCTTTGCCCTGCTGGCACGACTGGTCTCGGTCTACCATCTCAGTCGCATGCACGACCCCGCGGGACATGTCGCCGCCCTGGAAGTCCGCATGGACAAACTTTTCTGGCAACCCTTGCGGCACAGCACGCTGAGTCGCTTCGCACTTTTTTTCAGTCTGATGCAGTTTTCGGTCGCCGTGGCCTCGCCCTTTTTCTCGGTCTACCTGTTGCGCGATCTGGGATTCACCTATCTTGAATTTATGAGTCTGTCCGCCGCCACCGTCCTGCTGCAGTTTCTAACCCTGTCCTACTGGGGCAGGATTGCGGATATTTTTGGCAATCGCATTATCCTGCTGGCCTGCGGCAGTCTGATCCCCCTCATGCCGTTATTGTGGCTGCTGTCGAGCAATTTTTATTATTTGCTCTGTACCCAGGCCTTTGGCGGGGTAATCTGGGCGGGCTTTACCCTGAGCTCCGGCAATTATCTCTATGACCTCATCCCCAGCAGAAAGCGCGCCAGCCTGATGGCCTTTCACAACGTCGCCGCCAGTATCGGTATTTTCCTCGGCGCCCTGCTGGGCGGCGTGCTCGGCAGCATACTGCCGGCGGACTTCAGTCTACTCGGCTGGTCGCAACACTGGAGCAGCCCCCTGTATCACGTTTTTATCGCCTCTTGCATGCTACGCGGCCTGACCGCCCTGTACTTTTTACCCCGGCTCACTGAGACCCGGCGGGTCAAGGCCACCACCATTCGTCGTCTGATCTTCAGGGTCGCCAGGTTTAATCCCTTGACGGGGCTGATCTTTGACGTGGTGGGCAGCCGCAAAAAACCGGCCGCCACGTCCACACCGCGGCATAGGGAGTGACTCCAGACAGGCGCTATAAACCGCTGCGCACAAGGCGCGCTTGCTGAAGCGCCAGACAGCGTCTGCCACGCCGCGGACACGAGCCGTGGCAGATTGACGGACATAAAAAAAGGCCGGTGTATCACCGGCCTTTTTCCTGTTACGCACTGCGGCGTGTGGCCTACTTCTTCTTGGCCGCCTCGCGTTCCTGAGCTTCCTTGATGACCTGCTCGGAAACATTCTTCGGACAGGGCGTGTAATGATGGAACTCCATGGAGAACTGACCACGACCCGAGGTCATGGTACGCAGGTCACCGATGTAGCCAAACATTTCCGACAGCGGACACTCGGCCTTGATACGCACGCCGGTGGCACCGGCTTCCTGACCCAGGATCATGCCACGTCGACGGTTAAGGTCGCCAATGACGTCACCGACGTGATCTTCCGGTGTGAACACATCCACCTTCATGATCGGTTCAATCAGCTGCGGACCGGCCTTGGGCATGGTCTGACGGTAGGCCGCCTTGGCCGCGATTTCATAGGCGATGGCCGAGGAATCCACCGCATGGTAGGCACCATCCATCAGGCTCACCTTGAAATCCAGACAGGGATAACCGGCGAGCACACCGCGGTCCATACTGGTCTTGAAGCCCTTTTCAACCGCCGGCCAGAATTCGCGTGGCACATTACCGCCGGTGACTTTGGATTCAAACACATAACCCGAACCCGGTTCGCCCGGCTCGATCACGTAATCGATCTTGGCGTACTGTCCTGAACCACCCGACTGTTTCTTGTGGGTGTAGCTGTCCTCGACGCGCTGGGTGATGGTTTCGCGGTAGGCAACCTGTGGCTTACCGACAATAACTTCCACGCCGTGGGTCCGCTTGAGGATATCGACCTTGATGTCCAGATGCAGTTCACCCATACCCTTGAGAATGGTTTCACCACTGTCCTCATCGGTTTCAACACGGAACGAAGGATCTTCGGCAACCATCTTGCCAATGGCGATGCCCAGCTTCTCCGAGGCACCCTTGTCTTTGGGGGCGACGGCAATGGAAATCACCGGGTCCGGGAAGATCATCGGTTCCAGTGTGGCCGGGTGTTTCGGGTCACACAAGGTGTGACCGGTCTGGACATTCTTCATGCCGATAACGGCAACGATGTCACCCGCCCCGGCCTTGTCCAGCTCGATACGTTCGTCGGCGTGCATTTCCACGATACGGCCGATACGCTCGGTCTTGCCGGTAAAGGTATTCAGTACGGTATCACCCTTGGCCATTTTCCCCGAGTAGATACGGATAAAGGTCAGGGCGCCAAAACGGTCGTCCATGATCTTGAACGCCAGGGCGCGGAACGGCTCGCTGGCATCGACAATGGCGAACTTGCCTGTCTCGTTACCTTCTTCATCGGTCAAGGGCTGGGGTTTGACTTCGGTCGGGTTTGGCAGGTAGTCCACCACCGCATCCAGCACCAGCTGCATACCCTTGTTCTTGAACGCCGAGCCACAGTAGGTAGGGAAGAAGGCCAGATTGATGGTGCCCTTGCGAATACAACGCTTGAGGTCTTCGACGGAGGGCTCTTCACCATCCAGATATTTACCCATCAGGTCATCGTCCTGCTCAAGCGCGGTCTCGATGAGTTTTTCACGCCACTCTTCAACCTTGGCGCTCATATCGGCAGGGACATCCTGCAGGGTGTAATTCAACGGGTCACCGGTTTCGTCCCAGACCCAGGCCTTGCGGGTCAGCAGGTCGACGACACCGGTAAAGTTCTCTTCAATACCGATGGGCAGCACCATCACCAGGGGATGGGCGCCCAGCACGTCTTCCACCTGTTTGACCACGCGGTAAAAATCGGCGCCCATACGGTCGAGTTTGTTGACGAAAATAACGCGCGCCACTTCAGAGTCATTGGCATAACGCCAGTTGGTTTCAGACTGGGGTTCGACACCACCCGAACCACAGAAGACACCGATACCACCGTCCAGTACCTTGAGGGAGCGATAGACTTCAATGGTGAAGTCCACGTGTCCGGGGGTGTCGATGACGTTGAAGCGATGGCCATTCCATTCGCAGGAGGTGGCGGCCGACTGGATGGTGATGCCGCGTTCGGCTTCCTGGTCCATGAAGTCCATGGTGGACTCGCCATCGTGTACTTCACCCAGCTTGTGGATCTTGCCCGTCAGTTTGAGAATACGTTCCGTGGTCGTGGTTTTACCGGCATCCACGTGCGCGAAAATACCTATGTTTCTGTATTTTGATAATTCAGTCATTTGCTTACTACTCTATAGTGTTAAGTGTGTTTGAATGCCTGCCACGACCACGTCAGTCTGCAAAGGAATGCATTCTCCGAAAAAATAGCGGCGCATTATACCCAAACTAGCGCCAAATGTGCACAAGAAAGCGCTTTTTCAGTGGGATTTCGCTCCCCAGCCTGGCGTCCAGCCAATGCCCGACATTAGTGGTAATTCGCCGCTTTTGAGCACATCAAGCCACCCAATCTCCCCGGGCGTCTGAAGATGGCAAAAGACCAGGCGGGATAAGGGGAAAAGTCTTGTCAGGATCGCGCCGGCACGGGAGCTAAAACGGCGCGGGGCAATGATAGCAGACCTTCTGCCGCTGTAGTGGATGTTCGAGGCAAATCGACTCGGCGTGCAGCATCAGACGCGCGGCCCGGGCCTGCACTGCCGCCGTGGCGTACAGGGGATCACCGAGAATGGCGTGCCCCAGCGCCTGCAGGTGTACGCGCAGCTGGTGGGTGCGGCCGGTCACAGGCTCCAGTGCCAGCCGGCTCGTGTCGGCCTGCGCATCGTAGTCCAGCACCCGGTAACGGGTTAGCGAGGGCTTACCCCGTTGCAGGTCGACCCTTTGGCGGGGCCGATTGGGCCAGTCGCCGCACAGCGGCAGGTCGACCTCACCGGATTCGGGCTGCAGGCGACCCTCCACCACCGCGATATAGCCCTTGCTGACGCTGCGTTGCTCAAACTGGCGTTGCACGGCGCGTTGCGTGGCCAGGTCCAGGGCCATGAGCATCAGCCCCGAGGTGGACATGTCCAGGCGATGCACGGTCAGTGCCTGCGGAAAAACCGCCTGCACCCGCGCGCTGAGACAGTCCTGTTTCTCGGCGCCCCGCCCCGGTACCGCCAGCAGACCGGCAGGCTTGTGCAGCAGCAACAGGGCCTCATCCTGATGCAGCAGGTCAAAGGCCGCGTCCGGGCTATGGGGCTCCGTGAGGTTCACTTTGCAGACCGCCCGCATCTGCTGCCCGCACTAGTGCACATAACGCTGCAGCTGCGGTAGAAACCTGACGACCAGGGGGTGCTCGTGACCGAGTATGGCGAAGATACGCAACATGGTTCGCTGGGCGTCATGGGCATCATAGGCCGGGTCCTGCGTCATGATCTCCACCAGCAATTCCAGGGCGCGCTCCGTCTGCTGCTGGGTCACCAGGTGTGTCACCTGCTGGCGCTTGAGCTGCAAATCGTCCGGTGCCTGTTCCAGCCGGGCTTCCAGACTCGCCATGTCGGCGACGTTCTCCAGCTCGGCAAAAAAGCTCAGCAGCGTAAAAAACTGCTGCAGCTCCTGATGGCTGCGGATCTCCTCAGGCAGCGATTCCAGCAGACGAAGGGCCTCGTCATAACGGCCTTCGTGGTGCAGCAGCTTGCTCATGGTCAGGGGCAGGCGGGGATTGGCCGGGTCTTCGACCATGAGCTCGGCAATCCGTTCATAGGCCGCCCTGGCCTGGCCGCCGGTAAACAGTTCAATGGCATCCGCCAGTTTCGGGTCTGAATCACGGCTCACGTATTGTTCGAGCAGTTTTTTCAGCTCCGTCTCTGACTGAAAACCGTGCAGGGTCTCCACCACCTGCCCACGACGAAACAGCTTGAGGGTCGGCACATGGACAATGTCATGTTCCCGGGTAACTTCAAGCTCATGATCGGTATCGACATTGATCAACAGCACCTTGCCCGCATAGTGATGGATGAGTTGTTCCAGAATGGGATATTGGCGCAGGCAGGGGCTGGCCCTGCTCGACCAGAAGTTGACCAGCACCGGGCCCCGGTCTGAATTTTCCAGCACCCGTTGTTTAAAATTTTCCGAGGTGGCGGTATGGATGTAGGGGGAGTTCGGGGTTTCGCTCATAACAGCCTGGACATACATAGGGTTGTGGTTACGGAATCAGCCCCTGCTACTGTAACAGACGGCGGGTCATGTGCAGGCGCACAACCGGGTCTTCGGTCAGGGCATGAAACAAATGATGCGGCCCGGTCGCCACGGCGATCTGTTCCTGCAGGTCATCACGTACTTCAGCATACAGCTCCAGGAGTCGCCGATCAAAGTGATGCAAGGCCCGGCTCAGTGGGTCCTTACGCTGCCGCGCCATAATCGTATCAAATCCATCGTCATACAGATCGCCCAGACAAATATGCACGGCATTAAACAGCGTGACCCAACCGTTAAACCACAGCATCATATCGATATCAAAACGTTCACCGGGCGGCGCCCCGTGTTCGATCACCTGCTGTAGCAGATCCTTTTCCTTGACGGTTTCCCATTCTTCCAGCAAAGCCGCCCGTCCATAACCGTCAATGGTGGAACTGGTAAGCAGGATGGGACTGTCCGGGTACGCCTCCAGAATAAAGGTGGCGTCCTTCAATACCGCGGCCTGCTCGCCGGCCCTGGGGTTACGCTTCGTGCGCGGCGAGGCCTGCATATGGAGTACCTGAATCGTATGGCCACGTTTTGCCAGTTCCTGCGCCAGGCGGGCAAAGACACCTTTTTGTAATACATCGTGACTGAAGTTGAGGCTGGTCTGCTTGTGTAACAGGGCCAGCTGGATCTGTTTTGTATACTGTGGATAAGCGGCCACTATGTTGGCGATCCTGGCTACCGGAATACGCTCCGCCAGCAGGCCATGTTTATCCACATAGACCTCCTGATGAAACTCATCGAAACTAATCTGTAGCAGTACCCTGGCCTCCGGCCAGTTCCCGGGTCGACGTTTGATGGCACGGGCCATTTTGCCCAGGACCTCATCGGCCACCTCAGGACTATGGGCAAAGTCGCCATTCAACAAAATGGCAAAGTTTTTCACCTTGCGCATTTTTGCAATGGCAGCATAAAACACATCCAGTTGCCGGGTCAGGTCGCCCCCGGTAAACAGCACGCTATCACTGTATTGATTGACCAGTGCATAGACCTGATCCGGGTCTTCGTTTTTGCCTCTGGGCGGGCGCCAGGTAAACATGCAGTGACGGCAGGTCTGCGGACAGCCCATGGCCGGGATAATGCCCAGCTTGTCAAAACGTGGCGCCGTACCGTTAAAACCGGGGTCCGGCAGGGCATCCACCAGTGCCAGGCGTTGCCGATCCTCCGCGCCCAGCATACCCGCATAGCGTTCACGCTCCTCCCGTCCCACCTGTTTGAACTGCAGCATATAACTCTGTGCAAACAGGTTTAAGGATTGCCAGATCGACAGCATGTCGCCCACCAGGCGCTCCGGATCCTGCTGACGCCTGGCGAGCAGGTGTTGCAGTTCCTCGGCCTGCTTCATCCCCGGTTGCGGATTCGTCCGCCAGTGTGTGACATATCCCCGGACAAAATCTTCCGCGCTATCCGCCAATAACAGGTCCATCAAAAAACCAAACTTCCTGCCGCGAAAGGGCTGCAGCAGTTTTTCCCGATAATAGCTGTGTACATTGTGCTGCAACCAGTGAAAGGCATAGACGTAGGTCAGGGGAAAGGCCAGCTCGGCGGCATCCGGCTGCGCCTTTAGCATGGCGTACATGGCGCCGCCAGTGAGGCGATTGACTTCATCTTTAAAGCGCTGGCGCATGGTGCTCAGATAGACGGCCAGCAAGGCCTGCTGGTCCGCCTGTTGGCTGGCCCGGGCACCCCCACTGACTACGGCAACACCGTGGACGCCGTTTTTCATGCTGACACGATCCGCTACTGACATCGTCGATTCACCTGTTGCACCGCAAAACGGTGACACCTTGCTTGCCTGAAATGACCTGGAGGCCGGGGTTCGCGGGATACGCTATATCCCTGTTTTAGACAGGCCAATATCTGCCTGAGACAATCTGCCACTCAGTATATTGGAAAGCACACCGGCCTGCGGAAAATTTTTTCCACAGTTTCCGCAGGCACGCACGCTCAATGGCGCTCCAGACCGTTGCACTCGCCGCGCGACGCGCCTATAACACGCACGTGTACACCAGGATTCAACGCGGCCCTAAAACCCCACATCGCCTGCTGTCTTTTCTGCTAGCCGGCATGGTCCTGTGTTGGCCGTGCTTCAGTGACAGCGCCGAGACGGAGGCGCGCAGCGCGCTGTTGGCTAACTACACGCGACTCAAAGGCGCGCTGGCCGACAATCCCTACGGCATCCCCCTGCACATTAGCTCGACTGACGCCGAGCGGCTCATGCAGGGGGATGTGTATGGCATCATCGCGCATGACTTCGCCGGTGTGCAGCAGGCGCTGTCCAGCGCCAAAAACTGGTGCGCCATCACCCCGTTACATTTCAACATCAAGGCCTGCACCTACCAGTCCCGGGCCTCGGGTTGTCTGCTGACGCTGTATACGGGACGAAAATTTTATGAAGCCGCCGAGGACGTTTATCAACTGAAGTATGACTTTCACCGCAGCGCAAATGACGACGGCTATATGCAACTTCACCTTACCTCAGCCAGGGGGCCCATCGGCACCCGGGATTATCAACTCAGTATCGAAGCCATCCCACTTGACGCGGGGCAGAGCTTTATCCACATCCACTATTCATATCAGTACAGCTTCCTGACCCAGCTCAGCATGCAGACCTATTTGGCAACCCTGGGCAGACACAAGACGGGCTTTAGTCTTGCCGGTGTCGATGCAGAGGGGGCACCGCACTACATCCAGGGGATTCGCGGCATCATTGAACGCAACGTAGCGCGCTATTACTTTGCCATCCACAGCTATCTGGATACCCGCGAAGTCCCCGAGGCCAGACGACTGGCCGTGCGCTTGCAACGCTGGTATGAGCTTACGGAAAAGTTTCCGGCCCAGCTCCATGAGCTGGACTGGGGCGATTATCTGCAATACAAATACATGGAATGGCAGGACCAGTTACGCCTGCAAGGGGTACTCGATGCCTCTGGTCAGACGCACTGTTCTGAAGACGAGTCCGAGCGGATGGGCCATAACACCGGCCGGGGCTTGCCCTGAGTGCGGCGGTGCCGCTTACAGGTCACCGTTGGCGCCGGCCTGCATAATATCCATCAGGACATCGCGGACCTTGGTGGCCTTGACCTTGAGTTCATCGGTCAGCGTGGCCCCCTGTAACATCATGTCCAGATTGGTCATGACCAGCCAGCCCTTACCGCTGGCATCTTCCACCAGGGCAATACGGCAGGGCAGATAGGCGGCAAAATGGATATTGGCCTCGACCATACGCTGCGCCGTGAGCGGATCACAAAACTGATAAATGCTCATGCGCCGGGCCGTCTTGCCCATGGCCTCAATCTGTTTGGAGAGCGGCAACTCGGCCACTAATTGCATGTTGTGAATATTGGCGCGGAGCTTCATGGAGGATACGGCATCGTCAAGGCCCACGCCCTCGGCCAGGGGCATTTTCACCACCGTATCTTCGATATCCATTTTCGGGGGGGCGGCCTGTAGCGTTGCGGAGAATAACAGGGCGAGAATAAACAACAGCGCTTGTGGTTGCATCACGACAATTCCTTTATTGAATATTGTGGGCGGAGAATCTTCGTATTGTCCGTAATATATAGGAAGCCTCAGGTAGATTTACAAGCCCGGATTCAATCACCCTGTCAATAGTACGGCATCAGTGCAGCACGGCATACCTCCAGAACAGACGCTCGGATCAGGACAGCGAAATGATCCCCCAGCGCTATTTGCCGACGCTACTGCCATACCCGCCGCGTCGGCGACACCCCAGGGCGGAACGCTGCAGCGCACGCTCCGGCCACGGTACTACGTCGCTGCCATCAACCCGACATGGGACATGTCTCGTCACATAGACGCGTCCGATAATGGGGACGGCGCAACAATATTTTCTTAGTGGGATTCTGCTAGAATTGTTTGTACAGGTTTTGCGCCATGCCCTCCGTTAAAACATCATGACTGATACATCACTATGTTAATCATCTCCAGCAATGTCAGTATCCCGGATGAAGAAATCGAGTTGCAGCCGATTCGCGCCCAGGGGGCCGGCGGACAAAACGTCAACAAGGTATCCACCGCCATTCATTTGCGTTTCGACATCAAGGCCTCCTCCCTGCCGGATTTTTATAAACACCGCTTGCTCAAACTCAGCGACCAGCGCATCAGCAAGGACGGCGTAATTATTCTCAAGGCCCAGCAATTTCGCAGTCAGGAGAAAAATCGTCTGGCCGCCCTCGAGCGCCTGCGGCAAATCATTCGCGCCGTCGCGGTGACACCGAAAAAACGCGTGCCCACCAAAATTCCCCACGGCAAAAAACAGCAGCGCCTGGATGGCAAGACTCGACGCGGTCAGATCAAGAACCTGCGCCGCAAGGTCACCACCGACTAGGCGCGGCTAGACCTGCGGCGGCATGGCGCGCGGGGCCGGAAAAGCGCGGGCACAAAAAAAGGGAATGCCAGGCATCCCCTTTTTCGACACCACCCACCGCGATGCGTGGGTAGACGTCGGCTATTAATAAACCAGAGCGCGCGCCAGACCAATCGCGGCCAGCAAAAATACAAATATACCGGCTGCCATGTAGTACATATTGCGCATGACCTTGGAATCCTGCTGACTCATATCAAAACCCTCATGTAAGTTGTTGAAAATAATGCTTTATTTAAAGCGATCTCAAAGTGAACACAAAGTATACTGGTTTACTCGGGATTTGGTATTTCAGAGATCTTATGTGCCGATAAGCAAATACGAGTATTTTACTGGGTTATAAATTCGACCCTGCTCCTGGCGGATGCTGCGTGGACGCACGGAGGGTGCGACGCGGCGGCGGCGTCTCACTCCCGCTCGGGCAGGGAACGTAAAAATGCGGCCATGGCGGCCTGGTAATCCGGCTGGCTCTGCAAAAAGCCGCCATTGTGCGAGCCCCGTAACGCCTGGAAGTATTTGGGGCTATTGGCGGCGGCAAACACCTGCTGTCCCTCGGAAAAGGGAATTATTTCATCCTCCGGGCTGTGCAGCACCAGCACCGGGACGCTCACCTGATGTACGTGTACGGCGGTGGCAAAGTCGTAGCGCAAATACACCAAGCGCGAGAGCAACGGCAACAGGCGACGCGCCATTGAGCGCACTGAACTAAAACTGGACTCGACCATCAACGCCCGCGGTTGGACCTGGCTCGCCAGTTGCGCCGCGACGGCCCCGCCCAGGGAACGGCCAAAGACGATGATATCCTTATCCGCATAGCCGCGCGCCTCGACCAAATAGTCCCAGGCCGCCCGGGCATCACGGTACAGACCGCGCTCACTGATACGACCCTGGCTCTGACCGTAACCACGGTAATCGATAATCAGCGTACTCAGCCCCAGGCCATGGAAGATCTGCACTGAGTCACCGCGGTGGGAGATATTGCCGGCATTACCATGAAAAAACAGCAGCACCTGCCGCGCATCGCTGGCGGGTAGAAACCAGCCATTCAAGCGCACCTGATCCCGCGTCGTAAGGCTCACGTCTTCAAAGACCAGACCCCAGTCCGCGGGCGTGGCCTCCAGTGGGCGCGTCGGGAAAAACAACATGCCCTTTTGCTGGGTGTAGAACCAGACATTCAGCAGACCCAGCGCCAGGACCATGAAGAGCAGACTGTTCACTAAAAATAGTTTCACCGTACCCACCGCGGTTAAAGACCAGACTTGTACATCGTATTGTCCTCCGCAGAAAAGTGTTGCCAGGGCCGCGGCGATGGCAACGAATTTTTTATCGATGTTTCAGCGACCCTGGCGGTTAAAGGGACGCGCCTGAAAAAACAATACCGGCTCAGGCAAAAACATCCGGACTGATTGCCGTTTGTGTTTCCGTATCGATGTCGATAACAAAAGGCATTTCGCCAGGGGTGAAGGCCTCGATGCTGTGCAACTGTTTTTGCAGCACCGTCAGGTCGGCGTCCGAGGCATCGCCGGAACGTTGCCTGATACGTTGTTGCAGGGTCTCGGTGCGGGCGCTGAAGTTGAGGATATGAAAGGCAAGGTTTTTTACCGCCGCCAGCTGCCGAAACCTCTCCCGCTGGCCTTGCTGCAGGAACGTGGCATCGACAATGACGTTATAACCGGCATCGAGAATCTCTGTGGCGCGTTCCAGCAGGTAGGCATAGGTCCGGTCGCTGTACTCCTGTGTATAAATGCCCTCGCCCGGGGCCGCGGCGGCGCGCTCCGTGGCCAGCAGACCGGCCAGGCGTTTGCGCTCCACATCGGAGCGAATGCGGATGGCCGGTAGTGTCTCCAGCAGTGACTGTGTCAGGGTGGTCTTGCCCGACCCCGACAGGCCGCGCGCAATGATCAGACGCCCCGCCTCCTTTTGCGTATACGTCTGAGCCAGCCGCAGGTAAGCCGTCATTTCACGTTCCAGGCTGCTGCGCTCGGTGGGCCCCAGCCCGGCCTGCCCGACACGAATGGCCGCGACCTTGGCGCGCACCAGCGCGCGATACACCAGGTAAAAGGGCAACAGGGTGATCCCCGCGTAATCACCGCTGCGTTCCAGATAGCCGTTCAGAAAGCGCTGCGCCAGCGCCGGCTGCTGCCGGTCCTGCAGGTCCATGACCAGAAAGGCCACTTCACTCATGACATCGATCCAGCGCAGATTGGCATTAAACTCAATGCCATCGAACGCCACCGGTTGATCATCAATCCAGGCAAGATTGCGTAAATGCATATCGCCATGACACTCACGGATAAAACCCTGTTGTTTGCGTTGCGCCAGAAACATTCGCCGTCGCCGGTATTCCGCCACCGACCAGTCCTGCAATTCATCGAGCAACGGTTGCTGCTCCGTCGTTGGACGACACTGGCGTATCTGGGTGAAATTTTCCTCGATGGGTTGCAGGACCTGCTCCGGTTCGCCGTAGTCAAGCTCGGCACCGGCAACGGCGATGTGCTCATGAAATTCGGCCACCAGCCGGGCAAAGGCATCCATGTGCGCCGTGCTCAGACCGCCGCGTGCCAGCAGGCGATCCAGCTGTGCCGACTGCGCAAACTGGCGCATTTTTACCGCATACTCAATGATCGCGCCACTACCGTCCCACTGCGGCTGTGCCGCGCTGCCGGTGATCGGCACCACCTGCAAATAGATCGACGCTGCCGTGCGCCGGTTCAGACGCAATTCTTCTTCACAATAAAACTTGCGCTGCGCCAACGAGGAAAAGTCGAGAAAACCGAGATTGAGGGGCTTTTTGATCTTATAGGCATAGGGCCCGGTCAGGATGACCCAGGAAATATGGGTTTCAATTAATTCCAGCGCCGTCACCGGGTGCGGGTAGCGCTCCGCCCTGAGCAGGGAGGAGATCAACTCGGTTGACGCAGCGTGCATCTTGGGGGAGAGACTCATGTTGCTATTCTGCGCCTCAGGGACGTGAGGTCAATAGCACTTAGCGCGATCCGAGACCCTACAGCGCCCGTCCGCACAACCGACGGACGTGTGCTACGCGCAAGACACTATCTTATAGTTCTTATCGTTATACAGATTTGATAATTTCCCATCGTCTGTCGGCAGGCCGTGCCCTGAATTCAACCATCCCTTGCACGCACTGTCAGGCCCCAGTTCCAGCTTTTGATAATCGCCCGTCCGCCCAGGGCAAACCACTCCACCTGCAACTCGGGCAGGCGCAACACCGCGCAGCAATGGTTGTATTGGGTACTGCCGGGATTGATCACCAGCGTCCTGCCCAGGGTTTCGGCAAACACCTGATGGGTGTGGCCGACAATCAGCACATCGTAGTCAACATCACGCAGGCGTGCAGACCACGCCTGCTTTTCGGCCTCGAGGACATTGCCCTGCTGATCCAGCAGGCGTATCCCCGTCATCATCGAGTCTGGCGGGCTGGCATGGACCATGTAGAGGCGTTTACCCGCCACAGTGGCGCGCCACACCAGGGGCAGGCTGTGCAGATAGTGCTGCGTGCGAACATTGCTGCTGGCGTCGTTGGCGTGCTTTTCCATATACCAGATCTCGTGATTACCCAGGACTGACTGACAATCGTTTTGCACCAGCAGCGCGATGCTCTCATCCACATCATTGCCGTAACCGGCGATATCCCCGGTACACCAGATCGCCTCCACCCGTTCCCGGCGCAACACTGCCAGCGCCTCCGCCAGGGGTCCAGGGTGGGCGTGGGGGTCACCGATAATGCCAATGCTGTGCATGATTCAAAAATCCATTCTGCCGAGATAAGAATAACCTGCCACTCATTACCAGCAAGCATAGCACTCCCGTGGTGATTGACGGACTCCATCCGCGCAGGAAAAAGTTTGCGCAAGGGATTTTGTTCAGGCGGGACATCCGGACAGGAATCTGCGGCCGACGACAACAGAAAATTTAGTGCCGCCCGCCGCGAATCGAACAGGATTTTTCAGGGTTTGGGGATGTTGTAAATGCGCTGGCCCGCAAACATGGTGCGGCAGTCTTCCACCGAGGCCTTGACCAGCGCCCGCTTGAGTGTCCGATCGACCGCCAGCCACTCTTCGCGCAGGGCGTCCGGGACGCCGGCCTGGCGAATGGCCTGGGACAGGATCTCGTTGCGGGTCTCAAATAACTCTTCGGTAATCAGAATATTCTGGTGCGCCATCTTGGGAGTCTTGCCCGCATAGATCTTTGGCCCGCCCATCAGGCCCGCCATAAAGGTCGTTTGTTGGTTCTCAAAGATCTCCTGCGGATGCTCGACAAAGAACTGTTTTAACCAGGGGTGGGCAAACAGCTTGTCGTAAAAGATCTTGTGCACCTTGCGCAGGGTCTCCAGTCCCCCTAGCCGCTCAAACAGTGTTGTATCAATGCCCATGGTCAGCGCCCCTCAGCCAGACGATTACAATCCAAAACAATATTGCGCTATCTATATCGGCGAATTTTGTGTGGACATTAATGCTCTCTGGCAGTACCCAGGGAAAATACTCGGTGATCGCTTGCACCCGCCCTGCGGCCCCCTGTCTCAGGGGGCGCAGGTACTTCGTTTGCGCAGTGGACTAACGGGCCGCGGCGGAGTCAGGGGCTCAGGTCATAAAGCTGCGTCAACAGGGTATTGAAGCGGGCCTGCTGTGACGCCGGCGTCTCCTTCATGATGCCGTTGTCCTGCAAAATGCGGATGAGTTTTTCCGGGGCAACGCGTGGGCCTCCTACAATTTCCACATGTCCCGCCGGGATCTCGATATTGTTGACCCGCGTCTCGGCGTCTACCGGAGGGTGGTACTGTTCCGCCACGGTGAAGATGTCGTCGCTCTCCAGACAGCTCCCCTCCGCATCGTAGCGCCGGCAGGTGTTGCGTTCGTCGGTGACGATCTTGAGGTGTTCGTTCACCTGTGGCAGCAGACTGCCCGGCTGACGCATAAACGGTGAGGCCGGGGTGATCTCATACCACTTGCCGCCGCTAATGGCATAACACACGGGCACCACCAGCCCCAGACTCAGGACCCTGGCCAGCGGCGAGCCACAGTGGGCGGCGGCCTCAATGCCACGAAACGGCGCCGAGATCGTCACCAGACGAATGTCCAGGCCGGTCTCGTCCAGTGGCGTATCGCGCTCCTGCACCAGGGCCTTACGGGTGATCAGCCCGCCCTGGCTGTGGCCAATAATGGTGATGTGTTTATTTTCCATTTTCGTGGCGAGTTGCTGCAGGGCCGCGATCAATTCGGCCGAACTCTGCACCATGCTGTCGCGATCATCATAGGTAAAACAGGCGGTCTGCTGACCGTGAAAGGCAAAGACCTCGGAAAGGGCGCGAAATCGCCCGCTGGAGGCAAAGCAACCGTGGGTCAGAATGGTGAGGGGTTGCTGGCGATCCAGGTGCAGAGTGCGGTCGGGGTTGTCGGTACAGGGGCCGAGTCCGTCAATCTTCAGGCTCAGGTTACTCGGCGGCAGTTTGCCGCGATCGATCTCCCACAGACTGGGGTCATGTGGTGGCTGATGACTGCAGGCGCCGAGCAGCGCACTGACCAGGAGGAATAGCGGGAAAAGATAACGCATTTGCCTTTCGCTCTGCCGTAATGAGGCTAAAAATAGTACCGCAGCATGTCGGCCACGACAATCCCGGCCCGGGCTCAGCACGACCCGGCGCCCCTGAGCCAGACTCTGGTGACAAAGCCCCGTGCCACGCAGCATGTTTGCTTCGTGACGCAAGGGCTCGGCCCGCCCGCCTGCCGCCACGAAGTCACATCATGCTGCCCGGGGTTTCGCTGACCAGCGGGGTCGCGCGGCGCTTAGGCCTGCTGCAGCATCTCAAAGAGCTGGTCTTTCAGATTCAGACGCAACTTTTTACGCTCTTCAAGGTAGTCATCGCTCGGGGTTTCCACGCCCTCTTCAATACGCCGGATCTCATGGTCTACCGCGTGATACTCCTCAAACAGGCGGGCGAAATGCGCATTACCGGTTTTTAACGCGTGGATCTGTTCCCGGTACTCGGGGAACTCGTGTAGCAGGTCATGCTTTTCACCTAACATTGTGGTCTCTCCTGGGTGAATAAAAAATTTGTCTGCAAAAATATTCTTTGCCACGGGGCATACCCCAATCACAGCATGTCCCCATACTGATTCCAAATTCTGCTTTTTACAAGCACCCGCCCCTGTATTTACCGGACTTTAACAGCAGATCGTGCGTAGGTTTTCTGCCCTCCAATCTGGCGTCCGCCAGGGCTTCAAGGTAATCTGTCATTTTCACCCGCGCACGAAGGGTCACCGTATGCTCACGCTAACCATCTGGCTGGCTTTTGTTTTTGCCCTGGGGCTCATCATGCGCCTGGTCGGCCTCCCCCCTCTGGTCGGCTATCTGGCGGCCGGATTCGTCCTCAGCGCGGTCGGCTATGAAGGCAACGCCATTCTCAAGGAAGTGGCGCATACCGGCGTGCTGCTGTTGTTATTCAGTATCGGTCTGAAAATGCGCCTGCGCTCCCTGCTACGCACCGAGATTGTCCTGGGGGCGCTGCTGCACATGCTCATCACCATAGGGCTGATCTATCTCGTCGCGCTCTCGGTCTTCAACCTGGACCCTCGCGTCGCCCTGATGGTCGGCATTGCCCTGTCGTTTTCCAGTACCGTCGTCGCGGCCAAGGTACTGGAAAGCAAACGCGAACTGCGCGCCTTTCATGGCCGCGTCGCCATCGGCATCCTGATCATGCAGGACCTGGCAGCGGTCGGCTTTTTAAGTATGGGTAGCGAGACTCTGCTGTCGCCCTGGGTCATTGTGCTACTGGGATTGATCTTTGTGCGCCCCATTTTACACCGTCTGCTGGATATCAGCGGCCATGGTGAACTGGTGGTACTTTATGGACTCCTGCTTGCCGTGGTCATCGGTGGTAACAGTTTTGAATATTTTGGTCTCAGTTCCGAGCTCGGTGCCCTGTTGCTTGGGATCATGCTCTCCAACCACAAACGGGCAACGGAACTGTCCAACGCCCTGTGGAGCCTGAAAGAACTATTGCTGGTCGGCTTTTTTATCCAGATCGGACTGCTCGGCCTGCCCACGCTGGCGATCCTCGAACAGGCCCTGTGGTTGAATTTACTCCTGCCCGCCAAGGCCCTGCTCTTCTTTTTTATACTCATTCTATTTCGCTTACGTGCGCGCAGCGCCTTTCTCGCCGGCCTAAGTCTGGCCACCTACAGTGAGTTTGGCCTCATCGTCGCCAGTATGGGCGTTAGCAACGGCTGGCTCAGTAAGGAATGGATGGTCCTGCTGGCCATCACCGTCGCCATATCGTTTGCGATTACCGCACCGCTGAACCGTTACTCGCATTCGCTCTACAGCCTGCTGGGGGGCTTTCTCAGAAAATTTGAATCGGCCAGGCGGCACCCCGATGACGAACCCATCAGCATTGGTCACTCCAATGTCATGGTCATGGGCATGGGGCGGGTGGGCACCGGCGCCTACGACCTGCTCTCGGAACAACAGGTGCGCGTCATCGGTCTCGACTCCGATCCCATGAAGGTCGAACAACACCGCAAGCAGGGCCGACGGGTGCTCTATGCCGATGCCGAGGACCCTGGCCTGTGGGCCAACATGAATCTGGAAGCGGTGCAGACGGTATTGCTGGCCATGCCTGAGCTGGACGCCAAGGTCATGGCCGCACGTCAGCTACGCAAGCTAGGCTTTACCGGTACGATTACGACCACTGTTGTGTTTGACGATGAAATTACGCCGCTCAAGGCGGCCGGCGCCGATCTTATCTACAACTATTACAATGGAATCGGCGCCAGCTTTGCGCAAATGTCTCTGGCGCAGCGTCCTGCAGAAGAAGCGGTCACGACAACACCCTAAGGAACCTCTGAATAAGTCCCTGAAACAGCGCTGGCGGCGGGACAGTTCCGCGTTGACCGGATTAATACTTGCATCGGCCACAGCGCAAACCGGGTCGCAGGCTTTTCGCGCAGCCGACCGCCAGGTTCCGCCCTCCATGGCGGAGTTCTGCTATAGTAGGCGCAGGGATCATGGCAGATCATTTTTTCATTTCAGGAATAACAACATGCACAATTGTGATGTACTGGTGATTGGCGGCGGCCCGGCCGGCTCGACGGCGGCTACCTTATTGGCGGAAAAGGGCTGGTCGGTCACCCAACTGGAAAAGGATGCCCACCCGAAGTTTCATATCGGTGAGTCACTCCTGCCCATGAACCTGCCCATTCTGCAACGCCTGGGAGTCCTCGAGGCCGTAGATGACATCGGCATTCGCAAATATGGCGTTGACTTCACCTGTCCGACACGGGAAAAGCACGTCACCTTTTACTTTGCCGGCGCCCTCAACAAGGCGCACCCCTACTCCTATGAAGTGCAGCGGGAAAAATTTGACCGCATCCTGTTCAATAATGCCAGAGACAAGGGCGTCAATACCGTGGAAAACATGCGCGTGGTGAATGTGGATTTCCACGCCGATGGCCGTTCGACCATTGATGCCCGGGATCAGGCCGGTCAGACACATCAATGGCGCGCCCGGCACCTGATCGATGCCTCCGGCCGCGGCACCTTTTTGGGGGACAAGCTCAAAATCAAACAGCGCAGCAAACTGCATAGCAGCGCTGCAATCTTTGCCCACTTCACCGACGTCGAACGTCGCCCCGGTCGGGATGAGGGCAACATCAGCGTCTACTGGTTTGAACATGGCTGGTTCTGGTTTATCCCCTTTAAAGACGGCAGCATGAGCGTCGGCGCCGTCTGCTGGCCCTACTATCTCAACTCACGCAAGGTCAGTGTCGAACAGTTTCTGCTGGATACCATCGCCCTCTGCCCCGGCGCTACGGCTCGCATGCAAAAGGCCAGGCGTATCTCCCCCGTCACCGCCACCGGAAATTTTTCATACCGCCTGGATAAAATGTATGGCCCGGGTTATCTGATTATTGGTGATGCCTACGCCTTTATCGACCCGGTATTTTCCAGCGGCGTCCTGCTCGGTATGAATGGTGCCATGCAGGCCGCCGATGTAGTGGATGGCATCCTGCGAGACCCGGCCAGCGCCACGGCACGGTTAAAGGCCTATGAGCGCACGATCCATCATGGGCTCAAGACCTTTTCCTGGTTTATTTACCGCATCACCCAACCGGCCATGCGCAACATGTTTATGTCGCCCAATAACGCCTTTCGTATGGAGGAAGGCATTCTGTCATTACTGGCCGGTGACCTCTTCGGCGACACACCCATCCGGCGGCCATTATTCTTTTTTAAACTGATATACGGCATAACCTATATTATGAACTGGCGTGCCAATCGTGCAGCGCTCCGGCGGCGGCGAGTGAGTCTGCAACAGGGTTTTCAGGAAGACTGAATAGCTGTTCCGAATTCCGACTCAGCGGTATGGCACACCATAATCACGTAGAACTATTGCAGGAGCGGCTGCGCGACGCCGCTGCTACATGTGCAGTTATATTAGATATCTTCAACAGTACGCCCGGCGTAGTATATTCGATCACCTCCGCCAAGCCTGCATCACTATCGGCTTAGTGTCTGAGCCTGCGGCAGCGCAGGTCTGGTTCAGTACCCACTGATATGGCATACCACACAGAACCAGCAGAGATATTGTATGTTTGCCGCGCCGCTATCGGCTATAACTCCACTAACATCATTTAACCCCATTTTGGCTCTCCGCCCCGCGACGTGACGCCAGTAATGCCTAAGCGATGCTGTGCCGAACTCGTGATGCATTCCTGAAGGTATCTCACCATGACCATGACAACCTCCTTCGTACTCGTACTCATCCTTACGACCGGTGTTGGTGGCATTGCCACATCTTATGCCGCCGGCCCGGAGCCAACAGGCACGGCGCTACAGCGTGAGACTACAACAGGCTTCTCCTCGTCCATTGGTCTGC
Organism: Gammaproteobacteria bacterium; assembly: GCA_046484825.1. Lineage (GTDB taxonomy): Bacteria > Pseudomonadota > Gammaproteobacteria > UBA6429 > Thiohalophilaceae > CAJYAN01. The sequence continues at coordinate 15,426 of JAWOIE010000063.1, read as the reverse complement.
AGTTTGACAGTGGTGACTATGCTAGCGCCAACACGACCGATACCTGGCGCATCCCGTTTGACATCAGCTATACCCAGGGCAATCAATTCTATGGCCTGCACAGCGCCTATGTCTCTGCCCGTAGTAATGGTGCGATCATTATCAGCAGCAGCACCCACGCGCGCATGTTCACTGCGAGTAATAGAAATGCCGACACCGTCTCCGGCCTGGCAGACATCAATCTCTATGCCGGGCATATATTTGCGGCGACGCCGTCAACCCGTTACAGCCTGACGGCGCAAATCAAACTCCCTACGGCCGATGCAGACAAGGGGCTTGGTACCGGTGAGGCCGACGTTTCCCTTGAGGCCGGCATACTCAGGCGACGAACCGGCGGCGAGACTATTTTTGCCAGCCTGGGCTATCAGTTCAGTGGGGACTCTGCAACGACGGATTATGCCAACATCCTGTTTGCCAGTGCCGGTTTCTCCACCGCAGCGCAGCAGGGCCGCCGCCTGGGGGTGATACTGGATTATGCCCAGGCCACGACCGCCGAATTTGACTCTGGCCTGGAGCTCCGTGGCTTTATGGGGGTGGACCTGGCGACGCAGCGACACCTGAATTTTTATGCCCTGCTGGGCTTGAGCGACGGAAGTCCGGATTATGGCGCGGGGATGAACTACCGCTATGATTACTAACACTCTCGTGCAGCACTTCATCCGGCATGGGGGGAGGCCAATAGCAGGTCGGTGGCACCTGTTGCGCGCGGCTGCCCAGACCGAAGGGACATGAACCAACAATTTACCCGGCCGCTTAAGCCTCCAGCGTCACCGGGGAAACAAATCCCTGCGGTTTTATGGCCAGTACCGAGCACTGCAATTGTTCGAGAATGCTTTCGGCGGTATTGCCCATGAGCAAACCCCGGGTGCCGCTACGGCCGACGGTACCCATCACCACCAGGTCGGCGTGTAACTGCCTGGCCAGTTCCGGGATAACCGTAGTGGCGGTGCCGCGCAGCATATGAAAGTGCGGAGTCAGGTAATCGTAGGAGTCGCGCCCAAGCTGTTCTTCGAGTTGCTCGCGTAACAGCTCCATCCCCCGTTGGTGCCGCAGGTATTCTCCATCCAGCAAACCGGAACTGGCAGCTTCCGGTGTGTCACTCCAGAGTTCGACAAATTCCGCCTCGGGCGCATCCCAGGCATGGACCAGGTGCAGGTCGGCAAAGTCTGACAGGGCAAGCCCACTGGCCAGGTCGAGAATCTCACGGGTCAACCCCTGTTGCACGGTTAATGGGTCCTGCGGGTCGAAATCGACGGCGGCCACGATACACTCGTAGTTTGACTTTTCTTCGGGCCGCATCAACCACACCGGCACCGGGCACTTGCGCAGCAGGTGCATGTCATCACTGCCAAAGAGCCGCTGCGTCCAGCTGGGGTTTTCCACAGGTTTTATCACCAGGTCATAGCCGCCGCGCAACACCGTACGGATGACCTCAAGAAAGCGCTTACCCATGACGACCTCGCGTCCCATCTCCAGGCGTTGCCGGTACGGCGCGCACAGGGACTCCAGCCGCTTAGTGCGTTCGGCCAGCAGGGCCGCCTGCACACGCTCCGCCTCCGTGCGGCCGGATACGACAGCAAGCCCGTTGCTGACGTTGGGCAGAACATCAATCAGGGTCAATCTCGCCTGATTGTTTTCCGCCAGTGATACCGCGCGCGCCAGGTTAGTCTGCTGTGTGACGCCAGGCTCGATCACATAGAGCATGTTCTTGAAGCCTTTCATGTGTTCTCTCCTGGCGCACGGTTGTTCTTGGCCGAACGAATGTGTGGCAGCAGACGATCCGCCGCCTCTTTTGCCGCATCGGCATAGGGGATGAGCACCATGTCGACACCCTCCTGTTCAAATTGCTGCGCGTCCTGGCGACTCGAGGTCGCCAAGGCGACCTTGCCCGGGTAACCTTGCTGCCGCAGACCGTGGAGCAGCATGCGATTAATACTGCGGTCGCGCACGGTACTCACCACCCAACGGGCACGCGCCAGCGGCAGGGAGGCGACAAATTCCGGGTCCTCCACATCACCATAGTGCACGGCGTAGCCATCCCGGGCGTGACGTTGCACCGCTTCGGGGTCAAAGTCCACGGCCAGCAACTGGCAACCGCGTTCCCGCAGACTTGACGCCATCGCGGCACCAAACCGCCCCAGACCAATCAGCAGCACGTCCACCGGTCCATCGTTGTCCAGGGGACTGTCCAGTTCCCGATGCGCCACCTTGCGTTCAAAGATTGTTAAATAGGGCGCGAGACGTTCATAGAGCGCATGAGAGTAGAGAATCATATAGGTCGATACACTGATGGTGATGAGTCCCACCAGTGTGATCAGACCTACCGTCTCCTGATCCAGATGACCCAGACTGAGGCCCAGGGCCGCCAGGATCAGGGAGAATTCACTGATCTGCGCCACGGTCAGACCCGCCAGAAAGCCGGTGCGTTTGCGATAACCCATATAACCCATAATCACCATGACAATAATCGGATTACCGATCAGGACAAACAGGGAGAATACTGTGGCCATGCCCACCTGCGCGCCCAGCGTACCCAGGTCCAGGGTCGCACCCAGCTCAATAAAAAAGAATAACAGCAGAAAATCGCGCAGACTGACCAGTCGTGCCGCCACCTGTTCTCGATAGGGCGTCGAGGCAATCGAGATGCCGGCAAGAAAGGCGCCCACTTCTTTGCTGAAACCCAGGGCGTCCCCCGCCGAGGCGCCCAGTACCGCCCAGGCGATGGCGAACAACATCAGCAACTCCGAGGAGTGCGCCAGTCGATGCATCAAGGTGGGGAGGACATAGCACATCAACAGGGCCACCGTGACCAGCATCAGCGCGCCCTTGAGCAAGATCACCAGGGCCTCGCGGCCAATGCTGAGGCCGTCGCCACCGGTCTGACCGAAGGCGGTCAGGCCGATCATCACCAGCACCACCACAATGTCCTGCACAATGAGAAAACCCACTGCAATGCGGCCATGCAGTGAATCCACTTCGCGCTTGTCGGACAGCAGCTTGACAATAATGATGGTGCTGGAGAAGGTCAGGGCGACCGCGACGTAAATGGCGGCGACGTGTGACATCCCCAGCAGCAGTGCAATCAGGTAGCCCACCACCGAGGTAAAGATCACCTGTCCCAGACCGGAGGCCAGCGCTACCGGTCCCACGGTACGGATGATGTGCAGGTCCAGTTTCAGACCGACCACGAACAGCAACAGGGCGATGCCCAAACTGGCGAACAGCTCGATCTCGCTGCTGTGGGCCACCATGCCCAGGACTGACGGCCCCAGCAGAATGCCCACCACAATGAAGGCGACAATCAGCGGCTGCCGTAACCACTGGGCCAGGACACCGGCGATGGCCGCCAGGCCGAGGATAGCGCCTATTTGCAGGAATACACTCTCAAACATCTGCGTCCTTTATGTGAGCCTTTATCGCCTGACCGGTATCACTGTCTGCTCGGCACACGGCAATGCAGGCGTCTGTTGCAAGCCTCCGAGAAAAGTACGACCGACTCAGGTGCCTGGTTTAGGACAGACCACCGACTAAGGTGATTTAAGCATACAACCCAAGACTCGCGACATCTACTGCATGTAGGCATAATTCTCATGCTGCAGACGCATGATCTCCGCGTCGGCCATGGGCACCATTTTGACAAAGCCATGGATATCCCGTGCCTCGTACTTTAATAACCGGGCCGCCGCGCGGCACATGCGGAACTCTATTGAGGTGCCCATGGCCAAACTCTGTGCGCGGCGCATGATCGCTTCGTATTTTTTAAATTCACGCCTGGCAAAAAACGGGATCGCGTCACCGTGGATAATGACCACAATGGAACTGTCCATGTTGTCGGAGCCATACAGGCGGTACAAATAACCCACGCGATCAAGGATACTGGTGATATCCTTTTCATCACCGGAGAACAGGTCGTATAGAACCTTTTGCGGCGCATAATCAATATCCAGCACGCTGGCGCTGCCCCACGGCGCGTCATCGGCGGCAGAAACCACGACAGGATTCGCCAGCAAAAGGCCGCATGTCAACAGGGCGCATAACGTTCTTCTCATTTCCACTCCTTATTATATAAATGATGCTGATTCCTAAACCGCTTTTTTTCGACTACTGTTATTATGCCTGTCCGTATCGGTAGCATAAGGGTCCAGTTTATTCCGGGCGTGATTCTATGCCACCGGCACGGTGGCGGCGAGGCGTTCGTTGCAGAAAAATGTTAAACATTGGCAGTGTGGTTTTTGCCCATGGCATCCCACTCCCCCTACCGCCCATGCTAAGCTGTCCGTCCAGGCACCACCAGGAAACTGACGTATCATGAACCACACCCGACGTTCGCGGCGCTGGCTGCTGGCACTGTGTCTCCTCCCTTTTGGCCTCAGTGCCGCGCCGCTGTTCGATGTGCATCTGCATTATAGTGCTGCGGATGCACGGGCCATGAATCCACAGGCCATTATTAGCCGCCTCGATCATAACCGCATTCGCTATGCCGTGGTCACCGGCACTCCCTCCGCGCACACCCTGGCGCTGCACCGGCATGCGCCGGATCGCATTATTCCCCTGTTGGGGATTTATCGCAGCCATGCGGACAAGATCCCCTGGCCGCACGATGACACGCTCCCCGCCCGACTGGAGACGCAACTCAAACAGGGACACTGGCGCGGTATTGGCGAACTGCATATCTTCGCCCAGGATCGGCACAGCACGGTCTTGCGCCGCGTCGTCGAGCTCGCCGCACAGTATCGCCTGCCCCTGCAACTGCACGCCGACCCGGCGGTCATCGACAGGATTTACGACATCGCGCCCCGGCAAACGGTCATCTGGGCGCATGCCGGCACCTATCCCTATCCCGACCTGATTGCCGATTATCTGCAACGCTATCCCGCCCTTTATGTTGATCTGTCCATGCGCGATGGGCGTATCGCGCCGGGTGGCCACCTCGACGAGGCCTGGTATGAACTGTTTATCCGCCATCCCGAGCGCTTCATGGTCGGCGTTGATACCTATAGCCTGCCGCGCTGGCAGGAATTTGATAGCGCCGTCGCCACGCTGCGCGCCTGGCTGGCGCAATTGCCTGATGATATTGCCGCAAAACTGGCCTACGACAATGCCGCCCGGCTGTTCAAAAAAGCGCCGTGACTTTGTGCATACGCTGATGCCACTGGCAAACGTACCGATCCCCGGCTTCATCATCGCCGGCACCTCGAACGACAGCGCAGCACTTCCACACGTCATCGTGCCTACATCCCACAGGGGCGGCAATACCCACACACATACTAGGAAATCATAAAATATACTGCTACACTCAATGCATTGCGCTTATGACACCACCATAATAACTAATTAAGGTATCTGAGGACGTTAAGCGATGCCAGAACCAAAACCTCTCTCCAGCATGGACCTGCCCCTTGACCGCGATATTTTTCTGCGCAATCTGCTGCGTGAACTCTCCGGCACCCTCGAAACGGTCGTCGGTATCGACGAGGCGGCGGGCTTTATCAGTCTGGTGGGCCAGCACATTGGTGACTGGATGAATAGCGAATATCGCAAGGCCTTGCAGCTCGAGCAACTGAACCTGGAACAGGTCAAGGACGTGCTGGTGGACCTGAAGGCGCGCATCGAGGGCGGATTTTCCATCGAATCCTTCGACGCTGAGAAAATCGTGCTGGTCAACAACCGTTGTCCCTTTGGCGACCGGGTCGTTGGGCGACCTTCGCTGTGTATGATGACCTCGAACGTCTTCGGCACCGTTACCGCAGAGAATCTTGGTTATGCCAAGGTCCGTCTGAACAAGACCATTGCGCAGGGGGATGCCGGTTGCCACGTCGTGATCTACCTCAACCCGAATGATGAGTCTGAGCAGGCGGATGGACGCGAATATTTCCAGTCCTGAGCAATGATCCCCGAGGAATTTTCCCAATTCATTGATGCCATGCCGGAGGGCTATGCCATTCTGGCGGCGGACGGCACCATTCTGACCATTAACAAACACGCCCGCGCGCTGTTCGAACACCCCAGCGGGCAATGTGTCGGTAGGCACTTGCGTGAATACACCACCTCCAGTGAAACGGAAATTGAGCAGGCACTCAATCACTGGGCGCGCAGCCGCACCCCCATCCCGGCCGCCCTGAAGTGGAATAAGAATCATCAGCCGGAGCGCCCCGGCTGGCGCTGCCATGGTTTCCTGCTCCGACCCGCGAGCCGGGACCAGTCCGCCCTGCTGGTGCTACGTTGTGTCTTTGGCAAGACCCTGGTGAGTAATTTTCTCACGCTCAATGACGAACTCAAACGCCAAAGCGCGCTGTTGAGCAGGCTGCAACACACCCGCATGATCATGGAACAGGAACATGAAAAGGCCCGGGTAACCCTGCATTCCATCGGTGATGGTGTGATCACCACCGATGTCAGCGGTAACGTCGAATACCTGAACCCCATTGCCGAACAACTCACCGGCTGGACGACCGCCGCGGCAAGCGGCAAACCCATCCTGGAGGTGTTCAATATTATTCATGAGATCACCCGCAAGCCGGCGGCGGACCCCGTCATGCGCTGTCTGACGCAAAACCGCATTGTCGAACTGGCCAACCACACGGTCCTGATCTCGCGCGAAGGCAAGGAATACGTTATCGAGGATTCGGCCGCGCCGATCCGCAATAAACTCGGCACCGTTTTTGGCGCGGTACTGGTCTTCCGGGACGCCACCGATGACCGTCTGACCAGACACCAGCTGGAATATCTGGCACACCACGACACGCTCACCGGACTTAAAAATCGCCACTTCTTTGAACAGCAACTCAAACAGACCGTGGATATCACCAGCCGTGGCAGACATCAGTATTGCCTGCTCTATATCGACCTGGATCAGTTTAAGATTATCAACGATACCGTCGGCCATGCCGCCGGGGATGAGCTGCTCACCGAAGTGGCCATGAAGTTCAGCCAGCGCATTCGCCAGGGCGATATCTTTGCTCGTCTCGGCGGTGATGAGTTTGGCGTGATTATTGACAGTATTGACGTCGAAGACATGGATGCCATGATCAGCAGTTACCTGGAGACACTGCAGGGTTTTAAATTTTCCTGGGACAACCACCAGTATGATATTTCCTGCAGTATTGGGGCAACCCGCATCAGCCAGCACACCACTACCGCGGCCGAGGCCATGCGTCAGGCCGATATCGCCTGTTATATCGCCAAGCGCAACGGTCGCAATCGCTATCACATCTATCAGGAACAGGACCAGAGTGAAATTGCCAGCATGGGCGAGGTCAGTATTGCCAACGATATTCGCCACGCCCTGGCCAACGATCATTTTGTCCTGCACTTCCAGCCGATCATTGCCCTAAATTCGGAGCAGTGCCTGCACGAGGTCCTGGTCAGAATGACCAAGAATGGCGACCTGCTTATGCCCGGGGCCTTTATTCCGGTCGCCGAGCGTCATGGCCTCATGCTGGAGATAGACCTCTGGGTCATCCGCCATGCCCTGGATGTCATCCTGAAAAAACTCAGCACAGCAACACCCTGTCGTTTGAGCATCAACTTATCCGGGACCTCGCTGGGACATCAGGACGTCAGTGAACTATTGCGCAGTAAAATCAGCCAGCACCCGGAAATTGCGCCCTACATCCTCATCGAGATTACCGAGACCTCGGCCGTCGGACAAATCGACAAGGCCAGCAAATTGATGAACGCCCTGCGCAAACTTGGCGTCAAGTTTGCGCTGGATGACTTTGGCACCGGTTTTAGCTCGTTTACCTACCTGAAGCACCTGCCCGTCGATTTCGTCAAGATCGATGGCACCTTTGTCCGCGACATTGTCGATGACCCGGTCGACCAGGCCATGGTGCGTTCCATCAACCACATTGCCCACTCCCTCAACAAGATTACCATCGCCGAGTTTGTCGAGAACGAGGCCATTTTGACTGAACTAAAACGGATTGGTGTGGATATGGTGCAGGGCTATCACACCGGCCGCCCCGGACCGGAGATCATCAACTAATCAGGGGCATCGAAATTGGCAGCGCTTACTCCCTCATCTCAGGCGCGCACCTGAGCGTGACTGCCTCTCCGCAAGGAGAAGGACCTGGGCGGTACTTTTTTTGAACAGCGATTTGAGTGCCGTCCTCGCAACAGGCGGTTGCCAACAGGGTTTATTTGTCTGGTGTCGTCGCTGACATCACCGGCGCTGAAGTGTGGACCGCCAACATATGGGCTGGCGATGCAAACAGCCAACGCCTTCGATAGAAAATGCTGACGCCAGACTAACAGCGGCCTCCTCGACAGAATGCATCGCTTCGCTGCATCGCCTCGCGGGCGCGGCGCTCCTGACGATCACGGTTGAGCTGATTGCGTTCATCCTCCGACAAGGGGCGCTTACTTTGGACGTAGCGTGGGTTGTCGCAATCCACACCACGATTTGCCTTGCACTTGTCTATCACCTCTTTCTTCCAGGCATTATTCACCCGGTATTTGTCATCTATCTTGATCGGTTGACGAGGTGACTGTTGACGCGGGTCAATGGTCGCGGGGCTCACTGGCCGCACGGGTATTTGCTGAGGCTGTGGCTTTTGGCCTTTTTTGTGCTGGTCGACACTGCGCTGAGGTTTGGCCTTGTCTGCTTCCGCGCGGTCCGGTTCGCTGGCGCTCGCCCCGGTGGTCAGGCCGGTGGCCTCGACCTCCACCTGTGGTGGCGGCATGGCGCTGAAGTGGACCTGCCCGTCCGCATCCTTCCAGGTATAGATTTTACCTGCCGAGACCGACCCGGAGATGAGCAGTAACAATAAAGTTATTCCCAGTAGTTGTCGCATCATTTTCCCGCGCCTCAAGCCGTGAACGTATTGTCCCGATGTATAGCGATGTCAGCGGCCATTTTTTATAATGTCGATACACGCTCGGAGGTACCGGTACACCCATTCGCAGGATTAATTTCTACCACATCAAATCATCCGGCACTTTAAATTCGGCATACTCATCATCGACCTCATTGGCCTGCGCCGGCTCGTTATAGACCACGACCACGCGGGCATCGCGCTGGATGATTTTCTCCGCCACACTGGTGGGAATAACCTTGTAGCCCGCCCCCAGCCGGACCACGGCCAGGCGACCATTGGCAATCTGCTGGCGTTGCCCGGCGGTGACATAAACACTCTTGACCTTGCCGCCATCGTCGAAGTTATAGGCCGTCTCTGCGCCTTCATTCGACACCGCATTCATTTCCACCAACTGACGGATTTGCGCGGCAATGGCCTTTTTGTTCTCATCGTCCAGCCTTTGCTGATTCAACACCCGATCCCGCTCGGCCTTTTCCAGCGCCGCCTGTTTGACCTGCTGTTTTAGTCGCTCGGCCTCGGAGGCCTGATGCTTCGGCTGTTGCTTCGCCTGCTGGTGCTTGCGTTTATTGCTCTTGTTGAGTTTGTCTTTGCTGACCAGACCGGCCTTGAGTAACTGGTCCTGTAAGGGGTTTGCCATGCGTATTACTCCGGGGAAGGCGGCTGCCGTGATGAGGAAAGCATTCTACCATGAGGTCCTTGGCGCAAAAAGCCATGTGCCGCAGCGACAGGCCACGGCCCGCCGAACGAGCGGATGGCCACGGCGACTAGCCGGTCAGCAACTGGACCAGCCTGTTTTCCTTGCCGCGAACCAGGTCCGCCAAGGTATAGGCCCGCAACGCCTTATAGAAGGCCTGATGCGCCTCATGCAGGGCGCGTTTGAGACTGCATACCGGTACAATCGGGCAATAGGGTTCCTGACAGTCAATCACCTGAACATTCCCTTCCATATATTTGACCACCTCACCGACATTAATCTTCTCGGCAGCCCGCGCCAGTTGCAGCCCCCCGGCCTTGCCGCGAAACGTCTGGATCAGCCCCTGTTCCAGCAGGCCATTGACCACTTTCAGGAGATGATTACGGGAAATGTCATAGGCCTCGGCAATTTCATTGACACTCACGACCCGCTCGGGATTGACCGCCAGGTAGATCAGGATACGAAGGGAATAATCGGTATAACGCTTCAGCTGCATAAGGGCTTATATCATCAGTTACTAATGTAGCATCAAGAATACCATATTAATGCCGGTGGGCCTATGTCGCCGCAGCTCGGCCAGCGGGAGATTTTCTGTTCGTGACTTGACAGGGCACGGCCCAATTCTCTATGCTCTAATCTAGTAAAATAAATACCACATTAAATCGCAACAAACCATAACGCAACCCACAATAACGACAAGCCTGGATTCAATAACAATAAGGTGAAACCATTATGCACGCTCTAGCCTGGTACCTGACGCTAATCCTGATTGGCGCACTCTCGCTCGTTTTTCTGCTCTTTATTTTCAGCACCACGAATAATCAGGCCTACGAGGAAGTCGCCAAACGCGACTACGCCCCGCGCAGCAAACTCTTCTGGCTGACCCTGATCGCGGGCGTGATTATTACCGCCGTCACCCTGACCCCCTGGCCGCACGCGGCCACCGCGAACGGCGCCAACGGCGCCAACGGCAAGGTCGTACAGGCCGTTGCTTCACAGTGGCACTGGGAAATGAGTGATGACCGCTTTCATGCCGGAGAGGCCGTGACCTTTCAGGTCTCGAGCAAGGACGTCAACCACGGCTTTGGCATCTACGATGCCGAGATGACGCTGCTGGGACAGATCCAGGCCATGCCCGGCTATACCAACTCGCTGCACTATACCTTTGACCATCCGGGGGAATATAAAATTCTCTGCATGGAATTCTGTGGCCTCGCACACCACAGCATGATCGCCACGATTACTGTTCTGCCTGCCAAATAATAAGGGGACACTCATGTCTGATAACACACCAGCGGTGCACACACAGCCCCGTGAACGCCTGTATCTGCAAATCTATGTGGTCACCACCCTGGCGGTACTCCTGCTCATGATCATAGCCGGCGTCGTCCTGCGTGCCGCGCAGGGGACGTTTATTAATCTACCGCCGGACCTGTTTTACCAGCTCATGACCTTGCATGGCGCCGGTATGGTAGGTATCTCCGGTCTCGCGGGGGTCTCGATAATGTGGTTTTTCCTGCGCCGCTATGTCTCGCTGACACCGGGATTTTTTCTCGCCAACCTGGTGCTGTTTGTCATCGGCGTAGTGATGATTCTCGGCGCCATACTCATTGGCAAGTTTGGTGCTGGCTGGACCTTTCTCTATCCCCTGCCGGCCAAAGCCATGGGGCAGTGGAGTCCTCATGCCGCCGCCGCCTTTGTCGGTGGCCTGTTAGTCATCGGCGTGGGCTTTCTCCTGTTCTATCTGGACGTGGCCCGTGCCCTGCTGGTGAAGTATGGCGGTCTGGGGCGCGCCCTGGGCGTCAACCAGCTGTTCTCCGGCAAGGTCGACACGACACACCCACCGACCGTAGTCGCCAGCACCATGGTGCTTATTGTCAATACCATTGGCATTCTCGCGGGTGCGGTAATTCTGGTACTGACCCTGGTCAACCTCTACTACCCTGAGATGGAAGTGGATGCCCTGTGGGCAAAAAACCTCATATTCTTTTTCGGCCATGTCTTTATCAACGCCACCATCTATATGGCCGTGATCGCCGTCTATGAGCTGCTGCCAAAATACACCGGCCGGCCCTGGAAAGTGTCCCGCCCCTTCCTCGCGGCCTGGCTGGCCAGCACCGTCATGGTGATGATTGTCTATCCGCATCATCTGTTAATGGATATGGTCATGCCCGGCTGGATGTTGATCCTGGGTCAGGTAATTTCCTATCTCAGTGGCATTCCGGTCTTGCTGGTCACCGCCTATGGCGCCCTGGTGCAAATCCACCACGCTCGCGTCAACTGGGCGATACCGGCGAAGTTCATCATCCTCGCGGTCTTTGGCTGGTCGGCCGGGGTCATCCCGGCAGTGATTGACGCCACCATTGTCGTCAACCAGGTCATGCACAACACCCTGTGGGTACCGGGCCACTTTCACTTTTACCTGCTACTGGGTCTGCTGCCCATGGTGCTGGCCTTTTTGTTTCATATCAGTCGTCACGAGCATGAAACCGCGCCCAGCGCCTGGGTCAAGACCAGCTTCTGGGTGTTTTTCTGCGGCGCCCTGCTGTTTGTCTTCATGTTTTTATACGGAGGCTTCAAAAGCGTACCGCGCCGCTTTGCCGAGCATGTCGAGTCCTGGGTGCCCTATGACCAGCTGGCCACGCTGTTCGGTCTGCTGGTGCTGCTCAGCATGCTGGTTCTGATTGTTAATTTACTCAGCCGGCTTGGACGCATCCGACTCGAGGCCTGATACGCATGGCGCAACGCCTGCCGCTACTGCTCACTGTGTTGGTTGTCACCCTCGGCGTTCTCGTCTGGTGGCAGACAACGCAGGGCTTTCGCGCCTTTACCTGGGAGACACACCGCCGTCTGCAGATTGAACAGACTCCAATCCCTGTGCCCAATGTGATGCTCGAGGATCAACATGGGCAACACCTTGAACTGGCTTCCCTGCGCGGCAAGGTGTTGGTGGTCAATTTTATTTATACCCGCTGCCCTACCATTTGTGGTTATACCGGGATGGTCTACGCTCAGTTGCAGACCGCCCTGCAACAACGAGGTGTGCACGGACACGTCCAGCTACTCAGTATTTCACTGGAGCCGCACTATGATACTCCGGCAAGAATGCAGGCCTATATGCAGCGCTTCACCCGCGAGCAGTCGGGTCACTGGCAGACTCTGCGCGCGGTGGACCCGCACCAGGGCAAGGCACTGTTGCAGCGACTCGGGGTAGTCAGTATTGCCGATGGCTTCGGCGGTATTACGCACAATGCCGCCAGCCATATCATCGATCCCCAGGGTCGGCTGGTACAGATTGTCGATGAGGATAAACCCGATGTCGTCCTGCAGGCCATCGAGCGCCTGCTCAACGTACCTGAGCCACAGCCGCATGTCGCCCTATAAGTCAGACCTGCTCCTGCTCGGCATCGCCACCGTGGCCTTGTTCCTCAGCCGTCACTGGTTTGAAAGCAGTATGGCCCTGCACATGGCGGTGCAGATCCCGCTACTGGCCGGCCTCGGCGGCCTGTTGCTGCATCGGCTATGCCGGCGCTATTCCGGCCTGCGGCAATGGGGTCAACGTTATCGCAGTAGTCTGTTGTTGTTTGCGCTGTTCACCCTGGGTTTGTGGATGTTGCCGCGCATGCTGGATGCCGCCCTGCATGAGCCGCTGTTTGCCCTGGGCAAATGGCTGAGCTTGCCGCTGGCGGGCATGGCACTGCTCTTGAGCTGGCAACATTTGCCCTTTGTCCTGCGCGGGGTTCTGCACATTGAGGCCCTGGCGACCGTGTTGCGACTCGGCTGGTTATATCTCATCGCGCCACAGCGCTATTGCGTCAGCTATCTCATCGATGAACAACAGCTGCTGGGGTATGTGCTGCTGGCTTATGGCCTGGTGTATGCCGTTGCCCTGACCGGTGTCGTCATGGTGGGCCGGCCGCCCGTAGTCTCACAGCGGCGGGGCGGAGTCTCGCCTGAGCCCGCTACCCACACCACAACGGGGGGAGGCTGACGGGGGACAGGCGGCGGCGTTTATCCCGTACTCCAGACCCGTGGCCGCTGCATGCCGGCAATCTTGCAGGTCTGCTTCACATAACCGTAGGGGAACAACCGAAACAGCTGCTGCTTGGCGGCCTTTTTATCAACGCCAGTCTCATCGGCAAGAAACTTCATGACATGACGCACGTCCGGGGCGATCTTGTGCTCCTGCCAGTAGGCCCGTATAAAACACAGGATGGGCCAGTACTCGGCCGTGAGCTCCAGGCCCTCTTCTGCCGCCAGTTCCCGCGCCAGCGCCTCGTTCCAGTCCTCAGGGTCAACGATATAACCTTCATTGTCACGCGCCGTCTGTGTATTGGCCTGCATGTCCACACCTCCTGTATATAAGCTTTTCCTACTATATCGTCACGGTTTAAGTGTAGTAAAACGATATTTTTTCCTGTCTAATATCGAAAAAAGCGATATCAATTCACATTAGCGGATACCCACATGGACATCGATCAGGCCCGCACCTTTCTCGCCATTACGGCCCATGGCAGCTTCATCGAGGCCAGCCGCCAGCTCCACCTGACCCAGTCCACGGTCAGTGCCCGTATCAAGCGCCTCGAAGACGAACTCGGCACCCGCCTGTTCGTGCGTAACCGCTCCGGTGCCAGCATTACCCTGGCCGGGCGACGCTTTCTGGAATATGCCAAGCGACTGGTGCTGACCGCCGATCAGGCTCGCGACGAGGTCGGCCTGCCGGAACGTTACCGGGCCAGCCTGCGCATCGGCGGGCGCATCGCCCTGTGGGAGGGGTTCCTGCCGCAGTGGCTGGGCTGGATGCGGCAGGGGGCGCGCGACGTAGTCATCCGTAGCGAGATCGGTTTCGAAGAGGACCTGATGCACCGCCTGATCGAAGGCAGCCTGGATATCGGCCTGATGTACACCCCCAGCCACAGCCCCGGCCTCATTGTCGAACACCTCTTCGACGAGACCCTGGTCCTGGTCAGCAGCCGTCCCGACGATAATGGCCCCGGCGAGGATTATGTATATATAGAGTGGGGGCCCGGCTTTTACGCCCAGCACGCACAGAGCTTTCCGGATCTCGAACGCCCGTCACAGGTCGCCAACATCGGCTGGCTCGGGATACAGCTCATCCTGAGCAACGGCGGCAGTTGCTATCTGCCCGCGCGCATGGCCGCCCCCTTTATCGCGGCCGGCAGCCTCTACCGTGTCGCCGCCACGCCTGAATATGTACACCCCGCCTACATGGTCTATCCGCGGGAGAGCGACAATCCGGTACTGGCCCAGGCCGTCACCGGTCTGCGCCAACTGGCACGCCAGGAACCCGCCGGCGCGACGCGCTAATACTGCGACTGACAATAGTCCCGCTCAGGCTAAGCCGAATATTTTATGCATTCGCACTGCATCGAATATGGGCGCAGGATTCACAACAACTGAAACACCGTGGCTTAGAAAAAAACCCTCCGCCCCCGACCGCGCTATGCGGTTTCTGGAAAAATATTGCATACCCATAAAACATTCAGCGCAAACGCCGCTGGCGGGGCTGAATGGTCACGGGGGGTGTCACGGAGCAAAAAAAACCCCGCCAGACGGCGGGGTTCCACTGGGATCATCGCAGAGGATTAATCCAGGTCATACAGATACGCCATAGGCTGGTAGATCAGCTTGGGTAATAGGCGGGTCTCATAGGGCAGTTTCTGGTGGTTACGCCAGCCATTCTTGTCCGCGTCGTTGAGCGCTCCATCATGATTGAGGTCAACCGGCAAGATCAGAATCGAAGCATCCGCCTGGACCTTAGGCGCGGTCAGGTAAATACCGACAAAACCTTCCCAGACATTACGCACATGGGTGTAACCGGCATCGGTAAGGACATTGGCCGCGCCCACACTG
>JAWOIE010000292.1:0-4774 GCA_046484825.1 Gammaproteobacteria bacterium | reverse complement strand
CCCGCAACAGCGGGTGGCCAAGTTGCATGGTTTGTTACACGACTTCGATGAGATCTGAGGAAGCTCTGATTTAGTCAGGGTTTTCTGCGGGATATGGAGGCACCTCCATTTTTCGATTGCGCCAGGCAATCAAACAGGTGAGAAGAATAAAAATCGCATTTTTATGTTTCGTGCTCTTTTATTCATGGATGAATTCATCAGAGCTTCCCTAAGCTGAGATCAATATCGCACCCGACCTGATGCAGACCCCACAGGCGGCCCCGCGCACAGATGAGTCACCACGCAGCGGCGCGGGTAGGCGGAGCGCCTACGAGTCTTCCGGCATCAGCAGCAGGACATCCCCTTTATCTACAAACGGTAGCGACGTCGTGCGTATCGTGTCCAGCGCCTGGGTGAACTGTGTGCCGGTTTGCAGATATCGCCAGCCCAGTTGTGTCCGTTGATGCATAATCGAAATGTTACCAAACCACAGGCCAGTGGCCGTCCCGGGCGCGTCGATGTCCACGCGACTTCGCCAGAGGCGAATGACATAGAGGGTGTCCTGTTCATATTTAGTCCAGCGCAGATTTTCATACCGGCCATGGTGGACGTGCGGCAGGATCAGCAGCTCAGTCGTCGGCGGTGTGCGCCGCAGGCTGGTGAGGGCGCGGCGCCAGCTAAACGTGTGGCCCGCCTGCCAGCCCGCCGCGGCAAGTTGCGCCGCTATGGATGCCGGGTCTCCCTGCCACTGGAGATTAAAGGGGTGCTGGTGTGACTGGCGCAGGTCGGTGCGACGACGTGGCAGGGTCTGCCACAATTCATCCCGCCATGCCTGTTGTGACCAGACGCGGGTCACGTCGCCATTGCGTTCCGGGCTGAGCGGCGCCGGCGCCTGCACGGCCCAGCCCCCGAGCAACGCCAGGGCCAGCAGGGGGACCAATTTGTGCCGGGTCCGCTGTTGCACTAAATGCCGCCGGTAGGCGATGCCGAGCAACGCGGCCCAGGCGATGCCGCTGAGCAGCTCGATACTGGCGCGCACGAAACCGCTGACCTGCCAGTAGAGCTGGCTGAGACACAGCATAAACAGACCCACGGCAATGACGGCGTAAAAGGCGGCGCGGCGTTGCGGGCGAATCTCCTTGCCAAATACCAGACCCAGAAAAAACAGCAGACTACTGCCAAGGAACAGGCGCCCCGGCATGTCGCTGACCTGGCTCAGATTACCCGCCTCGATCCCGCTCAAGATCAACATGGCCGTCACCGGTACCAGCCAGACCAATAGCAGATGCCCCGTCAGCAACCACTGACGTTGCGCCAATAGCCACAGGCTGATGCCCAGGGCCAGGAGACTCAGCGCCAATGGCTGGCTCAGGGCATGAACAGCACTGAACAGCGCATCGGCTACCGGGGTCTGTACGAAAGGCGGCAGATTGAGTATGAGTTGCTCCAGTTCCTGCACCAGGCCAAATTCCGCCGAGGCCTCGGTCAGCAGGGTCAGGCCAATGATGGCCGTCAAAAACAGCAGCGCCAGCCAGGCCAGGGCGCGACGTTCCGCGTGCCGGGGTTCAAGCAGGGCGCTGGGGATTTGGCCGCTGGTCGGGTGGCGTTGCGTCCAGCGCAATAAGGCCTCCATCCACTGTTCGGTATGCTGGAGTGCAAAAGTATAGACATGGCGCGCCAGCCAGACGACCGCGAAGATACTGATGAACAGCATCAACACCCAGAGCATGAGTCGCCCCGCGACCTCGCCGGCCAGTTCCAGCGACAAGCCAAAGGCCATGCCGGGCAGCAGATACAGCGGTGCCCAGGCCAGCGCAGAGAGAATATTGATGAGCAGAAATTTGCCGCGCGACATACCCAGCATGCCGGCAATGGCCGGGATCATCGGCCGCAGCGGGCCGACAAAGCGACCCAGCAGGACACTCTTGCCGCCATGATGATGAAAAAATTCGATACCCCGGGCAAAGGCGCCGGGGTAGCGCGACAGGGGCCAGAGATTTTGCAGTTGCTGGCGGTAGTGGGCGCCGAGCCAGTAACTCAGGCTGTCACCGATGATAGCGCCGAGGCTGGCCGAAACCATGGTGATGGTAAAATCCAGATGGCCGGTGGTGATCAGGGTGCCAATGGCAAACATCATGATCGCGCCGGGGACGATGAGTCCCACCAGCGCCAGCGACTCGGTCAGGGCGACAAGAAAAATAGTGCTATAGGCAAGCCAGAGGTGTGCCTGCAGGAACGACAGAAAATGTTGAAGGCCTTCCGTGAACATGCTGGCATCTTAGCACCAGTCGTGCACAGATACTGCCCGGGCAAAATGACAAACAGGTTTCAGGTGCGGCGGGTTAACGTGGCGGTCCGAGATGTGCTTAGCGGTGTGTGTTGCCCCGAGGCCGGCGCCCTTAGCGCCACGGCGATGCCAGGAGTATAGAGACATCAGAAGTATGGTGACATCAGGGGGAAGGCGTGCAGGGTCGGTGTTGCCGCGCCCGCGCAGTTTGGATAATGCGTCGCCAGCCACTGCGCCCTGCGGCGCACTTTTATTATAGTCAGAGGTATCGCTAGGCGTGTCCATAGGGACGACGCGTCATCCCGATCGCGCCGCAGGTCTTTGTCGTACGTGGTGGGGCTAAAAAAAATTTAGGGAAGCTCTGCATAAGTATGCAGAGCTTCCGTGCGGGGCAGGACGCCCTGCCGCGCCAATCACGCCAGTGATTAAAGCGCGTGAGGAAAGCGCGGACAGGAGCCGCGCTTTCCGACTCTGCAAAAGCCCGGGGAGGGGTTTTTGCAGAGTTTCCTTAGTTCGATACGGCTACAGGGTGGCGAAGACTTTTTCCGCCGCCCGCACGGTGGCGTCGATATCCGCGTCAGTATGGGCGCTGGAGACAAAGCCGGCCTCATAGGCGGAGGGCGCGAGGTAGACACCCTGTTCCAGCATGCCGTGATAGAAGCGCTTGAAGCGTTCCACATTGCACGCACTGACCTGGGCAAAATTGCTGACCTGTTCCGCCTCGGTAAAGAAAATACCAAACATGGCGCCGACCTGATTGGTGGTCATCGCAATGCCCGCCTCCTGCGCCCGGGCCTTCAAACCACTCAGCAGTTGTGTGGTGGTGTGCGCCAGGCGTTGATAAAACCCCGGGGCACTGATCAGTTCCAGGGTCTTCAGGCCGGCGGCCATGGCCACCGGGTTGCCTGACAGGGTGCCGGCCTGATACACCGGCCCGAGGGGCGCGATCTGTTGCATGATCTCACGCCTGCCGCCGAAGGCGCCGACCGGCATGCCGCCGCCAATGACCTTGCCGAGGGTGGTCAGGTCGGGGCGGATACCATAGTGCGCCTGGGCGCCGCCGAGGGCGACGCGAAAACCGGTCATGACTTCATCGAAGATCAGCACACTGCCATGCTGGTCGCAGACCTGGCGCAGGGTCTCGAGAAACCCGGGCGCCGGGGGGACGCAGTTCATGTTGCCGGCCACGGGCTCGACAATAATGCAGGCGATCTGATCGCCCATATCCGCAAACAGCGCCTCCACCTGGGCGCTGTCATTGTAGTTGAGGGTAATGGTGAGCTCGGCCAGCGCCGCCGGCACCCCCGGCGAGGTGGGCACGCCCAGGGTCAGGGCGCCGGAGCCGGCCTTCACCAGCAGCGAATCGCCGTGTCCGTGGTAACAGCCTTCAAACTTGACGATCCTGTCGCGACCGGTAAAACCGCGGGCGAGGCGAATGGCACTCATGGTGGCCTCGGTGCCGGAGCTGACCATGCGGACCATGTCCATGGAGGGCACTAGTGCGCAGACCTGGTCGGCCATGCGAATTTCCAGCTCGGTGGGCGCACCAAAGCTCAGGCCGTTTTGCATCACTTCAGCCACGGCCTTTAAGACCTCGGGGTGGCTATGGCCCAGGATGGCCGGACCCCAGGAGGCGACATAGTCGATGTACTGTTTGTCGTCTTCATCAAGCAAATACGCCCCCAGGGCCTTTTTGAAAAATACCGGGTCACCACCGACGCCCTTGAAGGCGCGCACCGGCGAATTGACGCCGCCGGGAATGTGTTGCTGGGCTTGGGCAAAAAGGTCGTGGGAACGTGTCATGGATTCGGATCCTGGGTTGCAAAGAGTTGGCTAAATTTTCGGGCGGCGGCGCGGACATCCGTCTGGCCAAACACGCCGTGAATGACGGCGAGCATATCGGCGCCGGCCGCGATTAAAGCAGCGCCATTATCCGGTGTGATACCGCCGATGGCAACGACCGGCAGGTGCAGACTCTGGTGGGCCTGTTGCAGGACGGCGATATCGGCCGGTGGCGCGGCGGGCTTGCTCTGCGAGGGGAAAAAACGACCAAAGGCGACATAGTCGGCACCGGCGGCCTCGGCGCGGTGGGCCAGCGCCAGCTGGTCATGGCAGGTGACACCGATAATGGCATCGCGGCCCAGACGTTGGCGGGCCTCGGCGGGCTGGGCATCGTCCTGGCCCAGGTGCACCCCCGCGGCGCCCACCTGCAGGGCCAGGTCGATATTGTCATTGATGAGCAAAGGTACCTGCTGTTGACGGCACAGTGCGACCAGGGCCTGAAGCTCGGCGACATCCACGACGGCCTGCTTGTCACGCAGTTGCACCATGCGGGCGCCGCCCTGTATCGCTGCGGCGACGTGCTCGTGCAGCCGGGTACCGGCGGGCGCCAGGCTGCTGTCGGCAATGACATACAGGCCGCGCAGTATGGCGGCAGGCTTGGTTACCGGCATGGGCCTAGTCTGTGTCGCGCGCCCAGAACAGGCGATTGGGGATTAACTGGCCCAT
>JAWOIE010000230.1:0-13915 GCA_046484825.1 Gammaproteobacteria bacterium | reverse complement strand
TTTTTGGTCTGATGATCATCGACGGCGTGGGGAAACGGGATCAGCACCGCGGCGACGCCGGCCGCCGCCAGCTCCGCAATGGTCAAGGCCCCCGCGCGACAAATCACCAGGTCGGCCCAGGCATAGGCCTCGGCCATATCGTCGATAAAGGCGGCAACCCGGGCATGTACACCGGCATCAGCATAGGTCTCGAGGGTCGCCTGCAGGTGGCGTTCACCACATTGATGCCAGATCTGTAACGGCGGTTGCGCCCCGACTCGGGCCAGCGCCGCGGGCACGATCTGATTTAATATCAGCGCCCCCTGACTGCCGCCCAGGATCAGGATACGCAGGGCATCCTGGCGTTGTGCATAACGTTGTTCCGGTGGCGCCAGGCGGCTAATGCTGTCGCGCACCGGATTACCGGTGAGTCGCGCCTTTGGCAAACTATTGGGAAAGGCCTGCAGTACCGTGGTGGCCAGCCGCGCCAGTAAGCGATTGGTCAGGCCGGGGGCGGCATTCTGTTCATGGATTACCAGCGGACAACGCCACAACCAGCTGGCCACACCCCCCGGCCCGGCGACAAAGCCCCCCATGCCGAGGACCACATGGGGACGCTGCCGGGAGAGTATCCGCAGCGCCTGCAGTATGGCCCCGAGCAACTTGAACGGCGCCAGTAACCAACGTGCCACACCGTGGCCACGCAGACCCTGGATAGAAATATATTCCATGGCATAACCGGCCTGCGGTACCAGTCTGGCCTCCATACCGTGCGGCGTCCCCAGCCAGGTCACACGATGACCCTGCTGGCGCAGCTCATGGGCAACGGCCAGCGCCGGGAAGATATGCCCGCCGGTGCCACCGGCCATGATCATGATATGTCGCGCGGCGCTCATCCCAGCCTCCGCTTGTTCTGCACACAACGATCGTCCTTGCGTGTTTCATAGTCGACACGTAGCACCAGACTGATGGCCAGGCAGGTCACCACAATGCTACTGCCGCCATAACTCATCAACGGCAGAGTCAAACCCTTGGTGGGCAACACGCCCATGTTGACGCCAATATTGATATAGGCCTGCATACCAATCCACAGGGCAATACCATAGGCCAGATAGGCATGAAAAGGTAACTCGCGTTGTTCCGCGTGGCGACCAATGCGCAACAGTCGCAGGATGAGAAAGGTATAGAGCAGAATCACGATGACCACACCAATCAGCCCCAGCTCTTCGCCGAGTACGGAAAAGACAAAGTCGGTATGCGCCTCGGGCAGATAAAACATTTTCTGCACACTGGAACCCAGACCCACGCCCAGCCACTCACCGCGACCAAAGGCGATAAGCGCCTGGGTCAATTGAAAGCCACTGTTAAAGGGATCGGCCCAGGGATTCAGAAAGGCGGTCAGGCGCTCCAGGCGATAAGGTGAACTCACCGCCAGCAGCGCTAGGGCGGCCGCCACCAGCAGACCCAGCACGGCAAACTGCACAAAGCGTGCGCCGCCCAGCCACATCATACCCATGGCGGTCGCCAGCAACACCGCCGCCGCGCCATAGTCCGGTTCCAGCAGGAGCAGGAACACCACGACCTGAAGTAACAGCAAGGGCCGAATAAAGCCTTTGAGTTCGGTGCGCACCAATTGCGTATGCCGGACCAGGTAACCGGCCAGATAGATAATGCAAAAGAGTTTGACGAACTCAGAGACCTGCACATTAAAACCGGCAAAGGCAATCCAGCGCGTGCTGCCGTTGACGGTACGCCCCAGGCCCGGCACAAACACCAGCAGCAAGAGCAGGACACTCAGAATAATCAAGGCCGGGCCCATGCGTTCCCAGACGGCGATGGGCACGGCAAATAAGGCCGTGGCCAGGCACAGGCCCACCGCGGCATAACCGAGCTGGCGCCAGAGATAGTAAAACGGTTTGCCCGTCAGTTGTTCGGCAATAGAAATGGATGCCGAACCTAAGACCACCAGGCCCAAGATCAGAATAATGAGCGCCACACCGAGCAACTTCCTGTCGAGGTAAAACGCCGAGCCACGCGCCGTGCCGCTCAGTCCTGCCGGGAGGCCAAGGTGGAGTGCGCCAAGGTTCATTGACACACCTCCCGGACACACTGGCTAAAGACTTCACCACGGTGGGCAAAGCCGTTAAACATGTCAAAGCTGGCGCAGGCCGGTGACAACAACACGGCATCCCCCGGTTGTGCGTATTCCCTGGCCCGTTGCACAGCGGCGCGCATATCGTCGACTCGATAAATGTCCACCAGCCCGGCCAAACTGCTGGCCAGCGTGTCGGCGTCTTCGCCCAGCAGAATCAGGCAACGCGCGCGGTCGGCAATGGCCTGACGCAACAGTGAAAAATCCTGGCCCTTGCCCTGACCGCCGGCGATCAATACCACCTTGTCGGCCATCAGACCTTCCAGCGCGGCAATGCAGGCGCCGACATTGGTGGCCTTGGAGTCATTAAACCACTGCACACCGTGACACTCGGCCAGCCATTGCGTGCGATGTTCCAGACCGGCAAAGGTTTTCAAGGTCGTCAGCATGGCCGCCATGTCGAGACCGGCGGCCTGCCCAAGCGCCAGTGCCGCCAGGGCATTGGCAATATTGTGCCAGCCGGAGATCCTGACCTCGGCAACCGCCAGCAGGGGCTCTGCGCCCAGGGCCAGCCATGGCTGACCCTGGTGTTGCACAATACCAAAATCATTTTTGCCCGGCGGCTTCAGGCCGAAGTGCACGATGGTTCTTGAGGCCGCCAGACCTTTCACCAGCGCGGTAACCTTGTCATCATCGGCATTGACTACCACGACATCGCTGTGATGATAAATTCTGGCCTTGGCAAAACTATATTCCTGCAGGCTGTCATAGCGGTCCATGTGGTCTTCGCTGATATTCAGAATCACCGCCGCCCGGGTGTGCAAGTTGGAGGTGGTCTCCAGTTGAAAGCTGGACAGCTCCAGGACATACAGTTGCGCCGCGTCGTCGAGCAAGTCCAGTGCCGGTGTACCAATATTGCCGCCGACCCTGACCTCGCAACCGGCCTGACGCGCCATCTCCCCCACCAGGGTCGTCACCGTGCTCTTGCCATTGGAACCGGTTATGGCAATGACCGGCGCCGCCGCATACAGGGCAAAGATCTCGATGTCACCCACCACCGGAATCGCCCGCGCGCGCGCCTCGGCAATGAGCGGGTGCTTGATGGAGACTCCGGGGCTGACCACCAGACACTCCGCATTCTGAAAGGCGACTTCATCAAAGCCACCGACAAAGACCGCAATATCCGGCAGGTCGCGATGCAATTCATCCAGGGCCGGCGGGGCGGCGCGACTATCGGTGATCGCAACCTCATAGCCCTGCCGGACCAGAAAACGGGCGCAGGACAAACCGGTCATCCCCAGACCCACCACGAGGATGCGGCTACCGGGGGGTGGCAGGTGTTGTGCAGTGGTTGTCATATGTGTCGCGGCAGCCATATTAACGAATCTTTAAGGTTCCCAGTCCGATCAACACCAGAATGACCGTGATGATCCAGAAGCGCACGATCACGCGCGGTTCGGGCCAGCCCTTGAGTTCAAAGTGGTGATGCAGCGGCGCCATGCGGAAAATACGCCTGCCGGTCAGTTTGTATGACGTCACCTGTAAAATAACGGAGAGCGTTTCCATGACAAAGACACCGCCCATAATGAACAACACCAGTTCCTGTCGCACCAGTACCGCGATCACGCCCAGTGCCGCCCCCAGGGCCAGGGCACCGACATCCCCCATAAACACCTGGGCGGGATAGGCGTTAAACCAGAGAAAGCCCAGACCGGCGCCGACCAGGGCACCACAAAAGATCACCAGTTCACCGACACCCGGGACGGCCGGGATCGCCAGATACGAGGCGAACCCCACATGCCCACTGGCGTAGGCAAAAATACCCAGGGCGCCCCCCACCATGACCGTGGGCAGGATGGCCAGGCCATCGAGACCATCGGTGAGATTGACCGCATTACTGGCGCCGACAATGACGAAGTAGGTGATCAGGATATACGCCACGACACCCAGTTGAATCTGGATGCCTTTGAAGAACGGCACAATAAAACTGGTTTCGATGGGACTGGCGGTATTAAACAAATAGATGGCAATCGCCAGGGCGAAGACGGACTGCCACAGATACTTATAGCGGGACGACAAACCGCGGGGGTCGCGCTTGACCAGCTTTTTGTAATCATCGACCCCGCCAATGAGACCAAACAAAAGCGTGGTCACGATCACGACCCAGATATAGCGGTTAGACAAATCCGCCCACAGCAGCGTACTGGCGGCAATGGCCACCAGGATCAGGGCGCCCCCCATGGTCGGCGTGCCCGCCTTGCTCAGGTGCGTGCCCGGACCGTCATCACGCACGGTCTGGCCAATGCGGTAGGCGCTCAGCTTGCGAATCATGAAGGGGCCGATAATAAAAGAGATCAGCAACGCGGTGAGCACCCCGAGAATGGCGCGCAGGGTCAGATAACCAAAGGCATTAAAGCCGGTGTGATACTGCTGTAGATACTGGGTGAGTGCGTACAACATCGTCTAGTCCTCTGTTCCTGTCGCCACAGCCTCAACCACGCGCTCCATATGCATACGCCGAGAACCCTTGACCAGTAATGTCACCTCTGCCTGCAGTTCCTGCCGCAGCGCCGCGATCATCTCCTCCTGCCGCTCAAACCATTGCGCGCCTGCGGCAAAACCCGCACACGCCTGCTGGCTCAGTTCACCTACGGCGTACAGTCGCTCGACACCGCGTCGTTTTGCCTCGACACCGGCCTGATAATGTAATTGCGGCGCCGCCTCACCCAGTTCGCCCATATCGCCCAGCGCCAGATAGTGCCGGCCGGGGTACGCCGTGAGCACGGCAATGCCGGCATTCAACGAGGCCGGGTTGGCGTTGTAGGTATCATCAATAATGCGGCTGCCGCCGAGACCGGACTTCAGTTCTAATCGGCCGGGGGCGGCCTGCGCATTTTGCAGACCGGCCAGGATGACCTCGAGACTGACACCCGCCGCGGTGGCCGCGGCCGTCGCGGCCAGGGCGTTCATGACATTGTGTCGACCCAGCAGGGGTAACAGGACTTCTCCGGATTCATCATTGGTCGTCAGGTTCAGCTTCATGCCCATGGGGGTGGCGCTATATTTCGCCGTGACATCGACATCCTGCTCCAGGCCAAAGCTGATAATCTCCTTGCCTTCACAAAGTTCCTGCCAGATATAACTATAGGGGTCGTCAATATTGATGACGGCCACACCGTCATTGCGCAGGCCGGAATAGATCTCGCCCTTGGCCTCGGCGACACCCTCAATACTGCCAAACCCCTCCAGGTGTGCGTCACCGGCATTGTTGACCAGGGCAACCGTGGGGCAGGCCAGGTTACTGAGGTATTCGATCTCCCCCGGGTGATTGGCGCCCATTTCAATAATCGCCGCGGTGTGTCGTGCGGTCAGACGCAACAGTGTCAGCGGCATGCCAATCTCATTATTAAAATTGCCCTGGGTACTCAGCGGCTGACCCTGCTGGGAAAAAATACTCGTCAGGAGTTCCTTGACCGTGGTCTTGCCATTGCTGCCCGTCACGGCAATCAGTGGAATGTCAAAGCGTTGCCGCCAGGCGCTGGCCAGTTGCCCCAGCGCCAGACGACTATCCTTGACGCACAGAGCGGGCACGGCAAACTGTGTCTCGTGTTCGGCGACCACGGCGACGGCGCCGTTGACTATGGCCTTTTCAATAAACTGGTGACCGTCAAAATTGGGACCCCGCAGGGCAATAAACAGCTCGCCCGGCTGGATCTTCCGACTGTCGGTGCTGATGCCCGTCAGGTGACAGTCCGCACCGTGATAGTCGACGCCCAGGGCTGTGGCGGCCTCGGCCAGTGTCATATTGAAACCCGACATCAGCCCTGCGCCTCCAGGAGTTCATGCGCCACATCATAATCACTGAACGCCAGACGTTGGTTGCCAATGATCTGATACCCCTCGTGTCCCTTGCCCGCAATCAGCACCACGTCACCCGCCTGCGCCAGATGCAGGGCCGTGGCGATCGCGGCGCGGCGTTCGGCGATCACCCGCAGGCCATGGCGCTTGCTGCTGTCCACGCCGATGAGAATATCATCGAGTATCTGGATCGGGTCTTCATGGCGCGGATTGTCATTGGTCAGAATCGTGACATCGGCCAGTTCACTGGCCAAGCGACCCATCACGGGGCGCTTGGCGGTATCGCGTTCGCCACCACAACCAAAGACACAAAAGAGTCTGCCACGGGTGTGCTCGCGCAAAGCCACCAGGGCCTGTTCCAGGGCGTCGGGCGTGTGGGCATAATCCACCACCACCTTGACCTCCGCTGCGGTGGCCACCACCTGCATACGTCCCGGCACCGGCCGGGTCTGACTCAGACGCTGCACGGCCTCCGCCAGCGGCAGGCCACGTTGCAACAACACCGCCAGCACCGCGAGGATGTTGCTGGCATTGAATCGACCCAGTAAGGCCAATGGCAGGCGGGCCGCGCCAAAGGGGGTCTGTAGCTGCAGGGTCATGCCCGTGGCACTCGGCTCTACCACCGTGGCCAGGATGTCCGGCGCGTTGTCGGCCTCCAGACCATAGGTGAGAATGCGTAACGAACGCCCCTGCAAGTGCGTCACCAGGGCGCGGCCAAACGGATCATCAATATTGATAATGCAGTACTGTAAATCAGGCAGGTCAAACAACCGCTGCTTGGCCTCACCGTAGGCCTGCATGCTGCCATGGTAGTCCAGGTGTTCATGGGTGAGATTGGTAAACACCGCGCCCGCAAAACGCACCCCGGCAACACGATGTTGCACCAGGGCATGCGACGAGACCTCCATGGCCACATCCGTGGCGCCCTGCTGTTGCAGCTCGGCGAGCAGTCGATGACAGGTCAGGGCATCCGGGGTGGTATGCGCACTGTCGTGCAACTGCCCATAGAGCCCGGTGCCCAGTGTCCCGATCAGACCACAGGCCTGTTGCCGGGACAGGGCCTGCGCCAGATAGTGACTGCAGGACGTCTTGCCATTGGTACCGGTGATCCCCACCACATGCAGGTGTTGCGAGGGGTGTTGGTAAAACCGATCCGCCAGCACACCGACCTCGCGGTCAAGCGCCTGCACCGCAATCACGGGCACTGTATGACCATCGGTGGCCGTTCTGAAACTGATCGGCAGCGGCGCCACCTCGGCCGAGGCCTGCCACAGGATTGCCACGGCACCGCTGGCAATCGCCTCATCAATAAACACTACGGCATCCAGACGATGTCCTTGCAGGGCCAGAAAGACATCGCCGCGCTGCACCTCGCGACTGTCCAGCACCAGACGGCCAATTTCACGATCCGCCTCCGCCGGGATCGCGACAATACCCGCGCACAATTGCCGCAGGGTGACGCCCTGTTGTCCCATGGCGGCCACCATCATAAACGCGCCTCCGAAGCCGCTATGTGCCAACGCTCGGGAGGGGTCATATCCGGGGCGATATCAAACAAACGCAGCGCGCCGGACATGACGCGGGAGAACACCGGGGCGGCAACTTCACCACCGTAGTAAACATCACCCTTGGGTTCATCAATATTGACCACCATGACAAAGCGCGGCGCGCTGGCCGGCGCCATGCCCACGAACAGGGAGAGATAGCGGTCTTCGCTATACTGTCCGTTGACCAGTTTTTTTACCGTGCCGGTCTTTCCGGCCACGCGATACCCCTGCACGCTGGCCTTGAGTGCAGTACCTTCGCGACTGACCACGGCCTCCAGCATTTTGCCAATCGCCTTGACTGTCTGTGATTGTATGACACGCTGCCCCTCAACCTCCTGCTGCTGACGCACGAAGTGCACCGGCTTCAGGTAGCCACCATTGCCCAGCACACTATAGGCGCGCGCCAGTTGCAGGGAGGTCACCGACAAACCATAACCAAAGGCCATGGTGGCCTGTTCAATCGGCCGCCAGCGCGGTGACATATTCACCAGCCCGGTCGACTCGCCGGGAAAACCACTGGCCGAGGTCTCACCAAACCCCAGGGCCTGATGTAAGTCCTGCAGCGCCTTTACCGGAATGGCCATGGCGATCATGCTGGCACCGACGTTACTCGACTTTTGCAACACGGTCGCCACATCGATCTGGCCGTAATTACGCACGTCCCGCACGACATTGGTCCCGACGCGCAGATAACCGGGACTGGTATTGAGTTTGCTCTCCGCACTGAACTTGCCCGAGTCAAGACCGGCGGCAATGGTAAAGGGTTTAATAGTAGAACCGGGCTCGAAGACATCGGTAATGGCACGATTGCGAAAGTTTTCCGCCTTGAGCGCCCGGCGGGTGTTCGGGTTATAAGACGGCTGATTCACCATGGCCAGAATCTCACCGCTATGCACATCGAGGATCACCGCCGAGCCGGCCCTGGCCTTGTGTTCGAAGACCGCCTTTTTAAGTTCGCGATAGGTCAGGTACTGCAGGCGACGGTCAATACTGAGGGACAGGTCCTTACCGGGTTGCGGCTTTTGCAACAACTCCACATGCTGAATGACCCGTCCCAGGCGATCTTTAATAACGCGTTGTTGACCGGGCGTGCCACGCAGCCAGTGCTCATAGGCCAGTTCCATGCCTTCCTGTCCCTGGTCGTCCACATTGGTAAATCCCAGTACATGTGCGGCCACTTCACCGAGTGGGTAGTAACGCCGGTATTCGCGCAACAAAGACACGCCGCTAATCTCCAGGGCCATAACCTGTTCCGCCAACACCGGACTGATCTGGCGTTTGAGAAAGACAAACTCCCGCTCCTGACGTTGCGAGACAAGCTGCTTCATGTCATTGAGGTCGAGGCCCAGTTGCCGGGCCAGTGCCGGCCACTGCGCTTGTGCTGTCATAAAGAGTTTGGGCTGCACCCAGACGGAGTCGACGGGGGTGCTGATGGCCAGCGGTTCACCATTGCGATCCGTAATCATGCCGCGATGCGCCGCCACCGGTTCCGTGCGCAGGGCACGGGCATCCCCCTGCCCCTGCAGAAAGTCCTTGCGCAGCACCTGCAAATCAAAGGCGCGCCAGACCAGCACCAGCGCACTGCTGAGCAGGAGGCTACTGATCACCACCAGGCGAAAGGCGCTGACAGGGGTGTGGACTTTCTCTCTCATGGTTTGACGATCATCACTTTGTCTTGCGGTACGTTCATCATGCCCAGACGCTTGCGCGCCTGACCCTCGATGCGGCTATGCGTGGCCCAGGTACTCTGTTCCAGCTGTAACTGGCCCCACTCAATATTCATTTCATCGCGCTTTTTCTGCTGCACCTGCAACTCGACAAAGTGCTTGCGGTTTTCGTGTTTGACATAGACGACGGCCAGCGCGGAACTGACCACCAGTAACGTCAGAGTTGCCGTGAGCAGATAACGATTCATGCCATACGCTCGGCAACACGCAGCACTGCACTGCGTGCGCGCACATTTTGTCTGACCTCTGCCTCTGTGGCGTACTGCGCCTTGCCAATCGCCTTTAACTTTGGCTGTAACTGCACATGGGTAATCGGCAGGTCCGGCGGAAAGTCATCGCCACGACTCTGCTCGCGAATAAAACGTTTAATCAGGCGATCTTCCAGCGAGTGAAAACTGATCACCACCAGACGGCCGCCGGGGGCCAGCAGGTCGATGACCTGGGCCAGGGTGGCCTTGATATCGTCGAGCTCCTGGTTGATAAAAATCCGGATGGCCTGAAAACTGCGGGTCGCCGGGTCCTTGCCCTTCTCATGCTTGGGATTGGCGGCGGCGATGATGCCGGCCAGACGCTGGGTGGTATCGATGGGCGCCTCTTGCCGTGCGCTGACAATGGCATTGGCGATACGTTTGGCAAAGCGCTCTTCACCGTAGGCCTTTAGTACCTGGGCAATCTCACTGGCCTCGGCATGCGCCAGCCACTGCGCGGCACTGATGCCCGCCGCGGTATTCATGCGCATATCCAGAGGACCGCTTTGTTTGAAACTGAAGCCACGTTGCGGGTCGTCCAGCTGGGGAGAGGAAACGCCGAGGTCGAGCAGAATGCCCGCCACCTTGCCGCGCCACGCCAGGCTGTCCGCGACCTGACGCATGTCGGTAAACGAACCGTGGTGCAGACTAACGCGCGGGTCCTGCGCCAGTCCCTGTTCGGCAAAGGCAATGGCCTGCGGGTCCTTGTCCATCACCAGCAGACGGCCGTCATCACTGAGCCGGTCTAAAATGGCGCGGGCATGTCCGCCTCGACCCAGGGTGCCGTCGATGTAGTAACCGTTTGACTGAATATTCAGTCCGCTCAAGGCTTCCTCCAGCATTACCGGATGGTGTTGATTGTGCTGCGTCATGACCATTTACAGCGACAGGGTTTCGAGTTCTGTCGGCAGCTCCAGGTCATCACTATCCACCTCGTTCAACCATTCGTCGCGACGTGCATTCCAGCTTGCCTCATCCCAGAGTTCGAATTTGTTGCCCTGACCGATCAACACCGCGCGACGCTCCAGGGCGGCAAATTCACGCAGCGGCGGCGGCACCAGCAGGCGGCCATTACTATCGAGTTCACACTCGGTGGCATGGCCGATTAACAGACGTTGCAGGCGACGCGCCTGTTTATTTAAAGTGGGCAGCTTGACCAGCTTGCGTTCAATGATTTCCCATTCGGGCAGGGGGTAGAGCAACAGGCAGTGATCGCGGTCCACGGTAACGACCAGCTGGCCGTCACAATGAGTAAGTAGTTGCTCACGGTAGCGCGTAGGCATGGCCATACGCCCCTTGGCATCTAACGTCAGCGAGTTCACGCCTCGATACAAACCCATTCTCCCGGATGAAAGGATCCACAAAATCCCACTTTGATCCACCTCGATACACTATAGGTAGCAAAGATCGGCGCGTCAAGAGCACTGGCGCACAAATTTCTTTGCAGACAGTAACTTAGCGAACTTTTCGAGATATTTTTGAGAAGAACTTTGGAAGGGAAGTGGCTATTATTCAGCCTATTATTGCGTATAGTTAAAGTAAAGTATTAAGAAGGAGCCGGCCGATAAGCCGGGTTCTGTCGTGGACAATCATTCATCTGGGAGCTGCGTCACCGCAGCCCTCAAGCAGTCTACCCGGGAGCAGCGCGGGCCGCGCCATTGCTCCCCTATTTGACCTTGCTCCGAGTGGGGTTTTCCATCGCCGCCGAGTGTTGCCACCGACGCGGTGCGCTCTTACCGCACCATTTCACCCTTACCGGTGCCCCAACCGAAATCGGGACACTTAGGCGGTATACTTTCTGCTGCACTTTCCGTCGGCTCGCGCCGCCCAGGCGTTACCTGGCACCCTGCCCTGTGGAGCCCGGACTTTCCTCCCTCTGGAAAAACCAGAGAGCGATTGCCTGGCCGACTCCGAGGCGCAGTCTAACGGCCGGCGACCCGAACTACCAGCTATTGGCCGCTGTTTTTGCCTACTATATAGAGTGCCTGCTTATAGAGGGCATTCTTCCTGGCGCCGGTGATCTCGGCCGCCAGGGCGGCGGCCTCTTTGATGGGCAGGGACTTGAGCAAAATGCGCAGGACCCGCTCGACCTCGGCGTCTTCGGGGCCGGTGTCCACCGCGCCCTGCACCAGCAGGACGATTTCGCCACGGGACTGGTTGCTGTCCTGGGCCACCCAGGCCTGCAGGTCCGTCAGGCACGCCTGTTTGATGGTCTCGTAGGCCTTGGTCAGTTCACGCGCCAGGACCGCCACCCGCTCCCCCCCCAGTACCGCCTGCATATCCGTGAGGCTGTCGATGATCCGATGCGGCGATTCATAAAACACCAGGGTGCGGGTATCGGCCTTGAGTTTCTCCAGGCGATTGAGGCGTGCCTGCTGCTTGCTGGGCAAAAAGCCTTCGAAGACAAAACGATCCGTGGGCAGGCCCGAGGCGGACAGGGCGGCGACCACGGCACTGGGACCGGGAATGGGAGAGACCCGCAGGCCTTCGGCCAGGGCCAGACTGACCAGCGGGTAGCCGGGGTCACTGATGAGCGGGGTACCCGCATCCGAGATCAGGGCAACGGACTGTCCGTCCCGCAGGCGGCTCAAGATTTTTTCCGCGGCGGCCTGTTCATTGTGTTCATGATAGGCCAGCAGTGGCGTTTGAATGCCGAAGTGACTCAGTAATTTGCCACTATGGCGCGTATCCTCTACGGCAATCAGGCTCACCTGCGACAACACTTCCTGTGCGCGCTGTGACCAATCCCCTAGATTACCGATCGGTGTTGCGACAATATATAAAGTGCCCGGAGCGTTTGACACCGCTGCATCCTCCCCAGATACTTGTGGCCTGGAAAATTAGAGAAATTGATTACCACTATGCGTGTATTCCGTATTATCGCCCTGGCTGGCCTCGGCGTCTTCCTCACCGCCTGTGCCACTGCCCCCCAGATGAGTGCGACCCGCGGCGAGGAGCCCGAGCAACACTTCGCGCAAGGCAACTACCTGGCGGCTGCCGAAGGCTTTGCCCGCCTGATGGAGTCCGCCAGTGGCGAGACGCGGCAACAATTACAGTTACGCTACATCGCAGCCCTGGCCCGCGGTGAACAGCTGGCACAGGCCAAACAACGTTTTGCCACGGTCGCACCGCTGAGCGGTGATTCCACCCTGGCACTGCTCTATCGCCTGACACAAGCCCACATCGCCATCGCCGAACGCCAGGCCAATCTTGTGCTGGAGATTCTCAAGCCCGGCGTGGCGCCACAGGCCCGCGAGGATCTGCATGCAGAGTATCACGATCTGCGCGCCCTTGCGTATACCCTGCTGGGCAATCGCATTGAAACCGCACGCGAACTGGTACAGCGCGAAACCTATTTGCGCGACCCTGCACTCATTAGCGCCAACCAGCGCGACATCTGGCAGGCGCTCGCCTCACTCACCGAACGCGCCCTGCAACAGTTACGTA
This sequence comes from Gammaproteobacteria bacterium, assembly GCA_046484825.1. Taxonomy (GTDB): domain Bacteria; phylum Pseudomonadota; class Gammaproteobacteria; order UBA6429; family Thiohalophilaceae; genus CAJYAN01. The sequence goes on along the minus strand of JAWOIE010000230.1, from coordinate 1,017 downwards.
CCGCGCCACCACCCGACACCCTCAGCGGCTGGATGCACCTCATCGAGATTGCCAAGGTCAATCAACAGCGGCCCCTGATACTCAAACAGCAGTTACAGCTGTGGCGGCAGATGTACGTCAACCATCCCGTGCAGGAGCAGTTCCTCGCCGGCCTAATGGACCGCCGCGAGGAAGACGTGGCCTACCCCGACAACATTGCCCTGCTGTTACCCCTGACCGGAAAATTTAATCACCCGGCGCAGGCCATTCGTGATGGTTTTCTTGCCGCCTATTATTCACAGACACAAAAGCGTGAACAGAAAATTCGCATCTATGATGTGAGTGAGTCGCCAGAGAATATCCATCAGGTCTATCAAAACGCCGTGGCCGACGGCGCCGAAATGATCATCGGGCCGCTCAACAAAGATGCCGTCACCCAACTGGCACAGCTGGAGCAGATCCCCGTGCCGACACTGACACTGAACTATTTGTCGGAGGAGAGTCAGGCCCCCGCCAAACTGTTTCAGTTTGGTCTATCCCCGGAAGATGAAACCATCCAGGTCACCGAAAGGACCTGGCTCGACGGCCACGTCAAGGCCGCGGTCCTGGTCCCGAGCGGTCCCTGGGGCGAACGCATTTTTAGCGTCTTTAAACAACGCTGGGAACACATGGGTGGCGAAGTCGTCGAGATGCAGACCTACGATGCGACCCGCAACGACTTTTCACGCCCCATCAAAATGTTGCTGGACATTGATGCCAGCGAGCAGCGGCGCCGGCTACTCCGCAGCGTATCTAAATCCTCCAGTGTTTTTTTCTCGGATTCGTAATCCTTGAAAAACATCAACCGGTGAGTCGTGGTCTGGATAAAAGCAAACATTTCCGCGAACAACAATAACAAACCAAAGACCAAAGCAAAGATATTCATGGTCGGCACAGTAAAAAACAAACGCCACAGGATATACATCAAATTGACCAAAATCGCAAAACCAATAAAATATTTCAACAGTTTTCTATTCTTTCGAACGATCAATGCAAAAA
>JAWOIE010000103.1:0-3515 GCA_046484825.1 Gammaproteobacteria bacterium | reverse complement strand
TCCACCTCATCACGAAAGGCACGCTTTTGCTGGTTGGTCATGCTGGGACGTTCATCAAATGTCTGTTTATGGACAATATTCTTTTCACTGAAACTGGCGGTATCAACACGCGCGACGGCGAAGCTGTCCCCCGGATTGAGTTTGGAAAGGGTAAAATTAATAATCTGCTGTGCCTGTGACAACTCCTGGGTATAGGTGCCCGAGGTGTCGATCAGCATATAGACCCCCTGATTATAGGGGCCTTGCGGGTTGTTACAGGCAACCAGCAGGGATACGGTCAAGATGAACAGCCCTTTCGATACATACTTTAGCATGGTGATTCTCCCGATCATTATAGTGAGGCCGTCGATGTGCCGCGGTCTTGATTGTCCACCACGCCGGGGGAAATTCTGCGCTTCAAAATAGCCTCAATCCACAGAGGCGCAAAGATCAAAAGGTCGTAGAGATGCACCAGCGCGCTGGCAATGTGGCGCATAAAATTACTACTGAGATGCAGCAACCAGATCAGGACACGCAATACGCCAACCGTGACCACCCCCACCACGGTTCTAAAGGAATGGACAAAGGTCTCCAGTGGAATCGCCACAAACATCAAGGCAAACGGCAGTACAAACCCCATGCCCATTTGCGCAGCGGTGGTGATCCACAAATAAGAAGTCTCCACGACTTCGGTATTGCCGTCGCCACGCAGAATGGCACGGGTTGCGGCGGCATCTTCCATGATCAGCTCACGCATAAAGGCCAGGCCTGCTTCTACCAGCGCCAGAAACAGCAAAATGGAAAAAAAGCTCCAGGCCAGACGAATCCGCACCTTATCATTGAGCGCGCCAATTACCGGGAACAGGCGTGTAATCCGCATGGCCTCCATGAGAAACAGGCCCATGGCCAGTTCTACCAGAATAATAACCATCGCAGCGATGTTATTAATGGGCACCCCCATAATACGATTGGTGCCGCCGACCATCTCGGCCAGCGGGCGGGCAATAAGATTAAAGTTGATTAAGGCCCCGCCAACGGCGATCGCCAGGACAAAAATGGAAATGAAAAACTGTGTCATGGATGAGGAGGACAGCATGCGCACAGATCGATCGGTTGCCTTGACGATACCTTCATACTCCTCCATGTGCCGATCAATGGTCTGAGAGCGTGTTAACAGACTCGTGACGCTTTTATCCACCTGACCGAGTATCTGCGTGACCTTGCGCCAATGGGGCATCATATCCTTGAGATGTTGATGTCGCTGATGACTGGCCTTACGATATTCCTCGGTCGCCTGCGTGTTGGCCTTGATCATGGAGTGGTGAATGTCTTCGAGAATATTGGCGACCATGGGATCTTTTGCCTGAATTTTTGCCACGGCATCAACCGCCTTGACCCAACCCGGCGGTTCCGGGGGGACTTCCGTGCTTTGTTTATAGTCCGCATCGATGTGTGTAATCTCTTCACTCAGGTGACGCTGTAGCGAGGGGTATTCCGCCAGGTCCTTGCGTACCGTGTTATCGATACGTTCAAACTCGCGTTCAATGATGCGTTCGGCCGCCTCCCTGCCCTGCGCCAGGAGCACCTCCTTGTTACGCTGCAGGAGCCGTTGTTCCGCGGTGTGTACCGAGTGTGCCGTCAAGCGGAAGGTGTTTTGCAGAACGCGGCAAAAGGCCAGAATCGCTTTATGTGCCGGCGTACGTGCAAAATACAGTACCAACAGAACCAGGATGAACCAGATGAGCCCGGACAGGAATGGGCTGGGCACGATCATAAAAAAATCGTTGGTCGTCATGGAGAGCTCCTTCTAATAAAACCATGTCAGGTTATTGTTATCGACAGCCGATTTAACCCATATTAGCGCTAAGTGTTACTAAAACCGCTAACTCAGTCACAGACTGTCGCTTTAATATATAAGAGTGCTGAACGTACCTCCGTAGGTATAGCAGAAATACTCCTGGCAGCCGCCCCTCACGACACATAAATCCGTCAGCACCTGGTATTGAGCCGCAGACACCACTTGAGGGCGATATATTAGGACACGCTGTTATTGCAGGCCACGCCCCACAGCAGGCTCATCACAAACCTTCCACCGCATAACCAGAGAGGATCACGCCGGCATCTGACGTGCTCGGTTTTGGCGACATGAGCATGCATTCGAGGCAGTGACGACTGGCACACAATGACCTCAGGCCAGACCTGCATGACTGCGGCTGGCCCGTGCGTACTGGCCCCGCTGCTACACCATCCCGTCGATGCACCGTCAATTCGTGGGCCACCACAGGATCCGCTGGCGACGTTACCCGCCGCGACGATGACCATTCGGCCATTGATATCTATTTTCGATTGATTATAATTAATTATTCGTCATAACCGATGGCTAAAAGATGAACCTGCGCGACCTGAAATACATCATTGCCGTGGCCGAGACCCACCACTTCGGCCAGGCGGCCGAGCGCTGCTTTGTCAGCCAGCCAACCCTGAGTGGTCAGATCAAAAAACTGGAAGACGAACTGGGGATTGCCATTTTTGAGCGCACCAATCGCTCGGTGGAGATCACCCCCGTGGGCAAGGAGATCCTCACTCATGCCCGCCAGATACTGGAGCAGGCCGATGTTATCCGGCAACTGGCCCGCGCCCAGCAGGACCCGTTGGCCGGGCCCCTGCGGGTCGGAGCCATCCCCACACTCAGCCCCTACCTGATGCCGCTTATCCTCGCGCCACTACGCAAACAGCACCCGCAAATGAAACTGGTATTATCCGAGGAGCTGACAGACGTACTCCTGACACGACTGCGCAACCATGAAATCGATGCCGCCCTGCTGGCCACGCCGGTCGAAGAACCCGACCTGGAGGCCCGCCCCCTGTTTGACGAGCCCTTCTGGGTCGCCTATCCACGCAAACACCGCTTTTACACCCGGGAGAAGATCAGTCTGCGCGACCTGGATGAGGAGAATCTGTTGCTGTTGGCCGAGGGGCATTGCCTCGCCAAGCAGGCCATGGAGGTCTGTCACCTGAAGGAACGTCATGCCCAGGGCGAGCTGGCCGACCTGCGCGCTGCCAGCCTCGAGACCCTGATTCAGCTGGTTGCAGTCGGCTTTGGGATTACCCTGGTACCGGCGCTGGCCATGCGCGGGGCCTGGACCAGTGGTAGTGGCGTGGTCGCTCAGCCCCTCAACATCACCAATGCCTCACGGCGCATCTCACTGGTGTCGCGCCGCAGCTTCCCACGCACGGCGGCCCTCGAGGCCCTGGCGAGCGTCATTCTCTCCAGCCTGCCCAATACGGTGCATGCCGTCGGCCAGACCAAACGCACGAAGAAAAAACCACCCCCCACAGCCAAGGCCTCAAGACAAGGACGCAAAGGGCGCTGAGGTATTTCATCCCTGGGCACTGTGCGCCACCGCGTCGTCAGACCGCCCCTTTTTCAGACCAGGTCTGACGGCCGTCAGCAGACCAAGCCTCTGATTTAAGAGCAGTATTCCACCTGCCGCGCACTCCCTTAGTTATCGTTAATACCTTTCATTACAGTAGAA
>JAWOIE010000092.1:0-3780 GCA_046484825.1 Gammaproteobacteria bacterium | reverse complement strand
GTTATCATTATGGCCACTAGTGTAGCGTAATTCCCGACGCCTTCAAATGTTATACACTTGGCAGGCATTTTCGCCCCATGGAGCAGTTTATGAATGAACAGTGGCAAGACTTTCTCGCACAAAACGGCGCCGTCTTCGAACAGGGCAGGGTCAGCGACTTTAAGGCCGGTGCCTTTGATTTTGCCCAAATCGAACAGAGCACCCTCCTGGTCGATCTGTCTCACCGCGGGCTCTTAAAGGCCAACGGTGCGGACAGTGAAGTCTTTTTACAGGGACAATTCTGTAATGACGTACGCAGGGTTGATGCCCAGCAGAGTCAGTTATCCGCCTACTGCACACCCAAGGGTCGCATCTTGGCAAGCTTTCGTCTCTTCCGGGCCGCAGATGATTATTTCCTGAGCATGCATCGCGATGTCGTTACCGCCACCGCCAGGCGTCTGCAAATGTTTATTCTGCGCAGCCAGGTAACGCTGACCGACATCAGTGACGAATGGGTCCAGTTTGGCGTCAGTGGGCCCGAGGCGTCGCGTCTACTTGGCGCGGCCCTTGGCAAGGTGCCGGAGGCCGCCAATGCGGTGGTGCACAAGGACAACATCAGCTGCATTCGCACCGAGACGGCGGCTCGCTTCGAGCTGTTCGGCCCACTGGCGGAGATGCAGGCCCTGTGGCACACCCTCGCGCCAGCGTGCCAGACGGTCGCCGCTCACTACTGGACCTGGCTGGATATCCAGGCCGGCCTTCCCGTCATCACCGCCCCGGTCGTCGAGGCCTTTGTGCCGCAAATGGTCAATCTGCACTGGATCGACGGCCTCAGCTTCAAAAAGGGCTGCTATCCCGGCCAGGAAATCGTCGCCCGGACCCACTACCTCGGAAAGCTGAAGCGGCGCATGTACCTGGCCCACCTCGACGGCTCCACCTGCCCGGCGGCTGGCGATGAGGTCCATCGCCGTGACGACCCCGAGGGCCAGAGCGCAGGCAAGGTACTGCTCAGTCACCCGGCGCCGCAGGGGGGCTGCGACCTGCTGGTGGTGATGCAGATCGACGCCGTTGAAGCTGGTGAAATTATCGCCAACCGTGACGTCGACGCCCGACTGCATTTCAGCGCCCTACCCTACCCGGTAGACCAGAGCGCCTGATTCACAGGGATTTTGGCAAAAGGCTAAACTTTTCAAGCACCTTACCGATAGATGCTAAAGACACAACCACATTAGCCGTAGACCGGGGATTTCTTAATGGAAGAACAATTTATCAGCGAACTGCTCGACGACCTCGAAAACGACAACCTCGTGTTGCCGACGCTCCCCGAGGTTGCCATCAAGGTTCGTGACACCCTCGAGGATGAGAACATGGGTCTGGCGGATGTCGCCAGGATTATCACCACCGACACGGCGTTATCGGCGCGACTCATCCAGATTGCCAATAGCCCTCTGCTACGTGCCAGTCGGGAAATCGAGTCCGTTGACGCTGCCATTACCCGTATGGGCGCGAATATGGTCCGCAACCTGGTCACCAGCATTGTCATGGAGCAGATGTTCCAGGCCACCTCGGATGCCACCGATAAACGCCTGCGACAGATCTGGGAACACAGCACCGAGGTGGCCGCGATTAGCCATGCGCTGGCGGCCCAGTTCACCAAGCTACCGCCGGATCAGGCCCTGCTCGCCGGCCTGATACACGATATCGGCAGCCTGCCGATCCTGAGTCGCGCCGAAGATGTCCCCGAACTGCTGGCCGACGAGGCGCGGCTGGACCGCGTTATCGCCAAAATGCATACCCGCATTGGCGAGGCCATTCTGCGCAAGTGGAACTTCCCCCAGGAAATGATCGCCGTGGCCGGACAACACGAAGACCTGCAACGCAACAGTCCGCAAACCGATCTGGTGGACGTGGTCATGGTCGCCAATCTGCAAAGCTACCTCGGCTCGGACCATCCCTTGACCCACATGGACTGGAGTAGCATCCCGGCCTTTGCCAAACTGGGGTTGCAGCCGGATGTCAGTGTGGTGGATATGGACGAGACCAACCAGCAGATCGAGGCGGTCAGGTCGGCACTCACGACGTGACACGACGACGCCCTCGTAAACAAAAAAGGCCTGTCACTGACAGGCCTTTTTTTATGCTTATGCACAACACGAAGATTCTAAGGAAGCTCTGCATAAGTATGCAGAGCTTCCGTGCGTGGCAGGACGCGCCACCGCGCCAATCGCGCAAGTGATTGAAGCGCGTGAGGAAAGCGCGGTCACGCGCCGCGCTTTTCGACTCTGCAAAAGTCCAGGGAGGGACTTTTGCAGAGTTTTCCTAAGAATCGAAGGCGCAAGGCAGGCAGTCCGCAACCCCATTTCCTGGATTCAAGCCTGCCTTGCCCTGTGCCTGTGTGTCGTAGTGTTAAATCGATTCTTCGCGAGTACGATGTACAGAACACTCGAGTACCTCAGGTACAGGTAGGCGCAAGAGCGGCCTTCCTCGTAATGAATTCTTCATTACTCAGGGCGCACTCATAGAACCCCTTTGGGGTTCATACAGTACTCCCCATGCATAACTCCGTCATGCATCTGGTCGCATATGCGGGAATAGCAGGACATCCCGGATCGACGGCGAATCGGTAAACAGCATCACCAGGCGATCGATGCCGATACCCTCGCCTGCGGTCGGCGGCATGCCGTGCTCCAGGGCGGTGATATAGTCTTCGTCAAAGAACATGGCCTCATCATCACCGGCCTCTTTTTCAGCCACCTGATTCTGGAAGCGCTCCGCCTGATCTTCGGCATCGTTCAACTCCGAAAAGCCATTGGCAATCTCCCGCCCGCCGACGAAAAACTCAAAACGGTCGGTGACAAACGGATCGGTATCATTGCGCCGCGCCAGGGGTGAGACCTCGGTGGGATAGGCGGTAATAAAAGTCGGTTGCTTGAGCCGATGCTCGACGGTCTTTTCAAAGATCTCGATTTGCACCTTACCCAGGCCATAGCTGTCTTTCAGCGGTATTTGCAGGTTCTGGGCAATCTTGCGCGCGCGCTCCAGATCATCCAGATCCGCGGCAGGAATATCGGCATTAAAATGCAGAATCGATTCCTTGACCGTCATGCGGGCAAAGGGCTGGCCAAAGTCGTACTCATCACCCTGATAATGAATCAATGTACTGCCGACCACCTGCTCGGCGATGGAGCGCAGCATGGCCTCGGTAGTGTCCATGAGGTCATGGTATGTGGCGTAGGCCTCGTAAAATTCGATCATGGTGAATTCGGGGTTATGCCGCGTCGACAGACCCTCGTTGCGAAAATTGCGGTTGATCTCAAAGACCCGTTCAAAGCCGCCGACCACCAGACGCTTCAGATAGAGTTCCGGGGCGATGCGCAGGAACAGGTCCATATCCAGGGCATTGTGATAAGTCGTGAACGGCCGCGCCGTGGCGCCACCGGGGATGACCTGCATCATGGGGGTCTCGACTTCAAGAAAATTTCGCCGGGTCAGAAACTCACGGATATGGCTGATAATTCTGGACCGTAGTATGAACGTATCGCGCGACTCCTGATTCATGATCAAATCCAGATAGCGCTGGCGATAACGAATTTCCTGATCCGTGACGCCCTTGAATTTTTCCGGCAGTGGCCGCAGGGCCTTGGTCAGCAGGCGGACACTGTCAAGCTTAACGGACAGTTCACCTTTGTTGGTCTTCATCAGTACACCTTCACCACCGATGATGTCGCCGATATCCCATTTTTTAAACTGCTCGTTATAGACGCCCTCCGGCAGGTCATCACGCACCACATAGAACTGAAT
>JAWOIE010000295.1:0-7732 GCA_046484825.1 Gammaproteobacteria bacterium | reverse complement strand
CTGTTCTATGATGACATCAAGGACCTGATCAATTACGAGTTCGACTCCACGCTCAATCAGTATGTCTTCGACAACCACGACAATGCCAGCATTCATGGCTTTGAAGCCAGTCTGACCCTGCGGCCGACCCCGCGGAGCAGAATGATCGCCAATTACGCCCATACCCGCATCAAGAGCACCCACAACACCGTCAACAGCGAGTATGACATAGCCTTTCCCAAACACCTGTTCAGTCTGGTCTACATTCAACAGTTCTCGGATCGCTATCAGGGGAGTCTCGGCTTTTATCACCGTACGGCCACCAAGGGACTGGCGCGCAGATCCTTTGACCCTCGCCAGCTCGACCCGTACAAACGTATGGACCTGCGTCTGGTGCGCAAACTCAAACTGCTAAAAATGGATTCCGAGCTCGCCCTGGTGATCCAGAACAGCTTTGACGAGGTACATTTTTCACGGCAACTGAATTACCCGCGACGCCAGGCCTACCTCTCCTGGCAGGCGCACTTTGAGTAGGGCACGCACGACAACAGAACCCCATGTCAGGAACGACAACATTTGTGTTTAAACTGAGTTTTATCCGGCGTCTGTATGGCCGCTTGACCGACAAGGTCGGCTACGCCCTGGTGGCCGGCGTGCTGGCATTGTCCCCCCTGCACGCAACGGCGGCAGACGACCATCGTGCGCTCATTGTCACCGATAGCCTGCGCCCGCCCTATCAACTCTTTATCAGCGAAATCAAAAAGCAGCTCGCCAGCCGGGGACAACAGCCAGTACACATCCGGGTGGTCGAGATCGCCGACTGGCGCGCGGAGACCAGTGAGGCGTATCCCCTGAGCCTGACCCTGGGCAACAACAGCGCCCTCACCCTGAGCCAACATCGACTCTCCAGGCCCGTTATTTACGGCCTGCTCCCCAGCGCCAATTATCACCAGGCCATCGGCAGTACCCCGCACTGTGGCGAGGGCCGGTGCAGCGCGGTCTTTATCGACCAGCCGCTGACCCGCACCCTGGCGCTGACCCGGCTGGCCCTGCCCCGGATCAAGACCCTGGGTCTGCTCACCGGTCCGGATTCGACAAACGCCATTGAGCCCCTGCGCACACTGGCGGCAACGCAGGGACTCCGCGTCGAACACCAACCGGTAATGGACCCCGACAATCTGGTCTTTGATTTGACCACTGTACTGAAAAAGTCTGAGGCCCTTCTGTCTCTGCCGGATGCACATATTTACAGTCGGCATAGCGCGCAGAATATCCTGTTGACCGCCTATCGCTATCGCAAGCCCGTAATTGGATACTCCGCCGCCTTCGTCAAGGCGGGGGCCTTGTTTGCGGTGTACTCCACCCCCGCACAACTCTCCCGGCAGACCGCCGAAATGATGCGAGCTTTTTTCTTCGGCGGCACCCCTCAGTTGCCGCCGGCGCAATACCCTCGCTACTACACCGTTTCGGTAAACCACATGGTGGCCAAGTCACTCGGCATTCAGATGCAAAACGAAGCCATACTTCAGGAACAACTTGAGGCAGCACGTCATGAATAATCTCAGCATCAAGACCAAGACGCTTTTAATCGCCATTGTCCCCCTGGTGATCGCCTGCGTCCTGCTCTCTATTCTCTTTCTCTGGGAACACCTGCAGGAAATCACCACCAGCCTGCACAAACGCGGCCAGGAAACCGCCAACCTGCTGGCGCCGGCAAGTGAGTACGGTGTCTTCTCCGGCAACCTGGCGGCCTTGAACCAACTGGCCTACAGCGCCGCGATTGAACCTGAGATTGCCTTTATTACCATTACCGACAAGGATCACCAGGTCCTCGCCAATTCAAACCCGAACATCAAGAACAAGCCACAAGTCGCTAAAAGCTCCTTCATCACCTTCAGTAGTCCCATCTACCATACCAACATTGCCCTGGATGATTTCGCCTTACAACAGGGTGCTATCGATGCCAGCGAAGCGACCAGCAACCTGTTATTGATCGGCTACGTCAATGTCACCATGACCGACGCCTTTGCCGCCAAACGCCAGCAACAGGTGGTGTTTGATGGCATCCTGATTACCATTATCCTGATCCTGAGCACCTCGTTTCTGGCCTCGTATCTGGCGCGCAGCATTACCGGCCCTATTTACAAACTCACCGGCGCCATTCGTCAGATACAGCATGGCCACCTCGATCTCACCGTGCAGACCGATGCCGGCGGCGAACTCGCCATGCTCGAAACGGGAATTAATGACATGAGTCACGCCCTGCATGAGATGCAGGAGAAGGAACGCCAGCAAAATGCCGACGAACTCTTTTTTGAAACGGTCAAGGCGCAAACCACACTCAAGTCGATTGGCGAGGGCGTCATCTCCACCGATATCGAGGGCAGGATCACCTACCTCAATCCCGCCGCCGAACAACTGACCGGCTGGTCCTGTCAAAGCGCCATGGGCCGACGTCTGAATGAGGTCTTTCTGGTTCGCTCATCGACCACCAATGTACCGATTCAATACCCGCTGGAGACCTGTATTCATCACGGCGCCACGGTAAAACACGATGCCCTCCTGATCCTGCTGCGCCAGGACGGCAAGGAATATATTATTCAGGACACGGCCAGTCCCATCAAAGACAAGCAGAACAATGTCATCGGTATGGTGCTGGTATTTCATGATGTCTCAAAGATTCAGCATATGTCCGATCAGCTGGCCTACCAGGCCACCCACGACGACCTCACGGGGCTGATCAATCGCCGTGAGTTTGAGTCCTGTCTGAATGAGGCGCTGGTAGAAACACGCGAGCACCAGACCCAACATGCCTTATGTTATATCGACCTGGATCAATTCAAGATCATTAATGATACCTGTGGACACCAGGCCGGTGACGAGCTCCTGCGGCAACTTACCAATCGCATCAAGGAGAAAGTCCGTAAGGGCGATATCTTTGCCCGCCTCGGCGGCGATGAATTCGGCATCATCCTCAGTAACTGTCCCATGGACAAGGCCGAACAAATTGCCACGGCCATAAAGAATTCCGTACAGACTTTTGAATACACCTGGCACGGCCATAGCTTTAACACCGGCACCAGTATCGGCCTGGTACCGATTACGGGTGATACCACCAGCATCAATGAACTCATGATGAAGGCCGACTCGGCCTGTTATATCGCCAAGGATAATGGCCGCAACCGTGTACATGTCTACCAGCCCAATGACGAAGACATCATCAAGCGTGCCGGGGATATGCAGTGGCTACAAACCATCAAGCACTCCCTGGAGCACAACAAGTTTGTCCTCTATCGTCAGGAGATCCGCCCCATCCGCGCCGACAGTGGGTTACCCACGCATCACGAGATCCTGGTGCGCATGCTCGACAGCAATAACAAAGTCATTGCGCCGGGTGTCTTCATCCCTGCGGCCGAGCTGTACCAGTTAATGAACAACATTGATCGCTGGGTCATCTGCAACACCTTCGCCAATTTGCAAAAACATCACCTTGGCAACGATGTCCTGTTCAACATCAACATCTCCGGCCAATCGGTCTGTGACCCCAGCTTTCTGGATTTTCTGCTCGAGCAGTTTGAGACCTACCGGGTCTCGCCCCATTTGATTACCTTTGAGATCACCGAGACCGCCGCCATGTCCAACATGTCACGGGCGATCACCTTTATTGAAACCATCAAGGATATGGGCTGCAAGTTTGCCCTGGATGACTTTGGCAGTGGCCTGAGCTCCTTTGGCTACCTCAGTAGTCTGCCGGTGGACTACATCAAGATCGACGGCTACTTTGCCAGTGAGCTGATCAACAATCCGGTGAACTATTCCATTATCGAGGCCGTCAACCACATCGGCCATGTCATGGGCCTGCAGACCATCGCCGAATCCGTCGAGAATGAAGCCATTTACAAAAAACTGCTGGAGTGCGGTGTCGACTACGTGCAGGGCTTTGGGATTGAACGACCACAGCCTCTGGAGACCCTGTTCAGCGGCGCCGGCAAGAGCAACATTACGCGGTTCCCTAAAAATTCAGGGCCTAGGACCTAGGACCTAGGATCTAGGCCCTCTGATTTAATTGATTTTGTAGCCACGGGGGGCACAGGGCACACAGGGAATAACAATGATTTTTTTCTCCCCGTGCGCCCGGTGAGCCTAAAATACAGGGTCGAGGTTCTAGGTTCTAGGGCCGAGGTCGTAGGTTTGGTATTCTTTTCGGTGGTGGATCCGCTTCGCTTGATCACACTTAGAACCCCTTCGGGTTTCGTCAAGTGTACCTAAGCTACGCTCCGGCAACCCTACGGGTTTTGATTCTCACTGAGAACCCCTTCGGGTTTCATTATCCCAGTCTCATAGAACGCTTTCAGCGTTCATCATGAGTACCCTTGGCCCAAAGAATCCCTTCGGGCTCCATTATGGGTACCTCAACTTCCGTTCCGGAAGTTCTAGGCAACCTCCGGTGTCAGGGCAACGCTACGCTACGGCATCCTCGAACCTCGTACCTGGATCCTCGGCCCTGTATTTCAAAGCTTATTCGGATAATCCGTCGTCGCCTCGCCGGCGGGTTCAAACCAGGCCAGCTTTTTGTGCAGTTCGACCACCTCGCCGACAATGATCAGGGTCGGGGGTTTGACGTCCCTTTCGTGGACCAGTCCAGGTAAGGTTGTCAGGTCGCCCACATGGACGCGCTGGTTCTGCGTGGTGCCCTGTTCCACCAGGGCGGCCGGGGTGCCGGGGTCGCGGCCATGGGCAATCAACTCCCGACAGATGGTCTCGACCCCCTGCAGGCCCATGTAGAACACCACGGTCTGGGTCGGCTGCGCCAGGGCGGGCCAGTTCAGGTTGATGCTGCCATCCTTGAGGTGCCCGGTGACAAAGGTGCAGGACTGGACATAGTCACGATGGGTTAGCGGGATGCCCGCGTAGGCGGCACAACCGGCCGCCGCGGTGATCCCCGGCACGACCTGAAAGCCGACGCCCTCTTCCATCAGGGTCTCGATCTCCTCGCCACCCCGGCCGAAAATGAACGGGTCGCCACCCTTCAGGCGCAGCACGCGCTTGCCCTCTTTGGCCAGGCGCACCAGCAGGGCATTGATATTCTCCTGCGGGATGGTGTGCCTGTCGCGCTCCTTACCGGCATAAATGAATTCGGCATCGCGGCGCACCAGGTCCAGAATGGCGGCGGAGACCAGGCGGTCGTAGACCACCACATCGGCCTGCTGCATCAGGCGCAGGGCACGAAAGGTCAGCAGATCGGGGTCGCCGGGGCCGGCGCCGACCAGATAGACCTCACCCCGGTTTTCCGGCGCGGCGCCCTGCTCGATGGCCCGGGCCAGTTCTTCCTCCGCCAGCCGGTCCTTGCCGGCAAACAGCAGTTCGACAATCGGGCCCTCGAGAATCTTTTCCCAGAAACGGCGAATCTCACCGGTCTCATTAAAACGGTCTTTAACACGCTCTCGAAAGCTTTCCACCATGGTGGCCAGCCGCCCATAAGCCGACGGGATAAAGGTCTCCAGACGCGCCCTGAGCAGTCTGGCCAGGACCGGCGAGCTGCCGCCGGTGGAGATGGCAATCTGCACCGGGTTACGATCGATAATCGAGGGCATGATAAAGCCGCACAGGGCCGGGTTATCGACCACATTGACCGGGATACCCGCCGCCTGGGCCAGCTCCGCCACCTGCTGATTGACGCCGCTATCGTCCGTGGCGGCAATGATAACGGCCTGACCCTTGATCAGCTCAGGGGCAAAACGGCCGGCCTGGTAGGCCATCGCCTGGTCATCGTGAAGCTGCTGTAGCGCCGGGCACAGGACCGGCGACACTACGGTGACCGCACCACCCGCCCGCAGCAGCAGGCTGACCTTGCGGGCCGCTACTTCACCACCGCCGACGACCAGACAGGGCCGGTTTTTGATATTCAGGAAAATCGGTAAAAAATCCACTGCTTGGAACCTCTTGCCAGGCCGCTGGAGGCGGCAGTAAATAGACGTTAGCTTATAAAAACTGTTAATCGGTGATACCCGCCATGGCGCCATTCGTGCGCCGGGGAACACCCTGCAAGTCCTATGGGCATAAGCCGCTGATTATACGCCAGAGGGCAGCGGGGCGACAGGTTATAGAAATCATCTATATGCCGGCCCCCAGACACCCTCAGGCGTCCTCAGAAGTAAATCTTATTTCACCGCGGTAATCCTGACTCCTATACTCAGTAAAAGGCTGAATGATTTGGCTTTTTTGCGGCCGCTGGTGTGGTTTACAAGGCGCAGTTACGTCAGCAGGGATAGCGGCAGAAACCGGCAACGACTGTGCTGAATACCTCAGGGATGACGCCGTTGTACAAGGCCCGGCGACCGCAGTTCGGTACCACTCACCCATGCGAAGGAGGTGCACCATGAAACGGCGTTTATACTTTTTACTCCCCTCACTCCAGACCAGTCGTAAAGTCTACGAGGAATTGTTGCTGGCACACGTACCGGAACGCAATATTCACATCGTCGCCCGGGATGAAGCCATGCTCGGCGACATGCCCAGGGCCGGTCTGTTGCAAACCAGCGACATCATCCACGGCACCCAGCTCGGCTTCATTATTGGTGGCTTTACCGGCGCCCTGCTCGGCAGCCTGGCGGCCACCACCGGCTGGATCGTTCCCGGCATGGAAGTCTGGTCCGTCGTCTCCATCACCGTCGGCGGCGCCTTCCTGGGCAGCTGGACCTCCAGCATGGTCGCCATCAATATACCCAACAGCCGCCTCAAGAACTTCCAGAACGACATCGCCGCCGGTCACCTGCTCTTCATGGTCGATGTGCCGGCCAGTCGGGTGGATGAAATCCGTAACCGAGTCAAGGCCCACCACCCCGAAGCCGACATGCGCGACATCGAACCGACCATGCCGGCGTTCCCGTAAAAGACAGGGCCTAGGGTGCCGTCGCGTTGCCCTACACCTCCGGTGTCAGGGCAACGCTTTGCTACGGCATCCTCGACCCTCGTCCCTAGGCCCTGTTCTCATTTGGCGCAGGAATTTTAACCAGGCCAATTGATATCATAACCAGTACTGCGCCCTCCCCCATCTCTCAAAAACAGACAACCTTTCTCCAATAAGTCTGTGAGATCACGGGTTGCCGTGGCCTTACTGACGCCTGTAAGCCCCATATATTTTCGTGCATTCAAGCCGCCCTCAAATCCATCTGGACCGGCATCTAACAGACGATTCAACACCTTAACCTGTCGTGCACTTAGCGCCTGGTCTCGATAACGCTGCCAGAACTTTGCCTTTTGCAGGACATGGTCAATGCGCGTTTTTGCATCCTGCAGCGCCAGTTGCAACATCGATAAAAACCAGTCCAGCCACTCAGTAATATCCAGGTGACCTCTCTGCGTCTTTTCCAGGATGTCATAGTATGCCTTACGGTATTTCATGATAGTCGCGGCCATGGCATAAAACCGAATACTCTGCTGCTCCGCCTGCGCCAAAGCCAGATCCGTTATTGCTCTTGCCATTCGACCATTTCCATCCTCAAAGGGGTGTAGCGTCACAAACCACAGATGTGCAATACCAGCCCGCAGTAAAGGATCCAGACTCCTATCATCTTGCGTCTGGTTGAACCACTCAATGAAGTTATCCAGTTCTGCCTCCAGACTCACTCGTGGAGGCGCTTCAAAATGTACCGTCTGTTTTCCAATCGGGCCAGAGACCACCTGCATAGGTGCCTCACCCCGTAACAGCCCGACCTGGATGGGATTGATATCACCACCACCGTCAGGAAAT
>JAWOIE010000229.1:0-2948 GCA_046484825.1 Gammaproteobacteria bacterium | reverse complement strand
CGAGCCCGGTTTTTTATTGAGCGTCACTAACGACTATTTAGCCGCGACCGCTGCATCCACCAGCTTTTTCAGTTCACCCTTCTGGTACATTTCCAGGGTGATGTCGCAGCCGCCAACCAGCTCACCGTTGATGTAAATCTGCGGAAAGGTTGGCCAGTCCTGATAGCGTGGCAGGTTTTCAAAAATCTCCGGGTCCATGAGCACGTTCACGTGGGCAAACTCCTGGCCGCAGGCCTGCAGGGCCTGGGAGGCGCGACTGGAAAAGCCGCACTGGGGCATTTGCGGTGTGCCCTTCATGAAAATCACGACCGGATTTTCTTTCACAATCTGATCAATTTTTTGCAAAACGTCCATAACAGCAACCTTCTTGGTAGGGTTAATCAATGCGCCAGTGGCAGGGCCATCATGGCTGAAATTCAGGTAATTCTAATATACCTGGGGCAAATGATAAAGACCTAGTTAATTACTAGGTTAATTGACGCTAGATCATCCACTTACTGATCTATATGGGTCTGAAGCCATAATTCAAGCACGGCCAGGTGCCAGAGTTTGCTCCCCTGAAGCCGGGTAAAGTGTTGATCCGGCTCGCTTAATAGCCTTTCCACATAGGCGCGCTCATAGATGCCCCGTTGGCGGCAGGCCTGCGAATCGAGAATATCCCGCATCCAGCCGAGAAACTCGCCGCGCACATATTTTAACGCCGGCATGGGGAAATAACCCTTGGGCCGATCAATGACCGCATCCGGGACCAGGCCACGGGCAATCTGCTTGAGCACGTGCTTGCCCCCCGAGCCCAGCTTGAGCTCGGGGGGCATTTGCGCCGCCAGCTCCACCAGCTGGTGGTCCAGAAACGGCACCCGCGCCTCCAGGCCCCAGGCCATGGTCATATTATCCACCCGTTTCACCGGGTCATCGACGATGAGGGTGGTGGTATCCATACGCAGGACACGATCAATAAACTCATCGGCATCGGGCTCGCCCAGCAACTCGGCGACCCGCTGTGCGGTATAGTCCTCACCACGATAGGCAGGGGTCACCATTTGCAGGAACTCGCTGTGCGGGCGGTCGAAATAGTAGCGCGCAAAGCGGTCCACGTCGGAACCGTTGATATCGTCACGCATTTGCGGAAACCAGAAATAACCGGCAAAGACCTCATCGGCGCCCTGGCCACTTTGCACGACCTTGACCTTTTTAGAGACCTGCTCCGACAACAGGTAAAAGGCCACCGCATCCTGGCCAAACATGGGCTCGGCCATAAACTGCACCGCCTCGGGCAGACGCGGCAGGACCTCACTATTGGCGATGTGAAACTTGTGGTGCAGGGTCTGGTAACGCGCCACCACCTGATCGGAAAACTCAAACTCGCTACCCTTCTCCTCGGGCTGGTCTTCAAAGCCGATGGAAAAGGTGCGCAGGTCTTTCACCCCAGCCTCGGCCAGCAGGGCCACCAGCAGGCTTGAGTCGAGGCCACCGGAGAGGAGCACCCCCACCGGCACATCGGCAACATCGATGCGCTTGCGTACCGCCTCGCGCAGGGCGGTATGAATCGCATCGGTCCACTCCTGTTCCGTCAGGGGCGTTTGCGGGCGTCTCGCCTTTAAAAACCAGTAACGGCGTTCCGTGGCGTTGCCCTTTACATCCAGGGTGAGCGTGTGACCGGGTTTGAGTTTACGCACACCGTTGAGGATGGTGCGCGGCGCCGGGATCACCGCGTGCAGACTGAATTGATGATGCAGCGCCACGGGATCGATCGAGGTATCCACGTCACCCGCGGCCAGCAGCGCCTGCGGATTGGAGGCAAAGCGAAAATGCTGTGCCGTATGCGAGAAATAAAACGGCTTGATCCCCATACGATCCCGAGCGGCAAACAACACCTGTTTGCGCTCATCCCAGATAGCGAAGGCAAACATGCCGTGCAAATATTCCGCACAGCGCTCGCCCCACTTGTGATAGGCCTTGATAATGACCTCGGTATCACCTTCGCTGGCAAAGGCGTAACCCTCATCGATAAACTGTTGGCGCAGTTCACGATAATTATAGATGGCACCATTAAAGACGATGCTCAGGCCCAGCGTTCGATCCACCATCGGCTGGTTGGAGTGTGCCGACAAATCGATAATCGCCAGCCGCCGATGACCCAGGGCTACCTGCCCCTGTTGCCAACTGTCTTCAAAGTCCGGGCCACGGTGCGCCAGTTTCGGCAACATACGTTTAATCGCGGCGATGTCCGCCGCCTGATGAAAATTTAATTCGCCACAAATTCCACACATTATTTAAGTACCGAGGTTCTAGGAGCTAGGCTCTAGGAAAAACGTCATTAATTGTTAGCAGGAATGAATCACTAATTGTCTTCATAAAATATTAGACTTGTTAATACGATATTTTGCATATCCTAGCAGCTAGTTCCTGGCTCCTAGTACCTGTTTTTATATCCGCCACCCCCCGGGGTCTCGATGGTGAGGCGATCTCCGGCGACGACATGACAACATGTCTTGCCCGGCAGGACTTGCTCATTCAAGCGATTCACACCGCGCTGCCCCTGCCCACCGCCCTGCAGGCCCCACGGTGCATGCCGACGGCGTTCGCTGATCACGGTGACGCTGGCGGGCTGGAGAAATTCAAATTCACGGATAATGCCATCGCCACCGCGGTGCCGGCCCGGGCCACCGGAACCCTCGCGCACCGCATAGCGACGAATGCGCAGCGGGTAACGCGCTTCCAGCACTTCGATGGGGGTGTTCAGGGTATTGGTCATGTGTGTCTGTACCGCGGACATACCGTCATGGGCAGGGCTGGCCCCCATCCCACCGCCAATGGTCTCGTAGTAATCCCAGGCGCGGCCGTTGACGTCTCCGCCCATGGCGAGATTATTCATACTGCCCTGACTGGCGGCGGCCAGTTTGTCCGGAAGCGCCTGCGCCAGGGCGCCCATGACCACATCGACAATG
>JAWOIE010000124.1:0-9150 GCA_046484825.1 Gammaproteobacteria bacterium | reverse complement strand
CGTTTGCCGATCTCTTTTTCGAGTTTGAATTCGGGGATACCAAAGGTCAGCAGGCCGCCGATCTCGGGGTGACGATCATAGACCACGGCCTTGACCCCCTGGCGCGCCAGCACATCGGCGCCGGTCCGGCAGGCCTCTCCTGTGCCGATGTGCTGGCGCGCCAGGGGGTCAAGGCCGTGGTCTATGATCGTCACCCCGAGATCGGCGGCCTGCTGACCTTTGGTATTCCAGAATTCAAACTGGAAAAAGAGATCGTCAAACGCCGCCGCAAGATTTTTGAAGGCATGGGTATTGAGTTCAAACTCGGTGTTGAAGTGGGCAAGGATATCGCCTTTGAAGACATTGCCGATAGCCACGATGCCGTCTTTCTCGGCATGGGCACCTACAATTCCATGAAGGCCGGTATTCCGGGCGAAGACCTCCCCGGCGTCTATGCCGCGCTGGATTTTTTGATCTCCAACGTCAATCGCTGTCATGGCTATGAAAAGAAAGAGGAAGACTATATCGGTATGCAGGGTAAGCACGTCGTGGTGCTCGGTGGTGGTGACACCGCCATGGACTGTAACCGCACCTCGATTCGCCAGGGTGCCGCCTCGGTGACCTGTGCCTACCGTCGTGACGAGGCCAATATGCCCGGTTCGCGCCGTGAAGTGGCCAACGCCCGCGAAGAGGGTGTGCACTTTATGTTTAACCGCCAGCCAGTTGCCATTGTCGGTGAGGGGCGCGTGGAAGGGGTGAAGGTCGTGACCACGGAACTCGGTGAGCCCGATGAACGCGGTCGTCGGCGTCCTGAGGTCGTGGCAGGCTCAGAGGAGATCATCATGGCAGATGCCGTTGTCATCGCCTTCGGTTTTCAACCCAGCCCGGCAGACTGGTTCGCGGCCTATGGTATTGAGACCGATGAACGCGGCCGTGTCATTGCCCCGGAAAAGGCGCAATACAAATTTCAGACCAAAAACCCCAAGGTCTTTGCTGGCGGCGATATGGTGCGCGGTTCGGATCTCGTCGTTACCGCCATCTGGGAAGGCCGTGAGGCCGCCGATGGGATCATGGACTTTTTAGAGGTTTGATTCGCGCCGCTGATGGGCGCCCACTTGGTACGGTGTTCGTAAAGGCAGGGGCCCCCTAAACAGATGGGGATAACCCTTTTCGCGCCTCTGGGTAAAGTAAAAATTTTATTAAAGCCGCCAGGCCAAGACCGGTTTCCGGGTTTTCTTTGCCTCCCGGGGCCATGGCATTAAAAAAAGACAACATAACAACATGACAAAATTAAAAAACGATCGCTTTATACGCGCCCTGTTAAAACAGCCTGTCGATATGACGCCGGTATGGATGATGCGCCAGGCCGGGCGTTACCTGCCCGAGTATCGCGCCACGCGCAAACGGGCCGGAGATTTTCTCACCCTGTGCAAGACCCCCGAGCTGGCGACGGAAGTAACGCTCCAGCCGCTGGACCGTTTTGCCCTCGATGCCGCCATTCTGTTTTCGGATATACTGACCATTCCTGATGCCATGGGGCTGGGGCTGTATTTTGCCGAAGGCGAAGGCCCCAGGTTTAAAGACCCGGTACTGACGGCCGCCGATGTCAATAAACTCGCGGTCCCGGATATTGCCGCCGAGTTGGGTTATGTGACCGATGCCGTCAGTATGATCCGTCGCGAGCTGGATGGGCGTGTGCCGCTGATCGGTTTTTCCGGTAGCCCCTGGACCCTGGCAACCTATATGGTCGAGGGGGGCAGTACCAAGGAATTTGCCAAGGTCAAGGGCATGCTCTACGACCGCCCGGATCTGATGCACAAGCTGCTCGATGTGGTCGCCGAAACCGTGATCCAGTATCTCAATGCCCAGATCGAGGCCGGCGCACAGGCCGTCATGATTTTTGATACCTGGGGCGGCGTGCTCACGACCCGTGACTACAAAAATTTTTCCCTCAACTACATGCAGAAGATTGTCGATGGCCTCAAACGCGAGCATGACGGCGACAAGATCCCCGTGATCATGTTCAGCAAGGGAGGCTGCCAGTGGCTGGAGTCACAGGCGGAGACTGGCGTCGATGCCCTGGGCCTGGACTGGACCCTGGACATCGGCCTGGCACGGCAGCGCATCGGCGACCAGGTCGCCCTGCAGGGGAATATGGACCCCTCCGTGCTGTATGCCACGCCGGCGCGGATTCGTGAGGAAGTCGCATTTATTCTGGAGAGCTATGGCAAGGGCAGCGGCCATGTCTTTAATCTGGGTCATGGCATCCACCAGTACGTGGACCCGGATCATGCCGGTGCCTTTATTGAGGCGGTGCATGAACTGAGCATTCCCTACCACCAGGGCTGATTTTGCGGCAAACGGGCGGCATCGCAGGGCATTTTTTACCGCCGATTTGTAGCAGTATCCCGCAGATAAAAAGATAAATTATTGATTTATTTAGTTATTTTTTGGCGTAGCGTTTGTGCCCGGGGCTAAAGCTGGGGACCGATTTGCCGTTAACCTCTTACAGCCGGTATGCGTTTGGAGAATTGTCATGAGAGCCATTAGCAGTCTAGTCTTTTTAATCTTTATCGTCTCGTTTTCCGCTGTTGCAAAAAATGCGGAATTTCCCGGGCGTAGTCTCTACCTGGATGTGAAGTATATCGAACTGGCCGACCTCGCCAAGGAATTTAAGGATGTCATTATTATCGATGTCCGTTCCAAATATGAATTCGATACCTTGCACATTAAAAATGCGCTGCACATTGCGATAAACTCGCCCACCTATATTAGCGAAATCGAGGCCCTGCAAAAGGCCAACCCCAATAAAAAGATTGTGACCTACTGCAATGGCAAGACCTGTATGAAGTCCTATGATGCGGTACGCAAGTGTCAGCGCCAGGGAATCAAGAATGTTGTTGCCTATGACGCGGGCATTATGGACTGGGCCAGGGCCCATCCGGACCTGGCCGTTTTGTTGGGACAATCGCCTATGGATCCAAAACGTCTGATTGGCAAGGCGGACTTTCAAAAGCATCTGCTGGACAGCGATGCCTTTATCGATGCCGCACGCAATGACAAGAATGCCATTATCATTGATGCCAGAGATCCGCTGCAGCGCGAAGGTATTGCCCTGTTTATGGGGCTTGAAAGCCGTGCCTCCCTGCGTGAGACCGAAGAAATGGGCCGGCTGATTGAAACGGCGGCAAGACAGAACAAGACCATGTACATCTATGACGAGGCCGGCAAACAAGTGGAATGGCTGATGTATCGCCTTGAAGACCGGGCGGTCAAGCGCTATTACTTCATGAAGGGTGGAATGAACGAATACTTCAAAAAGCTCAGACTGGAAATGACCAACTAGTATTTAACGAATCAGGTGTAGACCCGGCGGGCCCCTGTAACAGGGGCCCGTTTTTTTTAGCCAATTGTTTGCCTGTCGTCGCTGTGTGACAATGCCAGTACATTATTCAAATACACGAAGCCATCAAGATGAACATAAGCGGTAACCTGGCCAAAATGCATACCTCGCTCGTTGACGGTGTAGCGCAGTATCAACTCCCCATTGGCGACACCCTGCTGCCCATGAATGAACTTATCGGCCAGACGTTACAGTTGCACTATACGAGTGAGATTAACTGTATTGCCTGTGGCCGAAAGACAAAAAAAAGTTTCAATCAGGGTTACTGTTTTCCGTGTTTCAGGTCGCTGGCCCGCTGTGACATGTGTATTGTTAAACCCGAGACCTGTCACTATTTCGAGGGCACCTGTCGCGAACCGGCCTGGGGGGTGAAAAATTGCATGCAGGACCACGTTGTCTACCTGGCGAATTCCTCCGGCATCAAGGTTGGGATTACCCGTGGCTCACAAATCCCGACCCGCTGGATGGATCAGGGCGCTACACAGGCCTTACCCATTTACCGGGTCAAGAATCGTCTCATCTCCGGTAAGGTGGAAGTGGCCATCAAGCAACATGTGGCCGACAAAACCGACTGGCGGCGCATGCTCAAGGCCGAGGCCGATGGCATTGACCTGGCCGCACGTCGTGATGCGCTGCTGGCAGAGTGTCAGCAGGAGATCAAACAGGTGGCAGACGAATACGGCAGCGAGGCGATGTCTTATCTGGCCAACGAGCCACAGGTGGCCATCCGCTATCCCGTAACGGCATATCCCCGCAAGGTCGTGTCGTTCAATCTGGAGAAAGACCCCGTGGTCGCGGGGACCCTCATGGGGATTAAAGGTCAGTATCTGATCTTTGATAGCGGCGTGATCAATATACGCAAGTTTGGCGGTTATAAGGCGACCCTGACCACCTAAGCCGAGTGCGTATCGTCTAAATTTTTTTACGTGCGCTGTGGGGTGTCGGCGCCGATACTTGCGGCCTTAGCCGGATTTCTTTTTTGCCCGTGGGTGCGCCTGGTCATAGACCCTGGCCAAATGCTGAAAATCCAGGTGTGTATAGATCTGTGTCGTGGAAATATCCGCGTGGCCGAGCATGTCCTGCACGGCACGCAGGTCACTGCTCGACTCCAGGACATGACTGGCAAAGGAGTGGCGTAACAAGTGTGGATAGACGCGCTCGCTAAGCCCCTGCTGGCGCGCGCGCTTTTTTAGGCGATTGCGAATCTGGTTGCCTGTCAGGCGCAGGCCCTTGTCATCGATGAACAAGGCCTCACCGCTCAGGTCATGGCACAGGTCGGCGCGTGGCTTTAGCCATTGGCGCAGGGCCGTAATGGCCTGGCGTCCGATGGGGACGCGGCGAGTTTTGTTGCCCTTACCGACAACCTGCACCACGGCCTCACTGAGATTGATGTCATGGAGGTTGAGCTTTTCCAGCTCCGACAGACGCAAGCCGGAGGAATAGAGTAGTTCCATAAAGGCCTTGTCGCGCAGGCTATCGGTCGTGTCGGTCTTGAAGTTGAGCAACTGGTGCATTTGATCCACATCCAGCGTCTGCGGGAGTTTGCGCCCCTGTTTGGGGCCACGGATGTCGCGGGCGACATTGACGTTGAGAACCTGCTCGATGATTAAAAAGTCGAGAAAACTACGCAGGGAAGAGAGCAGGCGTTGCACGGTTCTGGCACTGGCGCCACGCCGATGGCGTTGGCCAATGTAATGGCGAACCGTATCGCTATCGACATGCTGCCATTGGTCGATATCCCGCTGTGTCAGATACGCAATGACCTGCTGCAGGTCGCGCTGATAATTATTGACGGTGTGTGGCGAGTAGTGGCGTTCATATTTCAGTTTCTGCAGAAACCGATCCAGCCATATCTTTTCGCTGGCCTGCATGGCTATTCAGTCAGGTGTAGTCTCATGACGCGGGTAATTACCTGGCCCAGGTAGGCCAGAAAAATGGTACCCATCTCGGCGTGAAAACGCTCCGGGTCCTTGCTGCCGATGGCAAGGATGCCAATGCAGGCGGTGTCGTCGGCGTTGCTGACCAGGGGAATCAGGGCCGCGGAATGGATGGTCGTGGCACTGTCATGAAACAGTGGCTGTAGTTGTTCGGCCTTGAAGCGCCCGCAGATGGGGCGACGATTGGCAATGACTTTTTCAAATGCGCTCATGACCGGTTGATCCCATTGGGAGACCTCCGGGTGGGACTTGATGTCCGGGTGATCGGTCTTGAACAGGCGCAGCACGACGGCGTCGGTATTAAAGTCGCTTTTCAGACTGGTGGGCAGCAAGTCGAGGATCTCGCCAAGGTCCCTGGCGTCGAGCAGTTTCAGGACCAGCGCATTGACCTTCTGGCTGACGCTCTCGTTTTGCTCGGCGGCCTGGATCAGTTGTTTGAGGCGGTTTTTATGTTGATCCTTCTGTTCGCGTAGTACTGAGACCTGACGCTCAATCAGCGATACCGCTCGGCCGCTGTCATGAGGCAGGAGCATATCGGCCAGCAGGTCCAGGTGCGATTCAAAAAATTCCGGGTGGTCGCGCAGGTAACGGACAATGAGCCGTTCCGTGTCTTTGTCGTTGTCTTTTTGTGGCAGGGTCATAAGGTAATACGTCCTTCAAAGACCGTGGCCGCCGGGCCGGTCATAAACAGGTGCTTGCCTTCGCCGGCCCAACGGATCTCCAGATCACCACCGGGGAGCGATACCCGCACTGTATCACTAAGTCGGTCCCATTGGCGACCAATGGCGACGGCGGCACAGGCGCCGGTGCCGCAGGCGAGGGTCTCACCGACGCCGCGTTCATAGACCCGCAGCATAATATGGCCGGGATCGACAATCTGCATGAAGCCGACATTGATGCGTCTGGGGAAGTTGGCATGGGATTCGAGTGCCGGCCCGAGTGTCTCGACCGGGGCCGTGCCAATGCGCTCAACCTGCAGGACCGCGTGGGGATTGCCCATGGAAACCAGCCCGACCTGAAGCTCACGGCCGTTGACCTCCAGGGGATATAGCAATTGCCGCTTTGGCGTGAGGCAGGGCAGGGCGGCGGGTTCGAAGTCCGGTACGCCCATATCCACCGTGATCTGGCCGTCGCTTTCGACCTTGAGGACAATACGGCCACCCTGAGTCTCAACGGCGATCTCGGTGCTGGTGGTCAGGCCCTTGTCGAGGACAAATCGGGCAAAGCAGCGCGCGCCATTGCCGCATTGCTCCACTTCGCCGCCATCGGCGTTGAAGATACGATAACGAAAATCCACATCGGCTCGGGTCGCCGTTTCGACCAGCAGTATTTGATCACAACCGATACCAAAGTGGCGATGGGCGAGATGGCGCAGGTGGTCCTTGCTCAGCTGCAGGTTCTGGTGGATGCCATCGAGAACAACAAAGTCATTGCCGAGGCCGTGCATTTTAGTGAAGTGTAATTGCATGAGTGAAGATTAGCGCCGTGGGCGCGGGATTAAAAGTAAAAAGACATCTCTCCCCCGGTCGCACAGGATTTATTCCAGGTACTGCCGCTGCCAGTGTAAATAACGCTTGTGTACCTCTGTGGCATAGGCGTGTTTATCGCTGAAACCGGCGGGGTCAATGGCATCATAGACATAGAAGTTGGCCTGGTCATTGCGGCTGGTCATGAAGTGCCACATCTTGTCGAGCAGGGTATAAGGGGCCTGCCACTCAAAGGTTTCCTGCGCCTCGTAGTGGATAAACACCGGCACAATGGGGATGCCGGTGCGCAGGGAGACATCAAAGGCACCGGTCTGAAACTTTTCAAATATGCGCCGTCCCTTGCAACCCCCCTCGGGGAACAGGGCGACACTGTGGCCCTGTTGCAGTTTGGCGATGAGCTTGTCGATGGCCGCGTGCCTGGACTCCGGGTCATCGCGTTTGACAAACATCGTGCCCGCTGCCGCGTTAATGCGGCCCACCAGCAACCAGTCGCGCACACCCTGTTTGGCCAGTGGATAGACATTAAACAGGGCAGGGATGCCGACATCCTCCAGGGCCGACGGGTGATTGGCTATCAGAATGTATTGCGCGGGTAGCCGCTTGAGATTTTTTTCATGCAATCGCAGTCGCACCCCCAGGGCGCGGACAAAAAAGTCGCACCAGATACGAAACAGGTGGTGATAGTAGGCCCCGGTCAAGGGCCGTGGTAGCCAGGACAGGGCATAGAGCCCTAAGGTAAAGAGTGTCAGTTCCAGCCAGGACCAGGTTAGCCACAGGGTACGCAAGATAAAACTCAGCATGTCAGATCAGGAACCTTTGCAATCGACTCTCCTGACTATAGCGGTAAACGCCAGACACGGCTATTTTACCCTGCCCCTAAGCCATTAATTGCAGGTAATCCCGGTAGATGCAACGGTCCATGATGACGGTCAGGCCGGCGTCCGCCGCGCGCCTGGCAGCCGCCTCGTTGATCACGCCGTCCTGTAGCCAAATCGCGGGGATGCCCCGATCAATACAGGCATCGACAATGGGGTCGACATGTTCCGGGGCACGAAAGACATCGACCAGGTCAATCTGTATCTGCGTCGGGATGGCATAGAGATCCGGATAGGCCGTCGCCCCCAGCACCTCGGCCACCGCCGGTCGTACCGGGATAATGCGGTAACCAAAGCCCTGCATGGCCTGGCTGACCTGATAGGAAGGACGGTTGGGTTTTGGCGACAGGCCCACCACGGCGATGGTCCTGCAGTGGGACAACAACACACGAATGTCTGCGGCCGAGGGATTGGTAAAGGCCATGTCAGTTGAGACACCCATAAATGATCATATGACGGTCGCTGACCTCTTCGACGCGCAGATGGCTCATGGCCATTTCTTCGAGCTGGTGTTGGACTTCCCGCGGGGTGAAGGCGGCCAGCAGCGAGTGATAAAAATCCTCTTGCAGAATATGCGGCTCACTGGCCGCATAGGTGGTGACGAGTTGTGCCGCCGTCGCCGCCGAGTCAGGCCGCATGAGGTCCATGATGAAAATATGGGCAGAGGCCTTGGCGTATTGTCGGAGCGTCTGCCAAAGGACAAAGGGATCATGCAGGTGGTGCAACAGGCTGTTGCTGATAATGGTGTGATAAAAATCCTGCGGCAGCGTTACCCCTGGCAATGTGCCCTCGATGAGCACAATGCGCTGCGCCAGGCCCTGTTGCTGATTGAGCCTGCGGGCATGCGCCAGCATGTGACTGGCGCCATCCACCGCATGCAGGGTGCAATGGGGATAGGCGAGGGCAAAGCGGCGGCTAATATCCGCGGGGCCGCAGCCCAGATCGAGGACGGCGTCACTGATGTCAAGGCCTGCAAAGCGCTCCTGAAAAGTGTCGATGAACTGCTGATGAGGCGCTGCAAAATCGGCATGGGCATAGGCCTGCGCCTGTGCGGCATCGTTCATGAGTTCGGGTTCGGGGATGCGGTTCATATGTGCGAGGTTAAAGCTATAACACACCGGCGCAAAGGCGCAGGCGGATTGTTGTTCGGGGCTCGGGGTTGCACACTAGCATTTCAGGCCTTTGCGGCTTGTTCATAATGTCTTGACCTCATAGATCGAGCACTACTCGGGCAATAACTGCTCCTGTGCAAACTGTTCGGCAATGGTTTCCCGCTGACGAATGACATGTACCCGGTCACCCTCCACCATGACCTCGGCCGCCCGCGGCCGGGTGTTGTAGTTGGAGCTCATGGAAAAGCCATAGGCGCCGGCGGAGCGTACGGCAAGCAGGTCGCCCTGCTGTAGGGAAAAAATCGCGGCAGTTTAGCACATTAGCAAGGCAGTTCTTAATAGGCTTCAGGTATGAAC
>JAWOIE010000114.1:0-5176 GCA_046484825.1 Gammaproteobacteria bacterium | reverse complement strand
TATACCAGGCCACCTCTTCCGGCGCGCCGACCTTCAGACCCTGACGACGTTCGATCGTCTGGATAAAGTGCGAGGCCTCCAGCAGGGAGTCATGCGTGCCCGTGTCCAGCCAGGCCATGCCCCGCCCCATCATTTCGACACTAAGCGCGCCGCGTTGCAGATACATACGATTGACATCGGTAATTTCCAGTTCTCCGCGTTGCGAGGGCTTGATGCTGTGGGCCATCTCCACCACATCGTTGTCATAGAAGTACAGCCCGGTCACGGCATAGCGAGAACGGGGCCGAGCCGGTTTTTCCTCAATACTCGTGGCAAAACCGTTTTCGTCGAAGGCCACCACACCGTAGCGTTCCGGATCGGTGACCGGATAGGCGAACACCGTAGCGCCCTGTTCCTTTTGCGCCGCACGCTGTAACTGCTGTTCCAGATTGTGGCCATAAAAGAGATTATCACCCAGGATTAGCGCGCAGGCGTCGTCACCAATAAAGTCCTTACCCAGGATAAAGGCCTGCGCCAGCCCCTCGGGGGCCGGCTGCACACAATAGGACAGTGACATGCCCCACTGCGTACCATCGCCTAACAGCTGTTCAAAGCGCCCCAGGTCCTGCGGTGTGGAAATAATCAGGATCTCGCGAATACCCGCCAGCATCATGGTCGTCAGGGGATAGTAAATCATCGGTTTGTCATACACCGGCATCAACTGTTTGGAAACCGTCAGGGTGATGGGGTGTAAGCGTGTGCCGGAACCACCGGCGAGAATAATGCCCTTCATATCAAGCCCCCAGTCCCAGGCGTTCCTGTTGATAACTGCCATCCTGCACATGCTGGCACCAGACGGGATTGTCGAGATACCACTGTACCGTCTTACGCAAACCTGTGGCAAAGGTCTCCTCCGGCGTCCAGCCGAGTTCGCGTTGAATCTTACTCGCGTCGATGGCATAGCGCTGATCATGGCCAGGACGATCGGCGACGTATGCGATCAGATCGTGATAGCGCTCTACCCCGGCAGGGTGTTGCGGCACCAGTTCCTCCAGCAAATCACACAGGGCATGCACCACCTGCAGGTTGGTCTTTTCGTTGTGACCGCCAATATTA
Source organism: Gammaproteobacteria bacterium (assembly GCA_046484825.1). Lineage (GTDB taxonomy): Bacteria > Pseudomonadota > Gammaproteobacteria > UBA6429 > Thiohalophilaceae > CAJYAN01. Next base: position 4,081 of record JAWOIE010000114.1, on the reverse strand, counting down.
TAGGTCTCACCCACCGTCCCCCTGGCCAGCACCTGACACAGGGCGCGCGCATGGTCATCCACATACAACCAGTCGCGGATCTGATCCCCCCGGCCGTACACCGGCAGGGCCTTGCCCTGAAGCGCGTTCAATACCATTAAGGGAATCAACTTTTCCGGAAACTGGTAGGGCCCATAGTTATTGGAACAATTGCTGATCACCACCGGCAGACCATAGGTGGCACACCAGGCGCGCACCAGGTGATCGGACGAAGCCTTGCTGGCGGAATAGGGTGAGTTGGGTTCGTAGCGTGATGTCTCGGTAAACAGTCCCGTAGCCGGCAGGCTGCCGTAGACCTCATCGGTAGAGACATGATGAAAGCGAAACGCTGCGGCCCGCGCCGGTGGCAAGGTCTTCCAGTAGTCACGTGCGGCCTCGAGCAAAATATAGGTGCCAACGATATTGGTTTCTATAAAGGCGGCCGGGCCATCGATGGAGCGGTCCACGTGAGATTCCGCCGCCAGATGCATCATGGCGTCGGGCTGGTACTGCGCCAGGACGTGCTGGACCGCCGCGGCGTCACAGATATCCACCTGCGCGAAGTGATAGCGCGGCTCACTCGAGACCGCCGCCAGCGACTCCAGATTGCCCGCATAGGTGAGCTTGTCGAGATTAATGACCTCGTGTTCGGTGTGTTCGATCAGGTGGCGTATCACCGCTGAACCGATAAAGCCCGCCCCGCCTGTAATCAGATATCGCATCAATTTTTATCCGTTGCCATCATGTTGTTGTCGTAATCGCGAAGCCTTATAACTGCCCCTGGCCTCAGTCTGCCCAGTGGCAGGCAGCATGTGCTAGCCGTTCGCCCGCACAGTATCCGTTCTATATGGGTGCATCCTGTACTGTTGTCGCGGTGTGCGCCTGTCGTTCTTCCTGTTGCAAGGCCCATAAATGCGCATACAAACCCTGCTGGGATAATAAATGGGAATGACTGCCCTGTTCAACTATGCGGCCCTGTTCCATAACCAGAATGGTGTCTGCATCCACAATAGTGGAGAGTCGATGTGCAATCACCAGAGTCGTGTGTTGTTGCGCCACCTCTCGCAGGGCATCGAGAATGGCCTGTTCCGAGTGCGAGTCGAGACTGGAAGTGGCTTCATCGAAGATCAGGATTTTGGGGTTCTTCAGAATTACGCGGGCAATGGCCACCCGTTGCTTTTCACCGCCGGAGAGCTTGAGGCCGCGCTCGCCGACCACGGTCTCGTAGCCCTGTGGCAGGCTCTCGATAAATGTGTGGATGTGCGCCCGTTTGGCCACCTGCACCACCTCGTCATGGCGGGCATTGGGCCGCGCGTACTGGATATTGTAGAAGATCGAGTCGTTAAACAGCACCGTATCCTGTGGCACAATGCCAATGGCCTCGCGCAGGCTTTGTTGCGTTACCGTGCTGATATCCTGATCGTCGATGAGAATGCGGCCGCTATCGACTTCGTAAAAGCGAAACAGCAGTCGCGCCAGGGTCGACTTGCCCGAGCCGGAGGGGCCAACAATGGCCACCTTTTCACCCGGCGCCACCTTAAAACTGATGTCGTGCAGTATCTGCCGCTCTTGCTGGTACGCGAAATTGACCGACTGCAATTCGACAGCACCCCGGCTGATCGCCAACGGCCGGGCATTCGCCGGGTCCCGGATCTCCGGCTCGCGGTCGAGCAGCTTGAACATCAGGTCCATATCCGCCAGGGCATATTTGAGCTGGCGATAGACAATGCCGAGAAAACCCAGCGGCATGAACAACTGCAACATCAGGGCATTGACCATGACCAGGTCGCCAAGGCTCATGTGGCCTTCGACCACGCCCATGCCGGCGAAGACCATAATCAGGGTGACCCCCAGGGCAATGATCGCCCCCTGACCAAAGTTGAGCATGGACATGGACGTCTGACTCTTGACCGCCGCGGTCTCCCAGTTCTGCAATACCTGGTGGTAGCGCTGCAGCTCAAAGTCTTCGTTGTTAAAATATTTTACGGTCTCAAAATTGAGCAGACCGTCTACCGCGCGGCTGTTGGCGTTGGAATCGAGGGCATTCATTTCATGCCGAAAGTGCATGCGCCACTCGGTAATCATTAACGTGAATACGACGTACAGGACCACCGTGGCAAAAATGGCCAGGGCAAAGCGGGCCTGATACTGACTGAGCAAGATGGCGGCCACCAGCAAAAATTCCGCGGCGGTCGGTAGAATGTTAAAGACCAGATAGTTGAGAATGGAACTGACACTGGCCGCGCCTCGGTCCAGGTCACGGGTAACACCACCGGTGCGCCGGTCCAGATGAAAGCTCAGGGAGAGCCGGTGCAGGTGCTGGAATACCGTGGCGGAAATCTCGCGCATGGTGCCATAGCGCACACGGGCAAAAATCGCATCGCGCAACTCATTGAACAGGCTGGCCGCCATGCGCAGGCCGCCATAGGCCAGCAGCAGGCCCAGGGGTAAAATCAGTTCGGCGCCGGCCTTCACATCCAGACCATCGACAATGGCCTTGAGCAGAAAAGGCACCGCCACTACCGCGACCTTGGCCAGACTGAGCGCGACCAGCGCCAGCACCACCCGACCGCGAAATTTCCACAAAAACGGCGTAATGCGCCGCAGATTTCTCAGGTCGGTGCGCTGGTCATGGGGGTCCTGGGTGTAGCGTATAAATCGGTTCAATGCTCTGTACGTCACGTCGGGGAAAAGCGTATTATGACATCTCCGCCAAAACAAAACCTTAGGTTCAAGTGTTTACATATTACCTTCAGAACAACCAACTTCCACAGCGCCTGCGCGTACTGGGCGTAGTCCTGGCCACCACCCTGGGCGTGTTGATATTGAACGGCTGTAGTGAGCCCGACCCGGCCAAAAAACCCAAGGCCCGGGATCAGACCGTGGCCGTAGTTAGTGTCGAGCGTGGCCCGCTCACCATTCACAGGCAATCGACCGGCTCGCTGGAGCCCATCTCCCGCGTGCATATTATCAATGAGGCCCAGGGGCGCATTACCCAGTTGCCCTTTTACCCCGGGGATCGTGTCCGCCAGGGGCAACTCCTGGTACAGCTTGACGACGCGGTGGCGCGGGCCGAACTGGACAAGGCCATCGCCAGCTACAATCAGGCCCGCCTTGACCTCAAACGCCTGGAGCGCCTCATGCCCCGCAAACTGGCCTCCGAGGATGAGATCGCCCGGGCGCAGACCGCCGTGGAGCTCGCCAATGCCGAGGCCAGCCTGCGTCGTACTCAACTGGCCCATACCCGCATTGACGCCCCGTTTGACGGTATTATCAGTGAGCGCTTCAAGGAACCGGGGGACGTCGTCTCCCTGCACGGGCATATCCTGACCCTGATCGACGACAGCGCCCTTAAGGCCCGTATTAGTGTCTCGGAATATCTGCTCAGCGAGCTGCGCAATGATCTGCCCGTGGCCGTGGTCATCGACGCCCTAGGCGAGCAGGCCTTTGCCGGCAAGATCCTGCGCGTCTATCCGGCGGTCGACCCGGCGAGCCGCCTCGGCACCGCGGAGGTCCTGCTCAGCCCGGTACCCCCCAATGCCCGGGCCGGTCAGCTCTGCCGGGTCACACTGGACATCCATACCGCCCCCCTGCTCAGCCTGCCCTTTTCCGCCATCAAGCATGACTCCCGGGGTGACTATGTCTTCACCGTTGATGCCGAGGGCAAGGCCCGCTACACCGCTATTACCACCGGCCTGCAGGCCGGCAGCCGCATCCAGGTCATCGAGGGTCTGGAAAGCGGTGCGCGGGTGATTACCCGCGGCCACATTGGCCTAAATGATGGCAAGGCGGTAAAAATCAGTGCTGATGGCACCACCGCCAGGCCGGCGGCGGCGAACCCGGCGACCGACGGCGAGAGGCGCTGACACCCATGCAGCAGCGCTTTCGCAGCGGCGGACTGGCAAGCTGGTCTATCCGGCGCCCCATCAGCGTGCTCATGCTGACCCTGACGGTGGTCGTCATGGGCTTTTTCTCCCTCGGCCAGCTTGGCATCGACCTCCTGCCTCACATTATTTATCCGGAAATCCGCGTGCGCGTCATCGAGCCCGGTATCCCCGCCAGC
>JAWOIE010000098.1:0-9984 GCA_046484825.1 Gammaproteobacteria bacterium | reverse complement strand
CCGTCATGACGGACATCAGCAAGTACCTCGACTTTGTGCTGAAAATGTTTTTTGCCTTTGGCGTGGCCTTCGAAGTACCCATTGCCACCATCTTGCTGGTCCTGGCCGGAGTCACCACACCTGATAACCTGGCCGCCAAGCGCCCCTACATCATTGTCGGTGCCTTTGTCATCGCCATGCTGCTGACTCCGCCCGATGTCATTTCCCAGACCCTGCTGGCCCTGCCCATGTGGTTGCTGTTCGAGATCGGCCTGCTCTTCTCGCGCATGCTGATCAAACGCCGCGAAGAGGACCGCGAGGCAGAGCTTCTGACGGAAGAAGAAATGGACGCCGAGCTGGACGCGGCCATTGAGGAAGAAGAGCGCCTGAACAAGGAAGGCAAGGACTAGACCGGGGCGGGCGTCAGAACCCACCGCGTCCCACCTTGTTTACGGCCGTGCTGCACCCAACCAGTACCAGTCCACCACAGTTTCCCCGGCACATTCTCGAAATATAAAATAATCACTATAATTCAAGAGTTTATAAACCAAGCGTGCATAAGGTTAAGCTTATCGTCTTAATCATTATTATTTAATTTACTTTATGTATATGCCGCCTATACTGCACCCCACATCAGATGTTGATGACGACGCTACCACTTATACCTGGTGTTCGTTGTTTCACCACAACATTTAATGATACTGAATTTGTCTTTAGCCAAACTACTCTAGGAGGAACTGCTCATGGCAGTGAAAAGTTATAGCGCGGGTGTAAAAGAATACCGCGAAACGTACTGGATGCCGGAATATACCCCCAAGGATACCGATATCCTGGCATGCTTCAAAGTCACTCCACAGCCGGGTGTACCCCGTGAAGAAGTTGCTGCTGCGGTTGCCGCAGAGTCTTCTACCGGTACCTGGACCACCGTATGGACCGACCTGCTGACCGACCTGGACTATTATAAGGGTCGCGCCTACGCCATCGAAGACGTTCCCGGCGATGACACCTGCTTCTATGCCTTCGTGGCCTACCCGATTGACCTGTTCGAAGAAGGTTCTGTCGTCAACGTCATGACCTCACTGGTCGGTAACGTGTTCGGCTTCAAGGCCCTGCGCGCCCTGCGTCTGGAAGACATTCGCTTCCCCATCGCCTATGTCATGACCTGTAATGGCCCACCCCAGGGTATCCAGGTTGAACGTGACATTCTGAACAAATATGGCCGCCCGCTGCTGGGTTGTACCATCAAGCCCAAACTGGGTCTGTCCGCCAAGAACTATGGCCGTGCCTGCTACGAAGGTCTGCGCGGTGGTCTGGACTTCACCAAGGACGATGAAAACGTCAACTCCCAGCCGTTCATGCGCTGGCGTCACCGTTTCGACTTCGTTATGGAAGCCATCCATAAGGCCGAAGCCGAAACCGGCGAGCGTAAGGGTCACTACCTGAACGTCACCGCACCGACGTCTGACGAAATGATGAAGCGTGCAGAATACGCTAAAGAAATCGGCGCGCCGATCATCATGCACGACTACATCACCGGTGGCTGGTCCGCCAACACCCAGTTGGCACAGTGGTGTCAGGACAACGGCATGCTGCTGCACATTCACCGTGCCATGCACGCAGTGCTCGATCGCAACCCGCACCACGGTATCCACTTCCGTGTACTGACCAAGATCCTGCGTCTGTCCGGTGGTGACCACCTGCACTCCGGGACCGTCGTCGGTAAGCTGGAAGGCGACCGTGACGCTACCCTGGGCTGGATCGACATCATGCGCGACAGCTACATCAAGGAAGACCGTTCACGCGGTATTTTCTTCGACCAGGATTGGGGCGCCATGCCGGGCGTACTGCCGGTAGCCTCTGGCGGTATCCACGTGTGGCACATGCCGGCACTGGTCAACATCTTCGGTGATGACTCCGTGCTGCAGTTCGGTGGCGGTACGCTGGGTCACCCCTGGGGTAATGCCGCAGGCGCTGGTGCGAACCGTGTTGCGGTTGAAGCCTGTGTCGAGGCCCGTAACTCCGGTCGCGAAATTGAGAAAGAAGGTAAGGACATTCTTACCAATGCTGCCAAGCACAGTCCGGAACTCAAGATGGCGATGGAAACCTGGAAGGAAATCAAGTTCGAATTCGATACGGTTGACAAGCTGGACGTATCGCATAAGTAATAGTACCGAGTTACGAGGGACGAGTAACGAGGGCGCATTGCCTCGTGGCTCGCACCTCGGTCCTCGCAACTTTATTGCAAAACGTTTGTTGAACATACGAAATCGAATTCGTTACTGAATTTTTGGAGAACTAACATGAGTGATATGCAAGATTACAAATCAAGCCTGGCCGACACAGCCAGCCGCAAGTTTGAGACCTTCTCATACCTGCCGGCCATGACTGCGGATCAGACCCGTAAGCAAATCGAGTACATTGTCAGCAAGGGCTGGAACCCTGGCATTGAACACACGGAACCGGAAAATGCACGCAGCAACTACTGGTACATGTGGAAACTGCCCATGTTCGGCGAAACTGATGTGGACGTCATCCTGGCTGAACTTGAAGCCTGTCATAAAGCCCATCCGAAGAACCATGTTCGCCTGCTGGGGTTTGACAACTTTTCCCAATCCGCAGGTGCGTCTATGGTAATCTACCGTGGTAAGACGGTTTAACCACGGCAGGGTGCTGTACAGGAAGTACGCTGTGTCGCGACGGCAAGTAGCGACACAGTAAAACATCAGCCCCTGCCCGCCATTAAACGGTCAGGGGCTTTTTTTACGCTGCGCACAAAGATATGTCACAACATATCTGACGATGACTTAAATTAATACAGGGTTTATAAAATTGGGCAAACCAGACAAGTACGTCGGTATCGATAACGACATGAATGGCGGCATGACCACCATTGGCAAGATTATCCGAGATGCCTGGGTCTTTGGTCTGCTTCCCGAAACCGAAACCTGTGAAGGCTGGAACCTAGCCGGGATTGATGCCTTATTGCAAAAGGTCAATGCCGAGTGGGACAAATATGGCTGCCTCGTCAGTCATTTGCCACAGGAATTATTTGAACGCCATCAGCACATACATGGCGAATGGCTCGCACGAGCACGGGCGTCCGGTTGGTCTGGTGAATCAGAAACGGATGATGAAGATAACGAATAACCTCAGCAACTGAACGAAGGTGTGTTATGTCAAAGAATGAAACCACAGTAGACCCAAAACAGTACATTGTAAAAACTGAACCCTACTACGAGCCTGTCGGCGATGAGGTTGAACTCTACGAGGCCGCCTACAATGTCCGCATGCCGGTCATGCTCAAGGGCCCAACCGGTTGTGGTAAATCACGTTTTGTTGAATACATGGCCTATAAGCTGGGCAAACCGCTCATCACGGTTGCCTGTAACGAAGACATGACCGCCTCGGACCTGGTAGGTCGCTTTTTGCTGGATAAGGACGGCACCAAATGGCAGGATGGCCCCCTGACCACGGCGGCGCGCATCGGCGCCATCTGCTATCTGGATGAAGTGGTTGAAGCCCGCCAGGACACCACCGTCGTCATTCATCCTTTGACCGATCACCGTCGCAGCCTGCCCCTGGACAAGAAGGGGGAGCTGATTGAGGCCCATGCGGACTTCCAGCTGGTCATTTCCTACAATCCCGGTTACCAGAGTTTGATGAAGGACCTGAAACAATCCACCAAGCAGCGTTTTGGCGGTATGGACTTTGACTACCCGGAAGAGAAAATCGAAACCGCTATCGTCGCCAAGGAATCCGGCGTCGATGAGAAGACCGCAGCCAAACTGGTACAGATTGGCCACCGCGCCCGCAACCTCAAGGGCCATGGCCTGGACGAAGGTATCTCCACACGTCTGCTGGTCTATGCCGGTCAGTTGATCAGCAAAGGCGTCGATCCGCTGGCGGCCTGTAAAATGACCATGGTGACGCCTCTGACCGATGATCCGGATATGCGCGACACCCTGAACGCCGCTGTGCAAACGTTTTTTAATTAATAAAACCAACGCCGAGACACTAAAACGCAGAGCACGCCAGGAAGATTTTTTGATTTCGACTCTGCGCCCTTTGCGCCACCGTGCCGTTGCGTTAGAGATTTTATGTAAATGAGTATCAAACTCGAAGATTATGAAGAACAGCTGAAGGAGATCGCACCCGAGGTGCGCGATGTCCTCAAGGCGACGTTCCAGGAGGCGACACGCAGCATGTCGCCGGCCGGGCTGCAGCACTATATGGAAGGTGCCCGGGCACTGTGTAATCTGGGGCGCGGCAAGGATGTAGTCATTTCCTATCTGCAGGAAATGCCACAGGTCACCAAGGAATGTGGCGAGGACGTTATCAATGACTGCCTCACCGCAGCCATGCGGCTCTCCTCCATGACCTCGGGTGAAGTCATCACCCTGATGTTTAACAGTCTGCCCACGGCCGCACGGCGACTGGGTGATGCGGAACTCCTGCGCGGCTATCTCACCCTGATACACCAGCTGTCTTCCACCGCCGCCCGCGGTCTGCGGCCCATGCTCAATCATATTGACGAACTACTCTCAAAGCTGACCCTGAGCGGCCTGCGCCGCTGGGCCAACTTTGGTGCCCAGGCCTATCGCCGCGACTTCAACAACCTGACCAAGTACTTTAACCTGGAGTCACAGGACAGTCTGGCCGTGCTGCAAAAAGAACGTCGCGGCACGCTGTTTATCGATACCCAGCGCAAACTCAATTTCTATTTGCGCGCCCTGTGGGGCCGTGATTTTTTCCTGCGCCCCACCGGCGCGGACTACACCGATTTTCGGCCCTATATCGAGGCGCATATCCTGCACATGCCCGATGCGGTGGATGCCATTGGCGACATCAGCGGCCTGGAACTGTATCGCGCCACGGCCGCGCACATGGCTGCGCATATCTGCTATACCCGCGCACCCATTTCCGCCGAGCAACTGAGTCCGGCACAAATGTTCTTTATTGCCTTTATTGAAGATGCCCGCGTCGAATACAAGGCCGCGCGCGACTTTCCTGGACTGCGCAAACTCTGGTGCGCGCTGCTCGACCGGGAACACGAAGGCGATGTCGAGCATCCCACCATGCTAGTGCTGGAGCGTCTGGCGCTCATGTTGCTGGATGCCCGTTATAAAACCGACGACCTGGAACTCAATGGCCTGTGTGAACAGTTCCATGAAAAAATCGAAGCCGAGCAGGATAACAACCAGTTCTCCTGGCACCTGGGCATGGAACTGTTCAATCTTCTTTCCAGCCGCAAAATCGTGCCCAGCCTGCGCATTCTTGAACGTATTCGTATCCCCTATCGTGATGACAATCGCTTTGTCTGGGAGTTTGAAGAATTCACTTTCGAGACCTTCAATGAGTATGTCTCCGCCAACCAGCGCCAGCTACGCAAGACGGTCAGTGTCATGGAAATGGCCAATGAGGTGGATTGTGAACTCGCCGGCGATGATGCCCAGGAGATCTGGACCTGCGACACCGAAATGTTTCCCTATGAGGATGACCTGGAGAACACCCGAAGTTTTAACGATATGTGGGGCAAGGAACCGGTCTCCGACCCCTTTCACTATCAGGAATGGGATTATCAGATACAGCTCCACCGTCCTGACTGGGCCACAGTCTACGAGCGTCGCCAGCCCAAAGGCAATCCGGAGGATATTGAGAATATCCTTACCGAACACAAACCCATTGCGCATCGCATTAAACAGATCATTGACCTGTTGACCCCGGAAGGCGTGCAGCGGGTACGCAATATGGAAGATGGCGATGAAATTGATATTAATGCCGCCATCGACGCCATGATCTCCATTCGCATGGGCGAACAACCCAATCCGCGTATTACCATGCGCAACGTCCTCAAGAATCGTGACCTGGCCGTGGTCGTCCTCATGGACCTGTCGGAATCCACCAATGAAAAGATCGGCGGTTCCGACAAGACCGTACTGGCCCTGACCCGTGAAGCCGCCACCCTGGTGGCCACTGCGATTAACGGCATTGGTGACCCCTTTGCCCTGCACGGTTTCGCCTCTGACGGCCGCCACGATGTGCAGTATTATCGTTTCAAGGACTTCAATCAGCACTTTGACGATGAGGCCAAGGCGCGGCTCGCCGGGATGCAGGGCGGCCTCTCCACCCGCATGGGAGCGGCCATGCGCCATGCCGGTCAGCACCTGTTAAGGCAGCCGGAACGGCGCAAATTGCTGCTCATCGTCACCGATGGCGAGCCGGCCGATATCGATGAGCGCGATCCACAGCACCTGCGCCACGACACCAAAAAGGCCGTGGAGGAGCTCTACAGCAAGGGCGTGCTCAGCTACTGTCTGACCCTGGACCCTGATGCCGATACCTATGTAAAACGCATCTTCGGCGCCAACAACTACACCGTGATCGATAATGTCGAACGCCTGCCGGAACAATTGCCACTCCTGTTTGCCAGCCTGACCAAGTAACCTTCCTGCGGCAATTTGGTGATACCGTCAGGTAACCGTCTGTAATATAATTCCGTGCCGGGTCCCTATTCTGAATTCTCATGCCCGGCAAGGTTATTTTGGAGTTAGCATGAAAAAACCACTCGTCGGTGTCGTCATGGGCAGTAACAGTGACTGGAAGGTCATGAGCCATGCGGTGGACATCCTGGAGCGATTCGGCATTCCCCACGAGGCCAGGGTAGTCTCTGCCCATCGGACCCCCGACCTGCTGTTCGAGTATGCAGAAACGGCGGCCGCACGTGGACTCCAGGTGATTATCGCCGGTGCCGGCGGGGCCGCCCATCTCCCCGGCATGCTGGCCTCAAAGACCATTATCCCCGTGCTTGGCGTCCCCGTGACCTCGCGCGCGCTGAAGGGACTGGACTCATTATTGTCTATTGCCCAGATGCCCAAGGGCATTCCGGTGGCCACCTTCGCCATCGGTGAGGCCGGTGCGGCCAATGCCGGCCTGTTTGCCGCCGCCCTGCTGGCGCTGCATGATGAGAAGTGCGCCAATAAACTGCAGGCCTTTCGAAAAAAACAGCGCGCCCAGGTGCGCGCCATGAAACTCCCCAGGGCATGAAAATTCTCCCCGGCAGTACGCTTGGCATGTTAGGGGGTGGCCAGCTCGGTCGTATGTTCACCGTGGCCGCACGCACCATGGGCTATGAGGTCATCGTCCTCGACCCGGATAGCGAGAGCCCCGCCGGCAAGCTGGCCAGCGATCATGTCTGCGCTGACTACACGGATCAGACTGCACTCGACTATCTGGCCAAAATCTGCGACGTCGTCACCACAGAATTTGAAAATGTCCCCGCCGCGACCCTGGAACACATGGCACAACACGGACCGGTGCGACCCGGTGCGCACGCGGTGACGATCACCCAGGATCGCATTCACGAAAAGAACTTTCTCCATGCCAATGGCTTTCCCACCGCGCCCTTTGCGGTGATCCATTCGCTGGATGATCTCAAGGCCGCCCTCGCCACCATACCACCGCCGGCCATTCTCAAAGTCTCGCGCTTTGGTTATGACGGTAAAGGCCAGTACCGTATCGCAACCTTGACCGACGCCGAGGCCGCCTGGCAGGCACTCAGGGGTGAGGCCTGCGTGCTGGAACAACGCATGGCTCTGGATGCTGAGGTCTCGGTGGTGCTGGCGCGCGGCCTCGATGGCGAGGTTGTAACTTACCCCGCTGCGGAAAATATTCATCAACACGGTATCCTCGATGTCAGCATTGTCCCTGCGCGTATCGACGACAAGCTCCGCCAGGAAACGCTCGCGATGGCGACGCGCATCGCCAGCACGCTGGATTATGTCGGCGTCATGGCGGTGGAATTTTTTATCTCTAATGGCAACCTGCTGGTCAATGAAATCGCCCCCCGCCCGCACAACAGCGGCCACTATACGCTGGATGCCTGCGTCACCGATCAGTTTGAACAACAAGTGCGCGCCGTGTGTGGCCTGCCACTGGGCGATACCCGCCTGTTGTCCCCCGTGGTGATGATCAATATGCTCGGCAATCTCTGGCAGCATGGCCAGGCGCCGGACTGGTCCTGCCTGCTGGACCACCCCAATATCAAGTTACACCTCTATGGCAAAAAACAGGCGCGCCCCGGGCGGAAAATGGGCCACTATAATGTTGTCGCCGCCTCGCTGGACGAGGCCCTGAGCCTGGCGTTGGCGACACAGGCAAGCCTGGCTCAACCGGATCACAACAGTCCACAGGAAAGGTAAACACACGTGAATCACGTCAGCAACAAGTCCCACGGCACCCCCCTCGCGATTATGGGGCAACTGATTTTCTGGAGTCGCTGGTTTCAGGCGCCCCTGTATCTGGGCCTGATCGTCGCCCAGGGCGTTTATGTCTATTTATTCATGGTTGAGCTCTGGCACCTGGTCACCAGCGCCAACGAACTCGGCGAAACCGGCATTATGTTAATGGTGCTGGGGCTGATCGATGTGGTCATGATCGCCAACCTGTTGATCATGGTCATCATTGGCGGCTATGAGACCTTTGTCTCTCGTCTGAATATCAAGGAACACCCGGACCAGCCTGAATGGCTCTCCCACGTCAATGCCGCCACCATGAAAATCAAACTGGCCATGGCCCTGATTGGAATTTCCTCGGTGCACCTTTTAAAGACCTTTATCGACGCCGACAATATCGCCGAATCGACCATCATGTGGCAGGTCATTATTCACGCGACCTTTCTGCTCTCGGCCATCGCCATGGCCTATACCGACCGTATTATGACCCGGACCCTGCTGGAGGCGCATGGCCGCGCTGAACACTAGACCTGACAACCGGCGCCCTGATAGCTTGTAAATGCAACTCTATACGCGCCACAATGAGGTCCCCATCCTGTCGCGCCGTGCGACGACGGTCAATGCCAATTACTACAACCATGTACAGGTCGCACTCAAGCGCCTGGGCAACCACATCCGCTTTCGCATCCCCAGGCTGAAACACCTGGACCTGATCCTGCAAAAGGACGCCTGGATCGTTGTCGACAGTGTCCTCAATGACGTGCCCATCATTGCCTGGACCGAATTTCAGACAGGACACCGTCAGAGCCTGCATGAGCCCATCCCGTGTGAGCTACGTACCTGGCATGCCGCCGCCGCCCTGGTGCGTGACCGCACGCTGGAGGCCATGGAAATGCTCCTGGGCGAGGCCCTGGAGGACGGCGAGTCCACCGTGACCCGGGCCCTCACTTTTCCCAAAAAACCGGACTGATGCCATGCCCGCAACCCTCATTGACTTAATCCGCCACGGGGAACCGCAGGGCGGTCGCGCCTATCGCGGCCACCGCATCGATGACCCCCTGAGTGAGCTGGGTTGGCAGCAGATGTGGGCGGCCGTCGGCGACACGGCGCCCTGGTCACAGATCATCACCTCGCCGCTGCAGCGTTGTCAGGCCTTTGCCGAGCGTCTCGCCGCCAGACATGGCATCCCGTGCAGCGTGGAACACGATTTTCGCGAGGTGGGCTTTGGTGACTGGGAGGGGCGAACCCCGGCTGCCATTCAGGCAGAAAATCCGCAGCAATACGCCGACTTTTATCGTGACCCCGTCACGCTGCGCCCGCCTGGGGCTGAGGACCTGACGGCCTTTATCGAGCGGGTGCAGGCCGCCTATGAGCACCACCTGGAACGGCATCGCAGCGGTCATATACTCATTGTTGCCCATGCCGGTGTGAATCGCGCCATTATCGCCCAGGCCTTGCACTCCGCGCCGCGGGGTCTGTATCGCATCCAGGTCAAGCCCGCCGGCATGTCACGCCTGAGCCACCATGAGCATGGCAGCCAGCTGCTCTATCACAACTGCAAACTCGCCGATATGGCATAATCGGCGCCATGCTCACGGAAAAAGAAATTGCCCAGCTGCGCCAGGACATTGTCTTCTCCACGACACTCTGCGGCATGCCCTTCACCTTTCACTCGACCTGGGGAATATTCTCCCCCCGGGGCATTGATGAAGGGACGGCCTTGTTGCTCCAGCATCTCGAGGTCCAGGAAAATCACGACTGCCTTGACCTGGGC
>JAWOIE010000263.1:0-5687 GCA_046484825.1 Gammaproteobacteria bacterium | reverse complement strand
TGCGTTTTCCGGGGAGGGGGGAATCACCGGGTTAAATCATTACTACACATATGCATATAGTATAAATGTATATAACACTTCAGTATTCATGGCAACGTCATAGGGGTATTTAATTTTCCAATCCTGTGGATAAGCATTCGGTGGGGCGGTAACCGGGTCATTCGATCAGGAATCGCGGCCTGTCCTGTTCTGTTCCTGCCGGGGAGGGATGCTCAGTGCTTAGGGAGGACTCACTGTTTCCTGGCCAGGGTCCTCAAAACAGAGGGAAAAGTCCGTGGCCCGCAGGTGCTTGGTAATGGCGCCAATAGAAATAAAGTCAACCCCGGTCTCGGCAATTTGGCGTAGCGTGGTGAGGTCGATGCCGCCGGAGGCCTCCAGCTCGGCGCGTTTCGCCGTCAGTGCAACCGCCTGGGTCAGGCTGGCAAGGTCCATATTGTCGAGCAGGATGCGTTCCGCGCCGGCCGCAATGGCCTGTTGTAATTCCTGCAGGTTTTCCACCTCGACCTCAATCCAGGCCGCAGGCTGTTGGCGGCGAGCACTCTCGATGGCATTGGCAATCCCACCGCTGGCGGCGATGTGGTTTTCCTTAATCAAGTAGGCGTCGTAGAGGCCCATGCGGTGATTCACCCCGCCACCACAGCGCACGGCGTATTTCTGCGCCAGGCGCATGCCGGGGATGGTCTTGCGGGTATCCAGCAGGCTGCACGGTGTCCCCGCCAGCTGCTCGACATAGTGCGCGGTGACAGAGGCGACCCCGGAGAGGGTCTGGAGAAAATTCAGCGCCGTGCGTTCACCGCTCAGGATCGGTCGGGCACTGCCGCGAATGCTGCAAACACGGTCGTCGCGCCCCAGCTGCTCGCCATCGGCAAAATGCCAGCGGATGTCAATCTGTGGGTCCAGCTGGCGAAAGACCTCGGTAAACCAGGCCTGTCCACAAAGTACGGCCGCTTCACGGCAGATGACATGCGCACGCACCTGGCGCTCGACGGGGATCAACGCCGCGGTGATGTCTCCCGGGCCAACATCTTCCTCCAGGGCGAGGCGAACGTGTTGCTGGATGTGATCTGCTGGCGGTAGCCCGGACATGCGGTGACTCACAGGGTTGATGACAGGCCGGTATTTTGAAGCAGTCCTGCCAGCGGCGCAATGCGCGGCCTGTCCGCGCACGGCGACCCTTCGCGCTCCACGCTAGCCGGATCCCGCTCGCGTATACCCGCAGGGTGGCGCACTCATTGACAATAGCCGGGGCTTTGGCATTATCCGTGTCATTGATGTGGCGCTGAGGCATTTATGGAGATCAGAACAGGGTAGAGTGATCGGCATGCAGGACAGGACCATTATTAGTCGTCAAACGCGCTTCATTCGCAATCTCGACGATGAAAATTTTTATGCCCATATGGCGGCCAGCCGGGGCCTGAGTGTGGTCTTTTTCAGCAGTCACGGTTGCTCCAGCTGTCGTCGCTGGCAGACGATACTGCGTGAATTCCTTGTGCGCTATGACGATGTGCACATCTGTGCCGTGGATGCCCAGACCAGTATGGCCCTCACCCGTGCCTATGACATTTTTCACCTGCCCAGCCTGTTCCTGTTTGTTGACGGCCAGTACCACCGTGCCCTGCAGGCGCACGCCAGTGTGGCCAGTCTGCGTGACGCCATCGATGCAGCCGCCGAGTTACATGCCGAGGAAGAACCTTGATGGAGATTGATCAACAGGGCTGGGTGCAGGGTGTACAGCATATTCCCTCGCCCAATGCCGATGCCCGCCCCGAGGCGGCCCAGATTGATTTACTGGTGATTCATAACATCAGCCTGCCACCGGGTGAGTTTGGTGGACCCTATATCGAACAGCTGTTTTGCAATCAGCTGGACCCGCAGGCACACCCCTACTTTGCCGAGATTGCCCACCTCAAGGTATCGTCCCATGTGTTGATTCGCCGTGGCGGCGACATTGTCCAGTTTGTCCCCCTCAGTCAGCGGGCCTGGCACGCCGGCGAATCCCATTTCTGTGGCCAGTCGTGCTGCAATGATTTTTCCATTGGCATTGAGCTTGAGGGCACGGACGAGCAAGCCTTTACCGAGGCACAGTACGCAGCCCTGGCCGCGCTCAGTCGCTTGATTATGCAGCACTATCCCGCCATTACCCCGGAGCGTATTACCGGCCACAGCGATATTGCGCCAGGCCGCAAGACCGACCCCGGTATCGCGTTTGACTGGGTGCGCTATCGACAAAATCTGTCAATCGCCTGACGTCGGGCTTGCAAGCGCGACGCAATAAATAGAAACTTGCCGCTATGAGTCTGATCGCCATACTTTTGAGTTTGTTCGTGGAGAGCTTCTGGCACGGTGTTGAGCGGTGGCGCCGTCATCGCTGGTTTGAGTCTTATGTCGCGGCGCTATTGCCACGCCTGGAAAAATGGCAGGTGCCGGAAGGCCCGCTGCTGGTCCTGGCCGTGGTCGTACCCCTGGTGTTTGGCGTCTGGCTGGTCACCGCCATGCTGGGGGGGCTCTGGAGTGGTTTCGCCTATGTGTTTAGTGTGGCCGTACTCATTTTCTGTCTCGGCCCGCAGGACCTCAACCGCCAGGTCCAGCAGTACCTGGAGGCCGTGGAACGGGAAGACGAGGCCGAGGCGAAACGTCTGGCCTGTGAAATTCTCGGTTACGACTGTGACGAAGACGATGGCCCCATGCAGGCGGCCGAGAATTTGCGCGAGGCCATTTTGACCCAGATTGTGGATCGCGTCCTGGGGGTGTTTTTCTGGTTTGTGATCCTGGGCCCGGTCGGTGCGGCCCTGTTTCGTAGCGCCCACCTCTTGCAGCAATATACTGCCGAGGGCACTAGCACCTTTGCGCGCACGGCCCTGCAGCTGTATCAGATTGTCTTCTGGCTGCCGGCGCGCTTGTGTGTCCTGGCTTATGCCCTGGCCGGCAATTTTGTCGACAGTATGAGTTACTGGAACTCTCCCGCCGATTTGTGGCAGCGGGAGAGTCGCGATTTGCTGGTCGTCAGCGGAGTCGGTTCCCTGCGCCAGGATATGCGCTACACCGCGGAAAAGTGGCTGGAAGAACAGGATCTGTCCATTGGCGTCTCCCATGCCCTGGCGCTGGTCAAACGTACCGTCATCGTCTGGCTTGTCGTCCTGGCCTTGTTAACCCTGTCCGGCTGGCTGTTTTAATCACGCCTTTGACACATCATTGAGCGGGTTTCAGGGGACCCGTTCCGGCAAGCGTGTCCAGGCGGAACACCAGGAGCGCCGCCCGCTGCACCGTCCAAGCCTCCCCTCGAACTTGCTACGGCCATGCGGGCAGCGTGGCCCTGCCTGCGGACTGTCTGAAGCTCTGGCTGAGCAACTGTCTCTGGCATCTTGCACAGGATCACCTGGCCCTCTAGCACCAGCAGTTGATAACGGCACTGGCTGAACTCGTGGCTCGAATTCTTCTGGTCAGTAATGAAGTGGGGCAGGAGATCGTGCCCCTGAGTGCGGTCAATCGTTGCTTTGTCGATGCGGCCGCTAGCCTGCATCAGCGCGTGGCCCAGCTTGCCAGGTGGTTAACCGCAAACATCCCTGTGAGGTATAGGCGTATAAACTCTGGTGTAGAAATATTCTTTAATCACATTATCATGTGCCGCTTACCTTGGAAAAATACAGACATAATAACGATAACCACAAGGACCAGCCGGCGGATGGAAACCATCGACCTCGGGTTTGGTGTCGCCCGACCCATCGGCAGTAACATCAATGAGCTGATTGTTCATCAAGGTGTTGAAATAGATGACGCCATGGTCCACCAATATCATGCCTATTTAAACCGCCAATACCCGCAGCCGTTTGGTCTCTTGATCAATAAAAAACACGACTATAGCTACACCTTTGAGGCGCAACAGGATCTGGGGACGTTGGCCAATATCAGGGCTATCGCCATTCTGGTACACCGTCGTTCGAGTGCGATAGCGGCGCAGTCACTGCAAAACATCAAACGTGAGTCGGCGTGGAACGCAAAAATTTTTCATGACTATACGGATGCCCTTGCCTGGCTGGAGTCGCAGTTGACGGCGTGAGCGTGTGGCTCGTTGCTGTTGGCGCCGTTGCCAGAGCCTTGTGCTCAGACCATATAGACGCAGCAGGCGCAGAATCTTTTCCATATTCAGATACTGCTCCAGTGTCACCGCCCGTTCGAGTTGCTGTTCCTCGGCGCTCCCGATGGTTACACTTCTACCAGCCCAGGCGCGACCCAGTTGAACAGGGTGTTATTGTTGTATACCGGTGCCGCGGAATTAGAATATTAGACACTCTTTCGTTCCGCCATATGGGAGTCGACATGCTGACCGTGATTATGGTGCTCTGCGCCATTTTTCTGGATTTTCTGCTGGGTGAGCCACGCCGTCGCCACCCCCTGGCGGGATTTGGCTATGTCGCCAGTCGGCTGGAAAGACGCTTCTATCCGCCCACGGGCCGCAGCCCAGGTCACTTTCTGTTCGCCGGCCTGCTGGCCTGGCTGTTGCTGGTACTGCCTCTGGTCGGCCTGTCGCTATGGTTGGCCGACCAGGCCGCGATTGGCGTCGTCCTTTCCATAGTGATCCTGTATCTGGCCCTGGGTGGGCAAAGTCTGGCAGAGCATGCGCAGACCGTGCAGGCGGCACTGGAGGCGGACAACCTACGCTATGCCCGCGAGCGCGTCGGCATGATGGTCAGCCGTGACACCCGTGAACTGGACGCGACCGGCGTCTGCCGCGCGGCCATCGAGTCGGTGCTGGAAAATGGTAATGATGCCGTGTTCGGCGTGATTTTCTGGTTCGTGCTTCTGGGGCTGCCGGGGGTGGTTCTGTATCGGCTGAGCAATACCCTGGATGCCATGTGGGACTACAGAAATGTACGTTATATCTATTTTGGCCGGGCGGCTGCGCGCTTCGACAATGTCCTGAATTGGGTCCCTGCCCGCCTGAGCGCCCTGACCTATGTCCTAGTCGGCTGGGCCTGGCGACACATGGGTACCTGGGCGGCTCAGGCCCGACAGTGGCAGGGGCATAACGCTGGCTGGGTGATGGCCTGCGGTGCGGGGGGCATGGGGCTGAAACTGGGTGGCCCGGTGGTCGATCACGGTCGAGTGGAACAGCGCCCCTGGCTGGGTCAGGGTATGGCGCCGACGCCGGGTGATATTGGCAGGAGTGTGCGCTTTCTCCAACAGGGCCTGTGGTTATGGCTGGGGGTGTTATTTCTCGGAGGCTGGCTGAGTGCTTGAACTCGGGGGGCAATCCCCGGGCCAGGCAGAGTGGCTGGGCCCCTGGACGCTAACGGGAGCGACGCGCCGGGTGTGCCAGGCTGCCGCTCGAGGATTGGGGCTGGCAGGCCAGCATGTCGTGCGGAGTTGCCACAACAGAGCCGCCGATTGCACGAGCTGCTCTCTGCTATGGTTTTAACTCGCTGGCAGACCCCGCCCTGTTTGAGTGGGTGCGAACACCCACGGCCAGCACCCTCCAGGCGCGGTTGGCGCAACGGGGTATTTGGGTGAGGCGCGTTGAGAAACCCCGCCCGTCTGCGCTTAGGGATGCTCTGATTAAGTGCCTTTTCGTCACTCCGGCGTCGGCCGGAGTCCAGGAAAATTAGAGAGTTACTGGATTCTGGCCTTCGCCAGAATGACTTTTTCAGAGGTTCTCTTAGGTCTGCCGGGCAGTGAATCGGAGTGGTTGT
>JAWOIE010000101.1:0-2714 GCA_046484825.1 Gammaproteobacteria bacterium | reverse complement strand
AATGTGGCCCAGCAGTTAGACAACCTGCTGGTGCGTCACGCGTTGCCCGGGGCCGGCGGTAATCCCAAAATGGGTCTGGCCGGCGACATGCAGTTGTCGGGCGAGTTCGGCATATTGCGGCGGGCTCAGGTTGTTTGCCGAGCCACCACTGCCGGGATGTATCAGGATAAGCCGTTGTCCCGCTGGTATCTGATGGCTTGCCTCAAAGCGCTGGCGCAGTTGCCGGATCTCCGTGACGTTAAACTGCAGGTAGGGCGGTGACAGCCGGGCGGCACTCTGATTCATGTGCGCGACAAAGCAGCGGATCAAATCGAGATTATATTCAAACTCCGGCTTGGCCGAGCGCGAGCGCCGCTGTTTGAGAGTGTGATTATAAAAAATCTGCGCCAGTTTTGTCGCCGGCGCCAGGCGGTAATCGATCCCGGCCAGCCAGCACAACAACCCGGTGCGGGTAGTGGAGAACAGGGTGACCACGGCGGTATATTTTTCCCGCCGCAGTTGTCTGAACAATTGCCACTGTGCCTTCAGGCCGGCATGAGGCCCCGGGTCTATGATGAGTCTGTCGATACCGGTGCAGGCCTCGGCCAGCTCCCGGGTGTATTCGGGGACCAGGGCATGGATCTGGCTGTCTGCTAAGCTGGCCCGCGCCATGAGGAAGGCGGGAAAGGCCAGCATAAAGTCCCCCAGCTTGTCGTTGCGGATAATGAGTATTTTGTGTGGCGTGGCGGACATCTTCTGCGAGGACTGAATATATATTAGTATACGCAGACTTTATCCTCGTCTTGAGGCAAAGAAAAGACAAGAGTGTGATTTATGCGATTCTGGTTCGGTAACGGTGCCTGGGCAGGCAAAAAGGCCCGGCAAATCATTCAGCACATTGAGCCGGAGCAGATACGTTCCATCGCGGTGATCCGCCACGCCGCCCTGGGCGACCTGATTCTGACGCGCCCCTTCCTCATAGAGCTGCGCAAGCAGTTTCCCCAGGCCACCATCACCCTCAGCCTGGTGTCGAATTATCGGCGTGGCGCACCCGAAGACCTGGTGGATCGTCTGCACATTATCTATGGCACGGACCGGCGCGAGGTCTCGATGCGTGCACAGATTCGCAAGGCCAGGGAGCTGGGGCCACAGGACCTGCTGTTCGACCTTGCCGCCACTCCGCGTTCCTTCTGGTTGTGCGCCCTGACGCGGGCGCAGCTAAAGTTCGGTTTTCCGGCGCACCGTTTGCAGCAACATCTGTTTTATGACGTTACGGTGCCGCGCTCGGATATGCGTTTCGAGGCCGAGGCCATGCTGGACATGCTCAATGCCATTGGCATCAAGACCGCCATGCCCCTGGAGTTTGCACTCCCCGGTGAGCCCCACCGGGCGGCGCGCCCTTATGTGGTCTATTTCACCAGCGCCTCGGCGCCGCACAAGTGCTGGCCGGAGGAGCGCTTCGCGACGCTCATCCGCCAGCTGGCGGTGCAGTATCCGCAACGCGACCATGTGGTGCTGGCGGGGGTGCGTCCGGAGGAGTCGGTCGCCGGACTGATGCAGGCCATCGGTCCCGCTGCCAATGTCAGTACCTGTCAGATCGATAGCGTGGACGCGACCATCAGCTTCATCAAGGGCGCGCGCCTGGTGGTCTCTAACGATACCGGCATTCGCCACCTGGCCATCGCCGCCGGGACGCCCTCGCTGGGCCTGTTTTTTGCCACCGACCCATTCATTGCCACGCCCTTTCGTTACTGGCCGCGCTTTGGACGCCATGAGATTGCCCTGCGCATTGATGGTCAATGGCCGAGCGTGGATGAAGTCCTGCCGCTGGTCGGCAAACTGCTGGACGAACCGGCATGAATATCCTGCATCTCATGTCGCAGACCCATCTGACCGGCCCCGAGGTCTATGTCGCCTCCCTATGTCGTCGCCAACAGCGGGATGGCCATCGCTGTCTTATTGTCTCGGACACCCTGACGGTGCAGACTGATGCCGAGTACCTGTCGATGGCGATCCATAACCGTCGCTGGCCGAATCGCATACGAAACCTGATCCAGCTGATACGCCTGTGCCGGGAGCAACGTATCGACATTATCCACGCCCACTCGCGGGCGGCCAGCTGGCTGGCGAATATCGTGCGGCGCTTTGTCCCCCTCACGTATCTCTCCACCATCCACGGACGCCAGAGCGTGCATGCCTCCAGTCAGCGGGGCAATGTCTATGGCGACCACATTATTGTCATTTGTGAACACCTGCAGCAGCACGTGCGCGAGGAGCTCAATATCAAAACAGCGGAGTTACACCTTGTCCGAAACGGCATCGACTGAGATTCTCTGGATTGGTCGCTTCACCGGTCCCAAGGGCGAGCTGGCGGAGCAGATCATGCGCCAGGTTGCCCCGGCCTTTGCCCAGGTGAAGTTCACCATGGTGGGGGGGCCGCTGACGGTCGCCTTGCAACACGACCTGCCCGCCAATGTCGAGCTGACCGGATTTGTCGAGGATGTCCGGCCCTACCTGCAACGCGCCAGCGCGGTGATTGGCGCCGGGCGGGTGGCGCTGGAGGCCCTGCAGGCCGGCAAACCGATCCTCGCCGTGGGCGAGAATGTCTATCACGGCTGGATCGATGACACGACGATTGACGCCGCCAGGGCCAGCAACTTTGGCGACTGTGATCAGCGCCACGCCATCGACATGCAGCGTTTCAGGGCGGATATCAAGCGCTTTATTGACGCTGA
>JAWOIE010000070.1:0-40594 GCA_046484825.1 Gammaproteobacteria bacterium | reverse complement strand
CTGCGCGCTTCGACAATGTCCTGAATTGGGTCCCTGCCCGCCTGAGCGCCCTGACCTATGTCCTAGTCGGCTGGGCCTGGCGACACATGGGTACCTGGGCGGCTCAGGCCCGACAGTGGCAGGGGCACAACGCTGGCTGGGTAATGGCTTGCGGTGCGGGGGGCATGAGGCTGAAGCTGGGTGGCCCGGTGGTTGACCACGGCCGAGTGGAACAGCGCCCCTGGCTGGGTCAGGGTATGGCGCCGACGCCGGGTGATATTGGCAGGAGTGTGCGCTTCCTCCAACAGGGCCTGTGGTTATGGCTGGGGGTGTTATTTCTCGGAGGCTGGCTGAGTGCTTGAACTCGGGGGCCAATCCCCGGGCCAGACCCGAGCGGCTGGGCCCCGGGACGCTAATGGGACCGTCGCGCCGGGTGCGCCAGTGACTGCCGCTCGAGAATTGAGGCTGGCAGGCCAGCATGCCGTGCGGAGTTGCCACAACAGAGCCGTTGATTGCATGAATTGCTCTCTTATGGTTTTAACTCGCTGGCAGACCCTGCCCTGTTTGAGTGGATGCGAACGCCCACGGCCAGCATCACCCAGGCACCGTTGGCGCAACGGGGTATTTGGGTGAGGCGCTTTGAGAAACCCCGCCCGTCTGCGCTGAGGGATGCTCTGATTAAGTGCCTTTTCGTCACTCCGGCGTCGGCCGGAGTCCAGGAAAATTAGAGAGTTACTGGATTCTGGCCTTCGCCAGAATGACTTTTTCAGAGGTTCTCTTAGGTCTGCCGGGCAGTGAATCGGAGTGGTTGTGTGTGCAGGAGGGGCTGGCCTTTGTTACGGCCGGAGATGGCGCGCCATAGGTGATTGCCGAGTCTCACGACAAGGGGGCGTGCCTCAAATGAGCATCAGCGCGACGAGTAGAATTCCCGTGAGCGCGATAGCGATGCTGATGTAAATGAATTCGTTGGCCACGTTGCGTTCCTTCTTCCCTTGTCCCGAGATGTGTTCGAGGCTATATCTTCGCCCCCTCTGTGTCTGTAAGCCGAGAGCCTCCGCCTTTGTAGGAAAATTCTTACAAAGAATATTTGCCTATAAAAATGATGGTGTTATGCCTCATCCCCATATTCCGGCCCGCAGTGCTGGCGGCGGAATTTGAGTGCCTGCGCTTTGCGGGGATGACGGAGGGCAGCGCCGGTTACCCGGAGAGGGAGCAGCGCAGCGATGACTTAGGGAAACTCTGCAAAAGTCCCTCCCTGGACTTTTGCAGAGTCGGAAAGCACGGCTCGTGTCCGCGCTTTCCTCACGCACTTCAATCACTTGCGTGATTGGCGCGGCGGGGCGTACTGCCCCGCACGGAAGCTCTGCATACTTATGCAGAGCTTCCTTAGTGGTCTTTGCTGGTAAAGCTGATGGCCAGATATAGTTTACCCGTAAAACGCGTGTCCACCTGCATCAGACCCTCGGCATGCGTGAGCATAAAACCCGGTTCGGCCTGGGGGTGAGTTTCGTCGACCGCCAACTCTGCGGCGGGGTACTCGATGCGGAGTTTGACGTGCATGGGGTAATAGCCATCGAGAAACTTGCGCTGGAATGGCCCGGCCAGTAGCAGGTATTTGTGCTGACTGGCGGCGCGCAGAATTTTGACCTCGGCGCGCGTGCAAACACTGGCGTTTTTGTTCAGGTCTTGCATCTGGATGCTCTGTCCCTCAATCCACAACTTACCGATATGGGCCTGTTGGGTGACCTTGAGATTGCGCATGTCTTGATAGTTGTAGACCACTTCCAGCTGTGGCACCGGATCCAGGTTGCGATAGCATTGCTCAATCACGACCCAGCCGGTTTGCAGACTGTCGGCTGTAATTCGATACGTCTTTTCGGTAAGGGTCCCGGCCTGCGCATTGGGTGCGGTAATAAAACGCAGTTGTTTATCCTGAACCGTCGCCTGCTCCGGCATTTCCATGTCATCGTTGTTAAACCAGGCCTCGAGTTGTTCCGGAGTGAGATCGGCAGAGGCGGCCGGGTTTGCTGAGAGTAGCAATAAAATCAGGAATAAGTTTCGCATAGTTTTAATTTGATCATGGTTGTTTTACATTAGCTTGCAAAGCCGATGCCAGCAGTAAACGATGTGGCGTCAGGTGTTTTATAGGGCTTAAACTCAATGCCACTGTGTTTTGCAATGTCATTGTTGCATTATACATTTTTTGGCATTCACCCCGGAATCAATCCTGGTACTTTTCAGCCGTTAAAAGTTTATATATGCCCGGTTGTGGTCAGCTCAGCCCCGGGCGCCTGGCGGTGTTCCTGAAGGCTCATTATATCAATGCACGGCTCGATATCCGCGCCAATCCTGCCTCAGCAGAACTGTTGCAGAAAATACTTCGAACGGTGATGGATACGGTACAAGTCACCTGTCAGTGGGGCGGCACGCAATTTGGTGTGTATCGTCCTCTTGTAAAAGACGTGCCACACCGTGTTGAAACTCCTGCGGATGCCTGTGCGGAATATAGGCAAAGCGATAGATTTGCCCGCGCCGTACAGCAAGGGGAATCCCCGGCAAAGCAGTTCGTGGTTACAATGCTGTCGGGGTCGCTGATACGGGAGGAGTGTCAGCGCAGTTGGCTCGCGGACTGTCGCCTGTTGCGTGGTTATGAAGTTATGCATGTTGTGAACAAGACACTATTAAAAGTGGACCTATTAAATCCTCTCGTCAGGCGAGAATGCATTGCGCTGATTTATGATCAAACTCTATGATGCACGCCGGGATTCAAGAACCCGGCACTAAAGTCCATGTAAACGATAATGTATGAAATCCCTTGAAATGCCCCGTCCTGAAGATGCCCTGCCCGGGCGGACAACCGCTATGCCTGTAGTGAATCGCCACTATGTCAACGGTCATGAATTGCAGCCGCCGTTTCCCGAGGGCCTGCAACAGGCCATGTTTGGTATGGGCTGTTTCTGGGGTGCTGAACGCCGTTTCTGGGAATTGCCCGGGGTCTACTCGACCGCGGTGGGTTATGCGGCGGGTTATACGCCCCATCCCAGCTATGCGGAAGTCTGTTCCGGCCTGACCGGACACAACGAGGTGGTGCTGGTGGTGTTTGACCCGACGCGCATCTCTTATCGTGCATTATTGCAGTCGTTTTGGGAGGGGCACGATCCGACGCAGGGCATGCGTCAGGGCAATGATCGTGGTACCCAGTATCGTTCCGGCATCTATACCTTTGATGCGCAGCAGCAACAACAGGCAGAGGAGACCAGGGCGCTGTTTCAGACCGCCTTGCAGGCGCAGGGCTATGGAGCCATTACCACCGAAATACTCGCCGCTCCCGAGTTCTATTACGCGGAGGACTATCACCAGCAGTATTTAGCCAAGAACCCTCGTGGTTATTGTGGTCTGGGTGGCACCGGTGTGTGTCTGGATATAAGATAAGAAAAACATTAAATAATAATATTCCTAATCACCACCTGTTTATTTTGTGATTCGATTCTCATTCCGTATACTCGCTGCTCGGTATCTTTGGCGTCCGGTTTGATGAGTCTATTTGCAAGGAGTGGTCATGGCGGTTCTTATTCAATATGCCAATGGGGTACCGGCGGTCAAGTTTCCACTGGACCAGATGTCGCTGTCGATTGGCCGCAGTGAAGACAACGATATTTGTCTTGCCGATCGCTATGCGAGCAAGGCGCACGCGGTGATTGAATTGCGCGCGGGCGCGCAGGGCCCGCGTTTTTTCGTTCGTGATATGCAAAGTACCAATCACACCTACGTGAACAATGAATCTGTTAGCGAAAAGGCACTCCATGCCGGTGACATTTTGCAGATTGGTAAGAGTCAGTTTAAGTTTATGCAGAATCCGCATGAAGTCATGGTGTCGCAGGAGGAGGACGAGACGTCTGTTTGCCAGGACTTGAGTCAGGAGTTAAGTCAGGGCCTGACCCTGCGTGAAGAGCAGTTTGACAAAAGACTCAGTCGCCGCATTAGCCTGTTTTAATCCTGATACTGTCCGGGTGTTGCCACCGGATAGGAAAAAGCCACCCCCCACACCTGTTGGTTTCAGTGCGGGCCGGTGGCTTTTTTGGTTCTCGGCGTTGACCTCGGTGCGTCATAACCGCCAGCGCTTGGTTGGGGCACGTCCGCATCACGGCGGCGAGGAGGCTACGGGCGGTTCGGCACGAACTCCAGGTGATAACGACTCACCCCGGTGGTCTCGCTAGGAGGCCAGCGCCGATTTTGCCGTTTCCGCGATGGTATCCAGATTTTGCAGAAAATCACGTAATGCCGTCTCCGCCTCGGGCTTGCTGTAATAGGGACCGTGATCCAGGCCTTCACGGCAGGCAAAATACCAGGCCGCATCGACGCAAAAAAAACGGCCGGTACGAAACGGAATACTACCGGATTCACCCTGACGATAAGTTTCCATAACAAGTCCCTCTATTTATCCATGGTTTATATTCTATTTAGGCAAAATTCTAGCGGTTTTCACCCTGAAAGCCGCTGGTTTTGGGACTAACGGTATAAAAAAACGGGACAAGAGGGGGCTAGGCAGAGGCGGTGGGGTGGGCGCGGGGACTCAGAATTTGAGCCCCCACGGTGGTGACTCGCTAAGCCGGGTTATTCCGGCCGGACATCGACGCGCACGCGCAACTGTTTGCCCGGGTCATAGGGCATGCGTGTGGTGAAAATTTCACCCCGATAGCGATAGGTCACATCATAGGCTTCGGTGCGGGTCTCGGTGTGGTAGCTCACATTGCTGGTACAGCGGGTCTGCTCACTGACGTGCTCATAAGTCGTGTATGAGCTACGGGCATAGGCGGCATCACTGGCCAGCGAGGCCCCGAGCATAGTGCCGGCGGCGGTCGCCAGCTTTTTGCCACTGCCGCTGCCGAACTGGTTGCCGATCACCCCACCGACAATGGCCCCGACCAGGGTGCTGCTGGCATGGCCCGGGCCACGCTGTACGGTAACCGGCTGGCGCACCTCCTCCTGCCAGCACTGGCGGTTCGGTGTGGAGACCTGTACCTGGCGGAGCACCGGCTCGACCTTGAGGACTCGTGCGTGATCCCAAAAGCCCTGCTGACGCTCATGCTGCCATTTGGGACTGGCCTGGGCGCTGGCGCTCATGGCCAGGCCGGTGACGATGCTTATAACAGTAGTGGTCTTGTTCATGGCGGCGCTCCTTCTCATTGATTGACACCTTGAGACAGAGGCTAGGCCGCTGACGCTGAACCCAGGCTGAACTGTTGCACACTTTCCATGGGGGCACGAACAGGGTCGCCCCTGCGGGACAAGCCACACTGTCTCACGCTGTTGCGGGTCTTTTTAACTGCCATACTGAGTACAGATGAGTGAAGAAGGCAGGGGGTATGGCATGACGGATCGGTTCCACATCAAAGCGGCTGGCGCCCTGCACCCCGCCGCGCCACTCTATGAGCGGATCCCGAAGCGCGGTCAGGGGGGCGCAAGGCTCAATGACCTGCTAATGATTTTCCCAGGGATAAAGACCCGACCCGTGCTGCAACAACAAAACCTGATCCGAAAAATTGAAACACTCCTACGACCGTATGCGCAGGTCATTGTCCTGGCAGAGCTGAATCTGAAGCTGGGGACCCTCTGGCTTAGCATCGAACCCGGGCCGGGTCTGGGGGCCGAGATCGCCGCCTGGCTGCATCACCATATCCCCGAGTCGCGTCTGGTGGCACAACACTCGGCGACCGCGCCGGCGTAATGTCCCGCGGGGTGCTGCATAGCGTATAATGCGCACTCTTTCTACCAGGTTTTAATCGGGTTAAGTATTGTCATGGCCAGCAAAACACTCTTTAAAGTCAGCTTCATCAACCAGGGCAAGATCTATGAAATCTTCGCCCGACAAATCGCCCAGTCCAGCATGTATGGCTTTGTGGAGGTCGAGGAGCTGGTCTTCGGTGAAAAGACCTCGTTAGTTGTGGATCCCTCCGAGGAAAGACTCAAGGATGAGTTTGCCGGCGTCAAGCGCACCTATATCCCCATGCACTCGGTTATTCGTATCGATGAAGTGGAAAAGCGCGGTGCGGCCAAGATCCTGAGCCTGGAGGGTGAGCCGGCGTCGCTCGGTACACTCAGTCCCACCTATCTGGCCGGGGCGGGTAAGCCAAAAAATACCCCCTGAGCCGGCTAAACGCTGGCGCCGAGTTTGCGGGCAATGGCCGCGACCAGTGGCGGTGGCGGGTAGTCCGCCTCTACCGAGGCAAGGTAGGTTTGCCACTGCTGGTACTGGCTTGCCAGGGCGGGGTGTGTGCCCTGACAGCCGAGCACCATCACTACCGTACCGTCAATTTTCCAGGGGCCCTCACCCTTGATGACGCCCTGCAGAATATGGGTGGTTGCCGCCGGCGGCCCCAGATGCCAGTAGAGATCGAAATACAGCAGGCCCTGCGGGTGCGGAAAACACTCGGCCATGACCTTTGCCTCGCCGGTCGCAGTACGCAACATCAGTGGTGCGGTAACGCTAAATAAATCTGGCATGTGCACAATGCTTTTGCAAAATAAAATTATCGACCGCATCATAGAACGTCATCGAGCGAAATAAAACGTCGTGACAACTGCGGGTATTAGGGAGGGTCAAGCGATGCAGGCGGTACAAATGCAGCAGGTGGGTGGGCCGGAGGTCTTGCAACTGGTGGAGATGGCGGCCCCGGAAATTACTGCCGCTGACCAGATCAAGGTACAACTCAGGGCCGCCGGCATCAATCCCATTGATACCAAGATTCGCAGCCGCGGTGTGTTCTACGAACAGGCGCTGCCCGCCGTACTCGGATGTGATGGTGCCGGCATCGTGACGGCGGTGGGTGATGACGTGACGCACTGGCGGCCGGGTGATGAAGTCTGGTTTTGTCATGGTGGTCTGGGGGGCGCGCAGGGCAACTATGCTGAAGTCACGGTGCTGCCCGCGGCGTTGGCACAGCCTAAACCCGCCCGTCTGGATTTTGTGCATGCCGCGGCTGGCCCACTGGTGCTGATCACCGCCTGGGAAGCGCTGTTTGATCGTGCCGTGCTGCAGGCCGGTCAGTCGGTGTTGATCCATGCGGGCGCCGGTGGTGTGGGCCATGTGGCCATCCAGTTGGCCAAATTGGTCGGTGCCAGAGTCTGCACGACGGTCGGTAGCCACGAGCATGCGGAGTTTGTGCGCCAGTTGGGTGCGGATGAGGTGATTGACTATCAGCAACAGGATTTTGTGGCGGCGGTCTTGGACTGGACCGATGGCCAGGGCGTCGATGTGGCGTTGGAGGCCGTTGGCGCCAGGGTGTTTCAGCAGACCCTCGAGGCCATGGCGGTGTATGGCAATCTAATCACCTTGCTGGACCCCGGGAGCGGCATTGACTGGAGCAACGCCCGCACTAAAAATTTGCGCATCGGTTTTGAACTGATGCTGACGCCCATGCTGCGTGACATACCCACGGCCCTGCAACACCACGGCGAAATCCTGCAACAGTGTGCTCAGTGGATTGATGCCGGTAAGTTACGCTTGCATGTCTCGCAGACCTGGCCTCTGGCACAGGCCGCCGAGGCGCACCGGCAGATCGAGGCGGGTCATACCCAGGGCAAACTAGTGTTGACGCTTTAACGTCGGTCCTGGTCTATAAATCCATCCACAGTCCGAGACTGATATATTTTTCGTTAAACAGAAAAAACTCACCCATTTGTGCGCGGCCATCATAGTACTCCAGCCCCAGACGCCACAGGCGTTCGCCTGCAGGCCAGTGGATACCCGCCTGTAGCGTGGTGTTGGTGTCCCAGTCATTCTCTTCGTAGGTGGAAATGTTCAGTGCGACGTAACCGCCAGGGTAGTGCTGAAAAAGTCGGTCGCGTTTATATTGTATGCCCCATTCCGCACGTCCGGGTTGTTGTAAGACCTGGTTACGCCGGTCATAGGCGTGGGCGATCTCCAGATAGGTTTGGCCGTGTTCGATAAAGGCCCAGAGTGCGGCGAGCCTGACCTCCTGTCGCGTATAGTTGATACGTTGCCAGCCGGTACGTTCGGCATATTCGTCACCGATATGGCTGGAGGTGTGATGCATGCCAAGGCGATAGGCGAGCCTGTGATTGTGGCGATAATCCAGAAACAGACCGTAGAGACCGTCCCAGCCAATATTGTCTTCGGAATATGTCGTATCAAACTCCCCACGGCCACCGGCCTCAAGACTCAACTGCCAGCCCCGTTGTGGCTGGTCAACGGGATGCAGGCGGATGAGGCCAAGATTCCCGCCGATGCTGAGGGCGAAGCGTCTGTCCCCGGTCTGCGGAATCGCGCTATGGGTGATGTGGCGATATTGAAAACTAAAGTTGGAATGTAGGGGATTGGCCAGGTAGTGCGCATAGAGGTGATCGGTGGGAAAGTAGGCCAGGCGCCACGATTCGCTGGCCGCGAGACAACGGCTGTAAATCAGCAGGCTCATGAGCATGATTGCGACTAACCAGAGGCGACGTGACAAGATAGACCTCGAAAAAAATAAACCGGACCGTGTCTGACGGTGTCCGGGTTGCGTCAGGGATCGTTGCCGGCCTAGTTGGTATAGGCAGGCGCGATGCCGGAACTCCAAAGTAATACGGTGATCACCAGGATCGATACCAGGCCGATGAGTCCAACGGTGAGGATGCTGGTGGAAAAAATAAAGCCCTGCTCCTTCGGGATCTGCATCACGATCGGGATGCCGAGGTAGAGCAGATAAACAGTATAGGCGACGGCGATTAGGCCAATGAGCATATTGATCCACAGAACCGGGTAGATCGCGGCAATCCCGGAAACAAACAGGGGCGTGGCGATATACGACGCCAGTACCACACACTTGGCCAGTTCCGGTTTGGCGTCAAAGGTTTGTGCCATCCAGTGAATGGCCTTGCCCATAATAAAGACTGTCGCCATCAGGGCCAGATAAAAGGCAAAGGCAATCTGCAGGGCACTGTCGTGCGTCAGTTTAATGGCCTCGCCGGTGCCGATTCTCCATCCGGCCAGTGTCGAGCCAAAGTAGGCGAAAATCGGCGGTATGGCGGCGAGGATCAGGACATTGGAGGCATAGCACTTACCGATGGAGCAGCGTTCATCACGGATGACCTGCCATTCCCTGTGGGGGTCGAAAAACAGTCCCCAGACATGTTTGAGTACCATAAAGTCGTCTCCTCAATTTTATTATATTTAGTGTCTCTTCTGAGTAAAGCATATGCAGATAGCGGATCAAGGTGAGGTCTGAGGCGGCAAGCCCCTAGGTGGTGGGGGCACGCACACGGACCTATTCTGTCATCCTGGGTGAGGCCCGCTCGAGTCTGGCGCGGATCAGCGTGTCCTGAATGAGCGTCTTCTGTAACAGTATCGGATAGAGGTGATAGAGGGCCTGCAGGCGGCGCGGATCGGCACAGGCATCGGTCTCCAGTTGGCGTCGTTCCGCATCACTCAAGTCGGGCAGGGTCAGCAACCAGGGGGCTTGCCAGTGGAAGAAGTCATTCGCGAGCTGTTGTTCATCCGCGGTGGGCCAGTCCTGTTTGAGCAAGTAGTGAGGGAAGGCGGCAGCGGGCAGGTGCCGACCCTCGGGCGCGGGTGTTCCCGTTGCAGCCGTCAAGGCGATACCCCCGCCATCGTCCTGACGCCTAAACCATTGCGTACTCGGTACGGGGCCGGCTGCACCATTCACCTGGCGGGCAAGGACATCGCGGTGACTCAGCAGCGGCGCGTCGGCGTCTGGGTGCATCGCCACGACCTGCTGAGACTGGCTCGCGACGAAGGTGTGGTCGTCCGCTGCACAGGGCCGCCAGAGGTCCTGGTGTAGCGATGGTAGTGGCTCCCCCTCCTGGCAGGCCTGCAGCAGGGCAAGCGGTTGTTGTGCCTGATCGAGCAACCAGCACTCCACGTTGTCGCGCAGGGGAAAGTGTCCCTGCGCCAGCCGGTCGGGCAGCCGGGCGGCGAACACATGCGCCCGCTGCAGCAGCGCAGGACTGGCCTGTTGTGCATGCACAGGAAAGGTCTTTAGCCCCGTGGTGCGTTGCCAGAGACCAAACAGGACAGGCCGCGCTGACATACCATTGTTGCCCGCGGCGCACTGCAGCTGCAGACGCCAGGTCAGACCATCGTTGCTGATGGCGCGCAGCGGAAGTTGTTGCAGAATGCGCGTGGTGCCACGAAACGGTGATAGACGGCGCAGGCTATACTGCTCGATGGGGGAGATCATGACTAGCGCCTGCGCCTGGGGGCCAGCAGGCGCACGCCTTTGCGTTTAAAAAACGGTGTCAGGGCCATGCCGGCAACAAAGCCACCGATGTGCGCCAGCCAGGCGATACCACCGCCCTCGCCACCGCTGTGGAGTGCACTATTAATCAACTGGAGTACAAACCAGAACAGCAGCACCCAGGCGGCCGGTAGACGTGTAGTGTAGAGAAAAAATCCCAACGGAATGGCGACCAGGACGCGGGCATGCGGGTAGAGCAGGAGATAGGCGCCCAGCACCCCGGAGATGGCGCCGCTGGCACCGATCATAGGGATGGCCGAGGTGGTATCGGGCAGGGCGTTGGCGAGCAAGGCCAGCAGGCCGCAGGTAAAATAAAAAACAACAAAGCGCCAATGTCCCATGGCGTCTTCAATATTGTTGCCAAAGATCCATAAATAGATCATGTTGCCGATAAGATGCATCCAGCCACCGTGGAGAAACATGGAGGTGAATACCGTTAGCCATGCGGGGACACGCCTGAGTTCGGCCGACAGCTCGGCATGGCCAAACAGGACTGCGGGGGTCGCCCCCAGGCTGTAGACGACCTGCTGTTGCTCCGCGCCGAAACCGAGTTGCCAGAAAAAGACCAGTACACAGACAGTAATGAAAGCGATGGTCAGTAAGGGGAGACCCTGAGTCGGGTTGTCATCGTGTAATGGGATCATGCCTGAGTCGTCTATGGTCCTGGCTGGAAAGCTGAGGGTGCATCTGTCAGAATACTAACAGGAACTATCAGCCTACAGGGAGGTACCGTACATGGTCAAACAACGCCTGGGCCTGGCCCTTTCCGGCGGCGGTTTTCGCGCCTCCTTTTTTCATATTGGCGTGCTTGCCCGCATGGCCGAACTCGATATGTTGCGTGATCTGGAGTCGATATCCACCGTCTCCGGGGGGTCGATTATCGGTGCCTACTACTACCTGCATTTAAAACAGCTTCTGGAAAGCAAAGCCGATGCGGAGATTACCCGGCAGGACTATCTGGACCTGGTGGCCCAGGTCGAAAAGGGGTTTCTGGCGGCAGTGCAGCAGAATTTACGTCTGCGCACCTTCGCCAGTCTGCGCCACAACATGAAAATGGCCTTGCGGCACTATTCCCGTTCCGATCGCATCGGGGAATTATATGATCAACTGCTCTACCGCCCACTCGTTGCCAGTGCCACAGACGATGGTGTCTGGATGCACGACCTCAGGATTTGCCCGCGGGGGGATGTACACCATGCCGACTTTAATCCTACCGAGGGCCACAATGACGCGCGCCGCAATAAGGTGCCCGTTCTCAATATTAATGCTACGGTCTTGAATACCGGGCATAACTGGCGTTTTACTGCCGTGGATATGGGTGAAGTCGTGCGCAGTGATTCCCTTGCACTGCATTTTGATAAGAACACCCGCCTGGTAAAGGCGCGCTATGAAGATATTTGTGACCGCGACAAGGGTGGCTTCCTGTTGGGCCAGGCGGTGGCGGCATCGGCCGGTGTGCCAGGGGTATTTCCACCGCTGTCGGTTTCCAGGATGTATCCCTGGCGGATACAGCTGGTTGATGGCGGCGTCTATGACAACCTGGGTAATGAGGTGTTGCTTAACGGTGCCTTGCGCTGTACGCATATCATTATGAGCGATGCCTCTGGGCAAATGCGTGATCTACCTGAGCCGGATACCCGTACCCTGTCGGTATTCATGCGCACCACGGACATCCTTATGGATCGGGTGCGCGAGGAAATGATTGACCGTGTTTGTACGCAACATAAACAGAATGTCTGTCTGATGCATTTGAACGACGGTCTGGATGTGACGCTGATGGCCGCGCGGGATCGCAGCTGTCCCGCATCGCCGCCATCACCCGTCAGAAAAGATGTGACGGGTAAACTGTCACGAATTCGCACGGACCTGGATTCCTTTACCGATGTGGAGGCCACCTGCCTGATGGCCAGGGGCTACACCCTCGCGCAGACGCATGTGGATGATATGCAGCGCAGATGGCGCGCCGAGGCAGAACCGGCACAGCCCGGGCGCTGGTTTTTCAGTCAGGCGGTTCCCTGGTTGACGCAACCGGAACAGGGGCCGGCTAATCTGGCACGCCAGCTCGACGTGGCGGAACAGAAATTTGCCAAGGCCTTACGGCTGGGAATTTCACCCGCGATGCTGTTCAGTCTGTCGGCCTTCATGCTGGGGTTGGGTGTTTATCTGGCGGCGATCTACTTCGTACTGTATTTGATTAATCCAGACGTCGTCGTGGATACCCTGACCTGGATGCAAACCACCACGGTCGCCGACCTCGGTGTTATGATCGGAATAGCGCTGCTGGTTTATGCACTGGAACGTCTGGGCAAGGCCTTTAAACTGCTAAGATATTTACGTCAGCCGTACACGCTGGTGGTGATGCTGCTGCTGCGCTTTATTCTGCCTGCCCTTTGGGCGATTCCCATTAAGCTCTATCTAGTCACTCTGGATAAATATTTTCTGCGCCAGGGTCGGCTGGGATAATTTACCCGGCAATGCCTTTATCGCTATAGTGCGCTGATCTTTTTTGCGGGTATGCAGTCGTGCTGTCTTTCGTTTGCGGTCGACGGCATTAATAGTTCACTGAGCTGCCCGCTATTGTTAATAACCCTATTTATCAATTCATATTTTTTAATCTGCGTAGCGCGTATAATCATGGCCGTTGTGAATTCATGAGAGGATATTATGGCATTAGATAAAAAGGCGCTGGATGCAGTGTTTAACGAGGCTCGGAGTTTTAGTTACTGGGAGGATAAATCCGTCAGTGATGCACAGCTACAGGCTATTTATGATTTGCTGAAAATGGGGCCGACGGCCGCCAACTCCTGTCCTGCCCGGCTTGTGTTTGTAAAGTCAGAGGAAGCCAAGCAACGACTCAAACCGCACCTGCATGAAGGTAATGTGGATAAGTCTATGTCTGCGCCAGCCGTCGCCATTGTTGGCATGGACCTGGAGTTCTATGAAGAGCTACCGTATCTGTTTCCACACACGGATGCCCGCGCCTGGTATGTCGGTAAGCCGGAAAAGATTCAGCACGCCGCCTTTCTCAATACCACGTTGCAAGGTGCCTACCTGATCACGGCGATCCGTAGTCTCGGTCTGGATGCCGGGCCGATGTCGGGTGTCAACAACGAGACCCTGGACAAGGAATTTTTTCCGGACGGTAAGATTAAATCCCTGTTTATCTGTGCCATTGGGTATGGGGTGCGGGAAAAGCTCCATCCCCGACAGCCGCGGCTCGATTTCGCCAGGGCCTGTCGTATCCTTTAAGAGACGCGCCCGCAGACAATCACTATCGCTAAAGGGAATATCGCTGCAGTATAAAGAAGGGGTGCCGGGACCCCTTCTTTATCCCCGTCACTTCTGCAGTGGGCTGGTTAGCGCACGTCAAAGCCATAGATCAGCATCTTACCCATGAGCTTGGGAGCATCCTGATACGGCACGGTACCATTATTGCGAATGATGCCGCGGCCCTCGTCGGAGGAGGCAAAGCGTACAAATGCCTTTACTTTTGCGGAGGGCGATGCACTAGTCACAAGATAGAGCGGGCGGTAGAGGGTGTAGTGACCATTGGCAACGTTCTCATACGAGGGAATCTTGCCATCGAAATTCAGGATCTTGACGCTACGTTTGCGCGCTGAACTGATGCCGGTGATGCCCATGGCATAGGGGTCTTTTTCAACGGCCTTTTCAAGTGGCCCGGAAGACTTGACGACATATTTATCGTTGGTCACAAACTCAATACTGCCATCATTAAAGATGTACTGGCGTATGGCATAACCAACGCCGGAGATATTGCCGCGACGTACATAGAGTCGTATTGCGGCATCGGCACCACCCACCTGTTTCCAGTTGGTGATTTTGCCGGTATAGATTTTCTTGATTTGTTCGGTGGTCAAATTGTTGACCGGGTTTTTTTTGTTGGCAATGATCGCCAGGGCATCCCAGGCCACCGGGTGCAGGTCGGCGTGCAATTCACTGCGATCGGCTCCTGGCAGGCTCATACGGCAGCTGCCGCCCATATCAACGGTAAGGGCGGCGGACTGACGAATTCCTTTCGTCGCCCCGCCGCCTTGCAATAGCACTTTAACCCCGGTCTTTGCCTCATAGGCCTGGGCAAGTTCCTGCATGAAGGCCTTCTTGGTAATGCCACAGCCGGCCCAACTGATGGTGTTGTCGTCAGCGGCGGTCGACACCGCGGCGGAGACAGGTCCAGCACTAAAAATTAATAAGAGTGAAATCAGAATTCTAAACGACATATCGCAAAACCTCGCAGACGACTCGTAGGAGTGGTGGTGTATAAACTCTGTTATCTGTTTCGGCGAGGTAGCCCATAGCTTTAGCATACATGTCGCATGCGGCCAGTAGAGAAAACCGCCGCTGCCCCGCCGGACAGCTGATACGCGTATTTTGCCACGCTCTCGACCTCATGTCTTGACTTTACCCACTGAGCGGAAATATTAGGTAACACTTATATCGCTCTTGTTTTATCGGGGATATGCTTTATATTGGCCCTATAATAAGCAGGGTCACGATTCTTGGAATCGGCCCCGAGCAGGGAGTGTTGGCCCCCCATGGCGCCAGAGAATTTTGATACGCAACTCGCAGAGATTCTTGCCAGTCTGCCGCTCGATCCGCCGGCGGCAGATTTACGCAAGGCGTTCCTGGAGATTGGCCCTGAAGAGGGTCGACTCTTGCAAGAACATGCGGCTGCCCTCAAGTCTGTTCATCAGCAATTGATGGATGACTTTTATACACACCTGCAACGATTTCCCGATACCAACCGTCTGCTCAAGGACGCGCAGGCCGTTAAACGCCTTAAGCATCAGCAATCCGAATATTTTACCCGCCTGCTCAGCGGCGAGTATGACTGGGACTATATCCAGAACCGCCTGCGTGTCGGTGCGGTACACCAGATGGTCGGCCTGGAGACACAGTGGTATATCGGTGCCTATAGCAAATATCTGGTCAATCTCCTGCCGGAGATCGCGCGGCACTGCGGTGAGGATATGCCGCGTTTTATCCAGAGTATTCAGGCCCTGCTCAAGGTTATCTTTCTGGATATTGGTCTGGCCGTCGACACCTATGTGCATGCGGACAAAAGGACTATTGTTGCGCTAAAGGACTACGCCGAACGCATTATCTGCACTGTACCGCAGGGGCTGCTGGTGCTGGACAAGGACCAGAGGGTATTATCCGTCAATCGCTTTATGGATCGATTTTTTGCCTGTGACCATGACATGCTGCGCGGTCGGCGGTTGTATGAATTGTTTCCCCATAATGGCCTACGGGATCGTGTCAATGAAGTCATTGCCCATCAGCGCCCGCAATATGGCATTACCATCGAGCACTGTGACCTGCAGGGCAAACCGCTGCACCTGCAATTCATGTTCGTGCCCATGCATCACGCATCCGGCCCCCTGATGGAACGCGTTGCGGCGAAGGTGTTGGTTGTAATCGAAGACCTGACCGAAAAGGATGCCCTCATCGAGGCCACCCTGGCGGCAGATACCCACGTGCGCGCCATTATGGACAATGTTGCCGATGGCATTATTACCATTGATGACGCGGGCATTGTCGAGTCGTTCAGCGCCGCAGCGGAAAGACTTTTTGGCTACACGGCCACGGAGGTCATTGGTGAAAATATAAAAATGCTCATGCCCGAACCCTTTTACAGTCACCACGATAGCTATTTGCAGCGCTATCTGGCCTCGGGTGAGAAGCGCTGTATTGGCAAGGGGTATCGCGAAGTAGAGGGTCGGCGCCAGGATGGCACGTTGTTTCCCATGGACTTGTCGATTAGCGATTTAGAGGTAGGCGGTAAGACCCTCTACATCGGTTTAGTCCGTGACGCCACTGAGCGTAAGCGCACCGAGGAGGAAATGACCAAGCTCTCGAGCGCGGTAGAGCAAACGGCGGACTCCGTAATGATTACCGACCGGCATGGTCGTATCGAATACGTCAATCGCGGCTTTGAGGACATCACAGGCTATCAACGTGATGACGTGCTTGGTCACACACCGAACATATTAAAGTCTGGGCTGCTAACCACCGATTTTTACAAATCACTCTGGCAAACCATTCTCTCGGCTGGGGTCTTTCGCGGCGTGCTGGCTAACAAGCGCAAGGACGGCAGTATCTATTACGAAGAGAAAACCATTACCCCGTTACTGGATGCGCAGGGCGCCATCACTCACTTTGTCTCTACCGGAAAAGACATTACGGAGCGCATGCGCGCCCAGGAACACCTGGATTTTCTCGCCCACCACGACACCCTGACGACACTCCCTAATCGCCTGCTGTTTATGGATCGTCTGACCCAGTCACTTAGCCATGCCCGACGACATGGTCATATGGTGGCGCTGATGTTTCTTGATCTGGATCGCTTCAAGAATATCAACGACACCCTGGGACACCCCATCGGTGACAGCCTGCTACAGGAACTTTCCACCCGGCTCTGCCGACACCTGCGCGAAGAGGACACCCTGGCGCGGCTCAGTGGCGATGAGTTTGCGATATTGCTTACGAACATCCAAAGCGTCGAGGCCATTGCACCGATCGCGAAAAAACTCCTTCAACAGGTAGGTGAACCCTTTTTGTTGGAGGGGCGTGAGTTGTTTGTGACCAGCAGTATTGGCATTGCCCTCTATCCCACCGATGGTCATGACCCCGATACCTTGTTAAAGAATGCCGATACCGCCATGTATCAGGCCAAGCATAAAGGGCGGGATAATTACTGCTTTTATACCGCGACCATGAATGCTTCTGCGGAGCGTCAACTCAATCTCGAAACGCAGTTGCGCCGTGCGCTGGAGCGTGACGAATTCCAGCTGCTCTATCAGGCTCAATTTGACATTCAACAACGCCCGCGCATGACGGGCAGCGAGGCACTGATTCGTTGGCAACATCCCAGTGAGGGTTGTGTTGGCCCCAGTGATTTTATTGGCCTGATGGAAGAGACTAACATCATCCAGTCAGTGGGCGAGTGGGTCCTCTATACCGCCTGTCGTCAACAGCGCCTGTGGCAAGATACCTATAAAAATGACCACCATATCGCGGTCAATATTTCCGCACGGCAGTTGCTGCGCGGCAATTTCTTTGAGCTGATTCAGCGCGTGCTCAAGGAGACGGGCCTGCCGGCGCAGCAACTGTGTCTGGAGATTACCGAAAATGCTCTGTTGGCCAGGGACCCGTACATTGCCGAGACCCTGCGAGCCCTGAACCAGACCGGTGTACAGATCGCCCTGGATGATTTTGGTACGGGTTACTCCTCACTCAGTCACCTGCGGCAGTTTCCCATTAGCTGTCTCAAGATCGATCAATCCTTTGTTCGTCAACTGCCCCATGTAGAGGATGATATGGAACTGATCAAGGCGATTATCTCTCTGGCCAATAACCTGCGACTCAACATTATTGCCGAGGGGGTTGAAAGCCGGCAGCAGTTGCAGGCACTCAAGGCCATGGGCTGCAAAAATGTACAGGGGTTTTATTTCAGTCGTCCGCTCGAGGCCAGTCAGGTTCCCGAACAATAAGGCGCCAGCGTGCTACGTGACAGCGCCTCTCGTGGCGTCCGCCAGCAAAAAAAAGCCCGCCAACGGGGCGGGCAAAGTGCTTGCGGCAACCGTTGCTTCGTTATTAGTTAAAAATTTCCGCGTTAATCTTCAGCTGAAAGAAAAACAGTTCGGCAAACTTTGGGCGGACCTTGGGGACATAGGTCATATTGACCGAGATCATCTCGGTACCGACCGAGATCACCGGCAGTACACCGAGGAAGGGGGCGTTGTCATTGACGTCCTTACGGGTCATGGCAAAGGCGTAGACCCCGGCGTCAAAGTGCCAGCCCTGTCCAAACTTGAAGCGGCGCATGGTGCCGCCACCGGCGTTGTAGGAGGCATTCTTGAACGAGTCGCTAAAGCCGGAGGCCGTGACAAAGGGTACCCACTTGCCATCGATTTCATCAAAGTCGTACTGGATACCTGCACCCCAGTTGTCTTCATTAAAGGTGGTGCCAGCGGGGGCGTCGCCCGTGTGAATGGCCTTGCCGTTGATAATGACGTTCCAGGTAGCCGCCTGCGCTGCGGGTATGGTCCCCAGGCTCAGGAGGCACAGCAGGCTGAAGATACGCAACAGGTTTCTGACAGAAGTGTGCGGGCCGTCATTTTTGATGATCGCATTCATGGTGGTACTCCATTTGTCACAAGCAGTTGTTACTTATGTGGTCAGGAGTACAATCTCTGAATTACCTGGAAGTTCCGGTAGTCCCGCTGTCATTGGGTGCCGCCCCATTAGACCGGTGACTTTGCGTCTCCCCCTTTTCAGGAGGGTTGCCTTTATCAGAACTCCTAACCTGTTCTTTTTGGTGGTTCTGATTGTTGTGATGCATTTGCTATGCCAAACGTGACCGGGTTCACAAAAGCCTTGTGATGCGGACCTCAGAACCGACAATGGCGGCTTTGGCAGTCGTCTTTAGCTGCCAATTCCGTCACAAAACGACAAAATTCCGCCAATTAACACATAAAAAACAATGATATTTGTCAAATATTTGAACATAAATGCCGAGAATTCGACAATTTTGTGCCATGCAGACCACGCAATTTACCTTTGAGGCCATTGGCCAGGTTGAGTCCTGTTTTTCCACTAACTTTGGTATCCCGCGCCAGCCGGGTCTGGTGCCCGAGGCACGGGGCCGCATTCGGCTCTTCGCCCCCGGGGCATCGCCGGAGTCAGTGCGTGGTCTGGAGGCCTTTTCCCACCTGTGGGTGGTGTTTGTTTTTCACCGTCTCAAGGGGGCAACAGACAAGGCCACGGTGCGGCCCCCCCGCCTCGGCGGCAATACCCGACTGGGGGTCTTCGCCAGCCGGGCGACCCATCGGCCCAACCCCATCGGCCTGTCCCTGGTAAAACTCGAGGCCATTGACTGTAGTGGTACTGAGGTGGTGCTTGAGGTCAGTGGTCTGGACATGGTCGAGGGTACGCCGGTGCTGGATATTAAGCCTTATTTGCCCTATGCCGAGGCCTTGCCCCACGCTGAGGCCGGCTACGCCAGTGAGGCGCCACAGCTGACGTGTGCAGTCGTCTTCAGTCCCCAGGCGCGCCAGCAGGCGCAGGCCCTGGAGGCACACTATGCCCAATTTACCGCCCTCCTGACCCGTGTGCTGGCCCTGGACCCGCGCCCTGCCTTTCATCAGCAGGGTAGCCCCCGTCAGGGGCGGGTCTATGGCCTGGAGTTGTATGACCAGAACATCCGCTGGCAGGTGGATTCCGAACAGCGAATTACGGTGCTCGATATTCTTCCGACGGCTGAGCGCGACAACGATTAATACCGCTACCCCTGTTTTCCTGTCTCGAGGGTATCCGTCTGGCCTTTTTCACGTAACCGGCGGCAGATATTCCCTGCCGGAGCTCGACGGTTTTATCCTGGCCCGCGCCAATGTCTCTGCTTTGGTAAACTATGGGCACCTGCAGTGGTTTAGGGCCTGATGGTCAGCCAATCATGTCGCCCCGCTGGACGGTTATGTGGAGACTGACCTGGAGGCGGCCTGACATTGCCTCGAGTC
The DNA here is from genome assembly GCA_046484825.1 of Gammaproteobacteria bacterium. GTDB lineage: Bacteria > Pseudomonadota > Gammaproteobacteria > UBA6429 > Thiohalophilaceae > CAJYAN01. The sequence continues at coordinate 20,823 of JAWOIE010000070.1, read as the reverse complement.
CGGGCAGCGACAGTCGATCCCGCTTCATTTGATGTACATCGCGGCGGGCGTCTATGTCGTGTCTCGTCGTATGCAGCAGAACCTCGCGCATGTGGGTGGGACCTCCGACGTTTGCTGGGTGGGGGTCGCTGGAGAAGTGCTGCTGCAGGAGTGCGATTCCCGGGGAGCGGGTGCAATTAGACCTGCGCGCGGTGGAACCCTCGGTGCTGCAACCTGTCTCATTTTCAGCGCACGCCGGGCTGTGCGCGTGGAGCATAAAATGACAGTACCTGACGTAAAAAAGATTTTTTTGTTGGCTGCCTTGTGGCTGCTGAGTACGACGATTGTTGCCGATCCCTTGCAGGATTTTGCGGGTAAACCGCAGACGATTAAGCATTTTGCCGGGCAGGGCAAGTGGCTGGTGGTGATGATCTGGGCCTCGGACTGTCATGTGTGTAATGCGGAGGCCGAGCAGTATATCCAGTTCCATGAGGCGCATAAAAATACCACGTCCGAGGTGCTGGGGATTTCCCTCGATGGTGTCGCCAGAAAGGCCGAGGCCGAGGCCTTTATCCAGCGGCATCAGACCACGTTCACGAACTTGCTCGGTGAGCCCATGGCGGTGGCGCAATGGTTTACGGCGCTGACTGGCGCCCACTGGGTTGGGACGCCGACTTTTCTGATTTATAACCCCAAAGGTGAGCTGGTGATACAGCAGGCGGGCGCTGTGCCGGCCAGTCTGATTGAAGAATTTATTCACAACGAAACACAAAAATAAATACACGAGTAGAGCACCCACAGTTAGAGGGCTTTAGGGTAGAATAGCGTCTGTCGTGATCGTTATGAAAGGGCTATACGTGATTAAGCACACACTCATCGAAATGAAACCCCTGCGCATCTTTCTCAATGCTATAGCCATTGTCCTGATTCTGCTGCGCCCGGAACTGGGAACCCCGATGGCCTATGAAGGCTGGGGCATGGTATCCACCCTTCTGGCGCCGGTTATTGCGCCCATCATTTTTATGTTGCTCATGCTCGATAGCCTTATGTCACGGGTCTTCATGGCGGAAAAACCGCCAGAGGTACAGGCCCATTTCAGGCGCATTATGCGTATCAGTCTGCTGGTGGGGATTGCCCTGTTTGTCTACTGGCTGCCGTATTTCTATTATCTGGCGCAATAGTCGGTACCGCCGCCGCGGTTAATGGGCGTCGATAAAATCCTCGATAAAGGTCCTGGTCTGTGCGCCACTGAAACGCGCCTGTTCGGCGCCATCTCTGAAAAGAATAATGGTGGGGAAGCCCCTGACCTGATAGCGCCCCGCCAGTTTCATATTCTCTCCTTCATCCACCTCCAGTTTGGCCAGGGCCACCGCACCGGCCGACTCTTTAACTACCGTTTGTAATACCGGGGCAATGGCGAGACAAGGAGGACACCAGTCGGCCCAGAAGTCGACCAGTACCGGGCGCTGCCGGGAGGCCTGCAGGACCAGGGTCTCGAAGTCATCGAGTTGAATGTCAAATATATCCAGATGTTCGCTTGCCATACTGATTTACCAAACGGGAAGAGGGGGGCGAAGCTTAGCAAGGAGCGACTGGGCCGGCAATCGCCACCCCGGCCCTAAAGAATCCGGGTAACAGAACGCTAATCTTAGAAATAATGACGTCGATTAGCGTCTTGCCGGGTACTTTGCCTGGCTGAGGTAAGCGGGAGTGGATTGACATGAAAGTCTTTGGTCAGGACAGACTGGACGGTGGGGTGCAGAGTGAATTTGTGCCCGAGTTGCACGCTGCGCGGGACCCCAATTTCTGGCGCAAACTCAATCCGCAGCTGGCGCTTACCGAGGCCGGCAGCAAACAGGGGCTACCGGCCTATCCGGTCCATACTGAACGCTGGCCGGATTATATGCAGCAACTGCGCGATGAAGGCTATGTGCAATGGGACCGGATCCTGCCGCCCGATCTGGTCTCGCTACTGTCCGCCACCGTCATCAACCTGCACAATTACGGTATCAACCCAAGTTTCGCCTTTGTCTATGATATTTTCTGGAGTGTGGCGCGACGCCTGCGCCAGGTATTGGCGCCGGTGCTGGGCGAGGACTATCGGCAATTGCCGGACTTCTGGACCTGGTATATCGATCCCGCGCGACAACACGCGGGCTGGCGCCCGCACCGGGACCGCATACACTGCAATCCCCTGCTGGACGATGGCATGCCGAAGAGCCTGACCGTGTGGGTGGCCTTGACAAATGCTACGCCCCTGAACGGTTGCATGTATTTGTTACCGGCCAACCTGGATACGGATTACCATAATTTTGCCGAGCGTGATAGTGAGGTCAATGTCCAGGGCATACGGGCCCTGCCGGTCAGTGCGGGTTCCATCCTGATGTGGAACCAGCGGGTGATTCACTGGGGCGGCACGGCGAGTCCGCGTGCCAGAGAGCCGCGCATCAGTTTTGCTATTGAGTTTCAGCGTGCCGATGAACGCCCCTACAATGAACCGCTACTGCATTTTCCGGATGACCTGCTGCCGTTTGATATGCGTCTGATGCTGGTGGCAAAACAGTTCCTGCAATATACCCACATGTACAGCATCTCGCCTGAACTAAAACGGCTTGCCGAGAAGATCCTGCGGGATTGAGTCTGGTGCCTGTGCGCTCATGCGCATACACCTGCTGGTCAGTTGTCGTTTTGATCAGGGTCGTCACGTAGTCGTACAAGCACACCAATATCTGTTGTTTTTTTGTGACAGAGAGGACGACGTGGGCCCGGGTGCGGAACGAGATCTCGAAATGGCCACGCTGGTGGGGCGGCGGCGTGAAAGCACTGGATCAGGTGTTATTCGTGTTCCTGAATAAGCACCGACTATCAGCTAGCACTGCAACGAATTTTGCCTATTAAATTCATCTTGTTTTCAGGCGGCAGGCCAGGAGCAGGAATCCTCCATGATTCCTGTAGAACGACCTACTGCTCCCTGCACATTATTTGCAGTGTTTAGTGAGTGATGGTGTCGTGATGCTGGTTGGTGCCATTCATCAGGCCAAACAGGGCGTGCACGACGGCGGCCATGCCTATATAGAAGGCGAGTGACTGGAAATAGGCCGGGAAATATTGCAGCTCCTGCGCAATAAATGCGGAGAAGGTCGGTTCGGCAATACGGCCTGAGAAGAAATAAAATCCGCCACTGGAAAACAGCTCACAGGCGACCGCCCCGACCAGGGTTGCCGCGGCAAGTGGTAGCAGGGTGCGCCATTCAAACTGGTGTCTTTGGCTGTACCAACGGCCAGCAAGCCACAGGGCGCTGTAGGCCGGAAGCAGAAAGACGTAGGCGGGTGTAATACAAAAGCTGCTGGCACCGCCCCAGTAATAGGCAGCGAAATCCACTATCCAGCTCAGTGCCAGTAAAGCAGCCAGGGACCATACATTACGCAAGTAGACGCCGGCGAGAAAAAATACCGCCCAGGAGGCACCCGGCAGGCTGTACAGGGAGGCAAAGTGCTGCCCACGCGTGGCGACCATCAACAGTCCCAGAATACCTCCGATGACGATTTGATTTCGGGCGGGTAGTGTCAGCATGATATGTCTCTCCGTATTTAAGGTTGATACCGCAGGGTCACAAACAGGCTGCGTCCCGGCTGATTATATAATGCAGCAGTCTCATAGTCCTTGTCTAGCAGGTTCTCGATCCGAGCCTGTATCTGCCAGTCATTGTCAAGCTGATATTCAGCACGAAGGTCGATTATGCCATAACCTGCAAGCTGTCGTGTATTGGCCAGGTCATCATAGCGCTTGCCAATCAGCCGCAAGCTTGTCCCGTACGAATAGTAGTCAAACTGACGGTCTACATCCAAACGTAAATATTGTTTACTGCGCCGTGGCAACACACTACCGGCAGTCGCGCTGGTCGAGAGGTTCCTGGGGTCGAGCAGGGTCAGGTTTGTATTCACAATCCAGTTATCGAGCTGGGTGACGAGTATCGCCTCGAGACCTCGAATGCGCGCCTCGCGAATGTTGGCGGGTGCAAAGGTAATCGAGCTAAAGGCGATCATGTTGTCGATCTGGGTTTCATAGGCATTGAGTGACCATGTTCCAGTTTCGATCTGGCCGCTGAGACCAATCTCAATACTGCGAGACTCCTCAGGGCGAAGATTGGCGTTGCCATAGCTTGGGTAGTAAAGCTCATTAAACGATGGCGCCTTATAGGCGGTACCATAGGTGCCGGTAAGACGCAGTGTTTTGCTCAGCGCATAACCCAGGCCTGCACCGCCAGTCGTGTGTTTGCCAAACTGCTGGTTATCATCCTGGCGCAGGGATAACTGCACATCGTAATGGGCAAAGTTGGCCTGGTACAGGGAAAACAGCCCTGTATTGTCGCGGGAAGAAACCGTAAAGGCAGCGCTACTGTCAACTTGATCATCCAGGTAGTCGAGACCCAGGCTGAGCAGATGATGATCTGCTATGGCAACATCGTTTTGCCAAGAGACACTATCACGGCTGGTGTTAAATCGGCTCTTGAAAATACCATCCTTGAAACTGTCGGACTTGTCCTGACTACGGCCGAGGGCGAGGCTGAGCCGCCAGATATCCAGTGGTGAGTAATGCAGTGTTGTGCCGACCACCTCCTGAACGGTTTCGGACTCATTGGCGAAGCTGTCATCGAATTCCGACGCACCGGTAGCGCGCAGGGCATTGACTTCTATCTTGAGGCCGTTGTCAAACTGATAGCCGGCGCGCAACGCGCCAGACAGGTTGTTGTATCCATCCTTGTCAAGCTCGTAGGTGTAACAACCCGCGGAAAGGGTGCCGTTACATGAGTTGAATCCTTCGGTGTCGATTCCGCTTGCACTCAGGCTATACCAGCTGCGTTCACCGCCACCGGATACGCCGGCCGAGGCCGTATAGGTGTTGTAGCTGCCAGCGCCGATGCTAAAGAAAGGCTTTGTTGCACCATCACCCTTGCGCGTAAAGATCTGAATCACGCCGCCAATGGCCTCGGAGCCGTATAGACTCGAGCGCGGTCCGCGCACGATCTCGATACGTTCGATTTGATCAATAGGGATATCCTGGAAGGCAGTGGTACCCGCCGTGGCGGAGCCTGCTTTGATACCATCAATGAGGACCAGGACATGATCCGATTCGGTACCGCGCATAAACACCGAGGTGACCTTGCCGGCACCGCCGTTATTGGTAATGTTGATACCTGGCACGCCGTTGATGAGATCCTGCACGGAGTTTGCCTGTAGGCGCTCAATATCCTGGCGAGTGAAGACTGTGATGGAGGCTTGCGCATCCTCAACCTTCTGCATCGTACGGGTGGCGGTAATAGTAATGACCGTGGGGCTGGAATCAGCTGCGCAGATCGGTGGGGCAACCAACAGCCATAGCGCGGCTGCCGACAGATAACGTTTATTCATTTTATTTTCCTCTGACACACCCACCCGTGTGCCATGCGGTGATACAAAAAACACTGCAGAGGAAAAAATCAGGCGGAGGCAGGGGATGGAAGCACCTATCAGCCGCAGCATCACCCTCCGCAATGCAACTAACAGCTTCAGGCCGGTCTCCGGGCTCGCGAGTGGTGTGTACACCTGGCGGATCGCCTTCCCACGTCGAAACGCAGTGGCTGTGTGATCCGCCGTAACTCGCTTACCGTTGCGGGGGCAGCGTCGGGTTTGTGCTGGTTGTTACCAGAACGCACCGACTTCCCGTTTAATCCCTGGCCAAACGATGACCTTGGGACACCTGAAACAGAGGCTGGAAGATATAGTGAGTTAACCGTGGTGTCAAGAAAGGGGGTAGCCGCTTAGTTGAGTAAAAGGCGCGGAGATGATGGAAAATATTGTTTCGAAACAACTACTTTTGTTTATTGACACGAAAAAAGATAAAGAAAAATAATTTTAAATTAATTCAACCACATAATCACGGAGTTGACTCAGAATACTTGTCCGGTCCACATCCGATGCGTATTCAGCCATTAACTCATCAATACGCTGCAGACAGTCCTGTTGGGTAAAGGCACCGTCATCGTGGTTTTCAACAAGGCGGTGGCGGCGGAACTCCTGCCACTGTTGTTGTTCTTCCGTGCTTAATGTTGCAGGCCAGTTACGGGCACGGTAGCGAAACAACATCTCACTGAGTCGTGCGTCGCGAAATGGCGGATGAAAGTCGGTCAACTCCTGTGATGAGAGAGCATGTATCTCCTGCATAAGTTGTTTGTCGTGCTCTTGAAAGAAACCGCCGGAATAAAGCATGGCATCCGGGTCAGAGATGCTCTGGTACTGATTCATTTTATAGACTGCCTGAATCTTGTCGGCGAGGATCATGCTGCTGTCTTCGGCCTCGCGGATCATTTGCAGGTGCCGCTCGCCCTGTTGCAGATCAATCTGCAAGGCTTCAGCCCGTTGTGGACTGAGGGTATTGAGCGGTGAGAGTACCGGGCACTTGTTCAGGTGGACCTCTTTCAGGGCAATGCGTTGCTGACCTGGCGGCAGGCCGGTGGTGGCGACAAACAGGCGGGCGGCAATGTCCTCGGCGCTGAGGTTGATCAGATCCGTTGGGTCATAACGCAGGTCATAGACAATAATGGAATTTTTATTGCTCGGGTGCAGGGCGACAGGCACGACCATGGCGGTGCAGCCATGCAGCGCGGGAAACATCCGTGAGGTGTGCAGTACGGCGTCCTTTTGACGCACATTCAGCAACAGCCCTGCCTGGCGTTTGTCGCGGTGCTCATAGACATAGTCATACAGGCGTGGCTGCTTTTGCCGGATCAACTTCGCCAGACCAATGGTGGCGTAGACATCGGACATGGCGTCATGGGCCGCTTCATGGCTGATGCCATTGGCGGCGGCGAGCAGTTCCAGGCGAAAACTGGCCACGCCATTTTCATCCTGTGGCCATTCAATCCCCTCGGGACGCAGGGCATAGGTAAGGCGTACCATGTCGATAATGTCCCAGCGCGAGTTGCCGTTTTGCCATTCGCGGCCATAGGCATCATAAAAATTCCGGTACAGGGTGTGGCGGGTAAACTCATCATCAAAGCGCAGGCTGTTATAGCCGACACCACAGCTGCCGGGGCGGGAGAGTTCCGCGTGGATGTGTTGAATAAAGTCGGCCTCGACCATGCCCTGTTCGCGCAGTAGCTGGGGTGTGATACCGGTAATCAGACAGGCCTCCGGGTGGGGCAGGACGTCATCGGCGAGACGACAATACAGCGTCATTGGCGCGTCAATGATATTCAGATCTTCGTCGGTGCGCACACCGGCGAACTGCATGGGCCGATCCCATTTGGCGTCCGTACCGGTGGTCTCGTAGTCGTGCCAGTAGAGTGTGGTGGTCTGTCCCTTCCTTGTGGACATGGTTTATTCCTTGACGTGTTGTTGATAAATTCGGCGCAGGGTGGTGACCTGTAGCCCGGCTTCATCGGCAAAGCCGAGAGCGCGCTGGAGTCGCCCCGGGGCCGAGCGTCCCATGCACTGGTGCGCCGGGTCGCCCTCGATGCCCTCGACCAGGCCATCGATCAGCCGAGCACGTTCGAGGTCGTGACCCACCAGCCAGGCCTGAATGTCCATGATCTCGTTGGCGACCTCACGGGCAAAGGCCTGATGCTGTTGCCATAATGCCTCGACATTGCCGCCGGTTTCAAGGCCGGCGATATTGGTGGTGAGGATGTAGACGTTCTTGCGCACCAGTTCATATTCAATGGCGGCGGCGCTATCGGCATGAAAGGTGGGGATCTCCAGACTGGCCAGCGCCTGCGCCAGCAGCTCGGCATGCGGGCCATGTACGGGAGAGGGGATCAGTACTTTATAATCCTGGCCTTTTTTCTTTTCAAACCAGACGGAGATGACCGTCGGTGTCTCAATGTGATGGCGCTTCCAGTCGCGCGGCAGCAGTTCATTCTGCAGCAGGGCGAGCGAGGCACGCCAGCGGCTCGGGATTTTTGCCAGCGTGGCCTGCAAGTCATTTTCGGCCACGGCCAGCAATACCATCACGGGCTCGGGGACGGCGGCGGCAACGGCATCCATATCCATGTCCCGGGTAACCGGAAACACCGGATGGCCAAGGCGCAGCAGGCCGCGGGCAAAGACGCCGCCCATTTCTCCCAGCCCAATAATGATGACGGGTTGTTTAGTCATAGAACATTTCCCTGCAGAATAAGCGTTAGTGAAATCGGTGGTCAGCTGCCACATCTCAGGAGAAATTTGCACTCTCCTGTTGTGTCCCCAGACAAAGCGGCGGCAAAAAGAGCTTCAGTATAGGGGATGCACGTAAGGGCATCAATTGCGTACCGGGATACAGCTCAGGCGAGGTCTTTTCCGAGACGCCGATCATGGCAGCACACTGGCGGCTGACAGTCGTGCGGGGTAAAAAAATATGGCCCCGGATGTGCCGCGTTATGGGCGGTGTATCCGGGGCCGTTGCAGCACATGACGTATACGGCGCCGATGCCGTGCGGCGGTTGTCGCCGGGATCGTGCCGTGCAAATAAAACGAACTATTGTTCTATCAAAGGTTCGATAATGATCTCGACACGCCGATTCTGTTGACGCCCCAGCGCGTTCGCATTGCTGGTGCGGGGCTGGTCCTCACCCATGCCGAGGGTGGTCATACGCTGCGGGATCACCTGCAGGGAACCGAGATGATCCTGAATTGCCGCGGCGCGTTGTTCCGACAGTCTCTGGTTATAACTCTTCGAACCCGTGTTATCGGTATGGCCCACCAGGGTCAGGTGGGTCTTGCCGTATTTGTTGACGACCTTGGCAATCTTGCCCAGCGTGCTTTTAAAGCCGGGTTTGATCACCGTCGAATTGATGTCAAAACTGGTCTCGGATGACATGGTGACCATTAACAGATTGTCGGGCAGGCGTTCGACGATGACATCACCGCGCTCGATCTCGCTTTGTAGGTTGGCCTCCAGATCCTTTTTTTGACTGTCCATATAATTACCGACCGCCGCGCCCGCTACGCCGCCGACAATGCCGTAAAGAACGCGCTTTTTGGTGCTGCTGGTGTTGCGTCCCGCTAGCACCCCAAGTGTGGCGCCGGCGATGGCGCCTTTTTCGGTATCGGTCAGCCGACGTTTATTGCCATACTCATCGGTGGTGGTGCAGGCGGGCAGGGCCAGCACTGCAATCAATAGTGACAGGGGAAGGGTGTAATTTTTCATTGTGGGTGTCCTTATTAAAATAAATACTACTAAAAAATAGCGCTTACTAAATAATACAAGTTATATGACGCGTGTCGAGGTTATTCTAATATCGGTCAGCTGAATGAATTATTAAGAGAACCATCATGTTTTGCCCATCCGTGCGCGCGTCACAGCTGTGGCAAGCCTCGCGTCTGCGCGGTATGGCGCACCTGTGACCAACGCACCACCTGGGTTGACTTTTCTTGGCGGGCATTCAATGTGCTGTGTATTATGGGCTAATATTCTGACGAGACAGTGCCCTGGCAGACAGATTCTATTGTCGTCCATGAATAAAGCCTATGTACAAGATCTTTCTTTAGCTTATAGATATAACATTCTGAATTTTATTAAATAAATTCCTTCCACTTATTTGTGGCATCGGGCGCCCCGCTTGCAGCGACCTGGGGCAGGGATTACTATGCGCACCAGGGTTCCTTACTGCATTGCATGCAGGGGATGAAACGGGAAGACCGGTGAAAACAGAGGTTATTGCTCTGCTAGTCCGGCGCAGCCCCCGCTACTGTAAGCCTGACGCGCTTGTTCTATTGCCACTGTGTGTTGTTGCATGGGAAGGCCAACAAGCAAGGATGACGGCAAGCCAGGAGACCGGCCCTAGCACACAGGTCAGCAGCCATTGCTGTGGGCCTGATTTGGAATATGCCCCGGGGTCAAGGGCTGAATCCAGGTGAACCTCACTGGCATTCCCATCCTCCCCGGCGTTGCTCACGATAGAGACAGTTCAAGGCACCTTTATGAAATCGCTTCTGCTTGCGGGAATCCAGCCCGGTTGTGACAAGCCCCCCCTGACACTTGCCCTGATGCAATACCTGCAACAGCAGGGTCGTTGCCTGGCGACCTTTAAGGCCAGCCCGAATTTTCTCGCCCCGCTCTGGCAGCAGGCCGTGACCCAACAGGTCTCGCGTAACCTGAGGACCCGCATGGTGGGCGAGTCTGAATGTCGCCAGGTTTATAATAGTATAGCCGGCCAGGCAGACATCGCCCTGATCGATTGCATCGGAGCTGTGGCATGAAACGTCGTGAACGGCGCAAGGGCCTGATCCTGGTCAACACCGGCGAGGGCAAGGGTAAGTCGTCCAGCGCCTTTGGCATGGTGTTTCGTGCTGCTGGCTGGGGCATGAAGGTTTGTGTCATTCAGTTTATCAAGGGGCAGTGGAAGACCGGTGAACAACAGGCGGCCAAACGCTTTGACAATATCGAGTGGCACTCACTGGGCGACGGCTTTACCTGGGACACCAAGAACCCGGCCCAGGACATCAAGACCAGTCTCGAGATCTGGGCGTTCTGCAAGGAGAAGATTCGCAGCGCCGAATATGATGTGGTGGTGCTGGACGAGATCAATTACTGCTGTGGCTATGGCTGGATCAGTGGCGAGGAAATTGCCAACTTTCTGCGCCAGGAAAAGCCCAGCTGGCTGCATGTCATCCTCACCGGCCGCAATGCCGCCGAGGAAGTCATCGCGGTGGCCAACACGGTGACCGAAATGAAAAAGATCAAGCATGCCTTTGCCGAGGGTATCAAGGCGGAACAGGGCATAGAGTTTTAAACGAGTCGCTGAACCCCCCCACCATAAAACGGACGATTGCATTAGCAGTCAGGCTGGCGCGATGTGCGACCTCTGCAGCAGCTCCTGAGCGAAGATACCTACCCCGGTGGCGGTGTCTGATTTTATCCAGCCGGCGGCGATCGGGCGCTGTTGTCCGCCGTAAAATTGGCGCTGAGCCTGCCTGCATGTCCCCCGGCCTCGTCGCCAGTATTTTTTTAATGTCTGCAATAAGCCATAATTTTCAGTGTGTTAGCGTTAAATTTTGCGCACGGCCTGCCGATATGAAGCTAACTATATGATTTATGGCATATTGTATGCTTGTTCAGCAGCATAGGAATGAACCTTGCGGGCTTTAGGCTAAGCTAATAGGGATAGCAGGAAACAAGACGTTGGCAGATACACTCGAAAAAATCATTGTGCTCAACTCCAAGGGTGGCTGTGGCAAGACCACGATTGCGACCAATCTGGCGAGTCTGTATAGCCGTGAAGGCTTTGCCACGGCACTCATGGACTATGACCCACAGGGATCCAGTCTGCGTTGGTTGAAGCTTCGGCCCAGAGAGGCGCGCGCCATCTATGCAGTGCCGGCGGTGCAGCAAAAAAATGCCACCACGACGCTGTCCTGGCAAATGCGGGTACCACCCGAGACCCAGCGGATTATTATCGACGCCCCGGCCGGGGTGGATGACTTCCAGTTACAGAATTTTGTGCGTCAGGCCAACACCATACTGATCCCGGTATTACCGTCCCCCATCGATATCCATGCCGCCACCCGCTTTATCGAAACTCTGTTGCTGGTGGGTAAGGTGCGTCAGCATGGCGTGCGTGTAGGCGTGGTTGCCAACCGGGTCAAGCAGAACACAAAAATCTACCAATCGCTGCAGCGTTTTCTCGACACGCTGAAACTACCGCTGATTACCACGCTACGGGACACCCAGCACTATGTGCGGGCGGCGGAGCGGGGGATTGGTGTGAATGAGATGTGGGACAAGCGTGCCGATATCGATCGTGAACAGTGGCAACCCCTCTGGCAGTGGCTGGAACGTAGTCATCTGAAGCTACAGGCAGGGCCCGTGTCGGTGATCAATTCCGCGGTGATGTGATCCCGGGCGCTGCCAGCGGCCGTGCTGTGCTATCGGTTCAGGCAAGGTGCACAGGTTACCGTGTCACTAGTGACGCAGCCGGTTGCCCCCTGAGGCTGTCCACAAGCTGCTGATTTTCTCGGTGGCTTAGGGTCTGAGTGGGCTTCGTCAAGCCAGATAACAAAAACAACACAGGGCAGGTACGCTGGATGCGTTTATCGTGGCAAATTACTTTTCTGGTTACCGTGCTGATGTTGCTGGTGCTGCTCTCGACGCTCTATATCAGTGTCCATGGCAGCCGTCAGTACCTGGTTGGACAACTACAGACTCAGGCGCGGGATACCGGTAGTTCCCTGGCCATGAGCCTGGCGCCGATCATCGCGGCCGGTGATGTGGCCCTGGCGAGTGCCCTGGTCGATGCGAGCTTTGAGCGCGGTTATTATCAGCAAATTCACGTCCGCGATACGGCGGGCCAGACCCTGATCGAGCGTGCACTGCCGGTCAGCGTACAGGGTGTGCCGGACTGGTTTGTCGCCCTCACCGCCGTCAGGAGTCCGTTGATTCAGTTCCCGCTGATGCATGGGGTAAAAAAGGTCGCCATGATCGAAGTGGTGGCACACCCGGCAAACGCCTACCGTGCCCTGTGGCAGATCAGTCAGGCCAATATCAGGTGGGTAAGCCTGCTGGCGCTTGCCGGGGTAATATCGATCTGGCTCATTGTGCGCTATGCCCTACGCCCCCTGGCCAGCGTCGAACAGCAGGCCCTGGATATCTCCAGGCAGAATTACGCGATACAGAAAAAGCTCCCCTTTGCCCGGGAACTGAGACAACTGGTAATCGCCATGAACGATATGGCGGAAAAACTCGAAGGCCTCATGGCGGCGCAGATTGACCAGGTGATTGCCCTGGCCAATCGGGTCAACACCGATACGGCTACGGGGCTACTCAGCCGGCAGGGCTTTGATGAGCGTCTGCAACGCGCCCTCCAACAGGAACCTCAGCTCGCGGGGCAGCTCCTGTTGATCCGCATTTGTGGCCTGGAGCGCGTCAACCAGTTTTTTAGCCACAAGCGTGGCAATGAAGAATTAAAAAAGGTGCTGACACGCATGAAGGCGCTCGCGGCCAACGCCTGGGAGATCGGCCGGCTCTCCGGTGCGGACATGGTGGTGTTTATCCCCGATGCCCGGGGGCGTGACCTGGCGCAGCGCTGTGCACAGCTGGCAGAAGAGCTCAATGCCGCCAGTGCCGATCTGCGTTGTCGCATCGGCGCGATTAGTATTGGCGCCGGGCAGGACAAGGAACATCTGCTCAAACAGGCCAACCAGGCCCTGCAGCAGGCCATGACCGTAGACGCTGGCTGGTATGTGGGGGACTGAAGACAGGCGCTGGGGGCCGGGATTTAGCGTCCGGAGAGTCTCCCCGCCGTGACGGCCTAATCCCGCAAGGATATCACCGGCCAGCCGCGCATTTCCGCATGCTGTGCCAGGGTGTCGTCGGGGTCTACGGCCACCGGGTGGTCGACGACCTCCAGCAGGGGCAGGTCATTGTGCGAGTCGCTGTAAAACCAGCTGCCCTCCATGTTGTGTCGGGTCTGCGCCAGCCAGCTATTCAGACGTTTGACCTTGCCGTCCTGAAAACAGGGAATGCCCGTGGGCTGGCCGGTGTAACGGCCATTGACGATCTCTGCCTCGGTGGCCAGCAGGTCGTCCACCCCCAGGCGTTCGGCAATGGGCTGGGTGACGAAGCGGTTGGTGGCGGTGATAATGAGGAGCACATCCCCCGCCTGGCGGTGTCGGTCCAGGAGCGCGGTGGCCTTGTCCAGGAGAATGGGTTCAATGCTCTGGGCCATAAATTGCTGGTGCAGGGCCTGTAGTCGCGCCATGCTCATCTGTGCCAGGGGTTGCAGGCTAAAGGCCAGAAACTCGTTAATATCCAGCTCGCCCTGTTTGTATTCCTCGTAGAAGCGTCGATTTTCCTGTTCATATCGGTCAGCGTCGACCAGCTGTTGCTGGACGAGGAACTGTCCCCAGAGGTAATCGCTGTCGCCGGCGAGCAGGGTATTGTCGAGGTCAAAAATAGCCAGGGCCAAGGTACTACTCCTTAAATCAGGTCAAAATAGCCTGCTCACCGATGTGCCCGTGCTGTGATGAAGCCGTGGTTGCGGCCAGGCTCAGGCGGGTTTTACACAAAAGTTAGCAAGCACTAACAAAACATGATAAGTTAATGATTATACATAACTTTTATCAGGATTTGCTGCATTTCGGGATGTGTGAAACAATGCCCTACAAGCTAGAAAACGCTGGCAAAGTGAGCCTCAAGTGATTGATACAGAAGGATACAGACCCAATGTTGGCATCATTCTCTGTAATGATGACGGGCAGTTATTCTGGGCGCGCCGGCTCGGAGAAGACGCCTGGCAGTTTCCACAGGGCGGTATCCAGAAAAACGAAAGCCCGGAAGAGGCGCTCTATCGGGAGCTGGAAGAGGAAATCGGCCTGACCGCGGCCGATGTGCAGGTGATGGGCTGCACCCGTGACTGGTTGCGTTACGACATTCCCCGCCGCTTTATCCGTCGCTATCCCCGTCGCCGTACCTGTATTGGCCAAAAACAGATGTGGTATCTCCTGCGCCTGATCAGCAGTGAACAGAACGTCTGCCTGGATCGCGGTGAAAAACCGGAATTTGATCACTGGCGCTGGATTGACTACTGGTCACCACCGGAACAGGTGGTCTTTTTCAAACAACAGGTCTACCGGCGCGCCTTGCAGGAACTGGCGCCGCTGGTGCAAACTGCCTAGCGGGCCGTTGTCCCCTTAACGTCAGAATATTCCGTCTGCTGATGTTCCATTGATGTGACTCGTTGTCCGACGAGAATGTAAGGATAAGGATGCTTAACCAGCTGCGACGTATTATACAAGAGGTCAATAGTGCCCGGAATCTGGATCAGGCGCTGTCGATTATCGTGCAGCGGGTCAAGGAGACCATGGCGGTCGATGTCTGCTCGGTCTACCTGAATGCCGAGGAAGAGCAGCAACTGGTCCTGATGGCGACCGAGGGTTTGCGCCAGGAGGCGGTGGGGCAGATCCGGCTATCCGCCGGTGAGGGCCTGGTCAGTCTGGTCGCCGAGCGCGCCGAACCGGTCAACCTGGCGCAGGCGCCCGAGCATCCCCAGTATCGTTATTTCCCCGAATCCGGCGAAGAACAGTTTTCCGGTTTTCTCGGTGTCCCCATTATTCATCATCGTAGTGTGCTGGGCGTGTTGATTGTGCAGCAACGCCGCGCCGAAGAGTTCGATGAAGACCATGTCACCCTGTTGATCACTATTGCCGCGCAACTGGCCGGGGCGATCGCCCATGCCGATGCCAGTGGTGAAATTGATCGCCTGCTGGTTGCACATGATGACGCCCTGCCCTCCAAACCCATCAAGGGCCAACCCGGTGCGCCGGGCGTGGGTCTGGGGACGGCCGTGGTCATTTACCCGCAGGCTGATCTGGATGCGACGCCGGATCGGGTGGCGGAAAATATTGATGAGGAAATCGAAAACTTTCGCAAGGCCGTCAACGCCGTCAAGGCCGAGATACAGGTGCTTTCCTCGCGGCTGAAAGAGGTCCTGCCCCAGGAAGACAACGCCCTGTTCGATGCCTATCTCCTCATGCTGGAGAGCAAGAGCCTGAACGACGTGACCATCGAGCGTATTCGCGCCGGGCAATGGGCGCAGGGTGCGTTGCGACAGACGGTCACGGAGCAGTTGCAGGTCTTTCATGACATGGACGATCCGTATTTACGCGAACGCGGCGATGACCTGCACGACCTGTCGTTGCGTATTCTTGTCCATCTACAAGAGGCGAGTGTCAGTATCAGCGAGTATCCGGAAAATACCGTACTCATGGGACACGAGATTAGCGCCTCCATGCTGGCCGAGGTGCCGCAGGATAAACTCAGGGCGGTGGTCTCAATCCGCGGTTCACGGACGTCGCACGTCGCTATCCTGGCCCGAGCGCTGGGCATTCCCGCGGTGATGGGGGCGAAGGACCTGCCGGTGGGGCGTGTCGATCGTCAGCATGTGATTGTCGATGGTTATGGCGGTCAGGTATACATCGCGCCGAGCCGGACTATCCAGACCGAGTATCTGCGTCTGGCGCGTGAAGAGGAAGACCTCAAAACCGAGTTGATGACGCTCAAGAATCTGCCCGCCGAGACACAGGATGGTGAGCTGATTTCCCTGTACGCCAATACGGGACTGCTGTCGGATATAACGCCATCCTTAAATAGCGGGGCGGAGGGCATCGGTCTGTATCGGACGGAATTTCCCTTTATGATTCGTCAGCGTTTTCCTGGCGAGGATGAACAATATAATATTTATCGACAGGTACTGGAGGCCTTTGCACCACGTCCCGTCACCCTGCGCACCCTCGATATCGGCGGCGACAAGGCCTTGCCCTATTTTCCCATCGAGGAGGACAATCCCTTTCTCGGCTGGCGCGGTATTCGCATCACCCTGGATCACCCGGAAATTTTTCTGGTGCAGGTGCGTGCCATGATTCGCGCCAATGCCGGGCTGGAAAATTTACAAATCCTCTTGCCCATGATTAGCGATGTCTCGGAACTGGATGAGGCGCAGACGCTGATCCAGCGGGCACACAGTGAAATACGTGAAGAGGGCCTCGATGTCAGTATGCCGAAAATTGGTGTCATGATTGAGGTGCCCTCGGCCGTCTATCTCATGGATGTGCTCGCCCGACGCGTGGATTTCTTTTCCATCGGTACCAATGACCTGACCCAGTACCTGCTGGCGGTAGATCGAAACAATGCCCAGGTCGCGGATCTGTATGATTCCCTGCACCCCGCCGTATTGCGGGCGGTACAACAGGTGATCGAGCGGGCGCACGCCCATCACAAACCGGTGAGCGTCTGTGGGGAAATGGCCGGTGACCCGGCGGCAACTATTTTACTGGTGGCCATGGGGGTCGATAGCCTGAGCATGAGTGCCTCCAGCCTGCTGCGCGTGAAATGGGTAATCCGCAACCTGACGCGGGCCCGGTCGCGCGAAGTGTTGCAGGATGTCCTAGGCATGGAAAGCGCCAAGAGCATTCGCAAGTATTTATCGGACCGCCTCGACCAGGCCGGTCTGGGTGGCTTGATCCGGGCGGGTCGTTAGGGATGTGCCGTTACACCAGCAGAACACCAGGATGTGAATTAATAGAATGAAATCACTACAACGCAACAGCCTGTCGGATCGAAAGCTCAATCTGCACGACATCGTCACCGACCTGATTGTCGATGGCCGGGTGGATAAGCGCATTGCCGAAGACTTTCTCATTCCCTCGCGCAGCAGCAGTCTCGACATTCATCCGCTGGTCATCCTGGCACAACAGGAATGGGCGGATAAAAAAACGGCGGGCAAGAAACTCAGCCTAGAAAAGCTGGTGCAGTGGCTGGCGGAAAAGGTGGAACTACCATATTACCGTGTCGACCCGCTCAAGGTCGACGTCGCCGCGGTCACCGCGGTGATGTCTTCGGCCTATGCCACGCGCTACAAAATCCTGCCGGTTTTTGTCGATGAGGAAAAAGTCATTGTCGCCACGGCAGAACCCCATGTGCGCAGTTGGGAAGATGAATTGATGCACATCAACAACCTGCGCATCGAGCGGGTGATTGCCAACCCGGTGGATATCTCGCGCTTCCTCAACGAGTTTTACAGCGTCAGTCGTTCCATTCAGCATGCCAGTGGTGATAATGAATCCATTCCGGGTGTTGCCAATCTGGAACAGTTGATCGAGCTGGGAGAGTCGGGTCGGCTCGATACTGATAACCAGTCGGTGGTGCATCTGGTGGACTGGTTACTCCAATACGCCTTTGACCAGCGCGCCAGCGATATTCACCTGGAGCCGCGACGCGACAAGGGCAATATCCGTTTTCGTATTGATGGCATGTTGCATACCGTCTATGAAATGCCGACCGCGGTTATGAACGTGGTCACCAGCCGCATTAAGGTACTGGGCCGCATGGACGTGGTGGAAAAACGCCGACCGCAGGATGGTCGTGTCAAAACCAAATCGCCGGGGGGCGCGGAGATCGAACTGCGCCTGTCCACCATGCCCACGGCCTTTGGTGAAAAGCTGGTCATGCGTATATTTAATCCGGATGTCTTGATTAAGGATTTTTCCGCGCTGGGCTTTAGCGAACGTGACAGCGCCGAATGGCAGAAGATGGTGAGCCAGCCACACGGCATTATCCTGGTGACCGGACCGACCGGCTCCGGCAAGACCACGACCCTGTATACCACGCTCAAGCAACTGGCCCGCTCCGAAGTGAATGTCTGCACGGTGGAGGACCCCATCGAAATGGTGGTGCCGGACTTTAACCAGATGCAGGTACAACAGAACATCGGTCTCAATTTTGCCACCGGCATTCGGACCCTGATGCGTCAGGACCCGGACATCATTATGGTGGGTGAGATCCGAGACAAGGAAACGGCCGAGATGGCCATCCAGGCAGCACTCACCGGTCACCTGGTATTGTCGACCCTGCATACCAATGACGTCGCCGGCAGTATTCCGCGTCTGCGTGAAATTGGTGTGCCGGCCTACCTTATCAATGCCACGGTGATTGGTATTATGGCGCAACGCCTGGTCAGGACCCTGTGCCCGCACTGCAAGGCGCCTACCGTCATCGATGACCACCTGTGGCAGTCCTTGACCCGACCCTGGAAGATCAACGGCAAGGGTCAGTTCTATGAGGCCGTCGGTTGTGACGAGTGTCGTCATACCGGCTTTATGGGGCGTGTCGGGATTTATGAAATGATGCCATTGAGCAATGCCCTGCGCGCGGCTATTACTCCGGACAGCGATGCGGTGAGCATTCGCAAACTGGCGGTTAAAGAAGGCATGGCGCAGTTGCGTATCTCCGGCGCCCGCATGGTCGCCATGGGCATGACTACCATCGCCGAAGTGCTCAAGGTGGTACCGCCCAGCGATGAAGCCTAGTGCCGCCCACGAATGCGCGGCTAAGTTTTTTAGTGGGCCAGGCCTGTCGCTAAAACGTATCCACGGATAGACGCCCGTAAATCGATCGCGCTATTGCAGGGAATGCAGGTGACGACCGACCTGGCCAATCAATTCCGCGTGCTGAAAGGGCTGCACGATATAATCATTGGCACCGGCACTGAGGGCGCTGCTGATCTCATCGCTGACATAGTCCGACGACAGCATCAGGATCGGTATCTCCCGCCAGCCCGGCTGGGCGCGGCACAGGCCAATGAGCTGGTTGCCCTGCTGATAACTCAGACGTGAATTGAGAATGATCAAATGGGGCGGCGAAAGTTGCAGGCTATCGTGCAACAACTCTTCATTGGTGACCGAAATAACCTTGTAACCTTCCCGGGAGAGCAAAAAGTCGAGCAGGTATGCCGTAGGCTCGTTGGTCTCGACAACCATAATGGTACCCTGTGAGAACATCTTGATATGCATAGAAGGGCCGCTTTAACCTTTTGTTATTTATACAAATATCCTGACCTGTTGCCAGCCTCCCTGCGGTTCCCTTATGACAGTTAAGAATCGGCATGCGCCGGCCAACCTTTAGTAAAAAATCGTATTTATTGTGATGCAATAGCCAGGTCGGGCGGAACCAGCGCACAGGACCGGCGATTGCGTTGGCGAGGTTTTACTTGTGCCGGCCTGTCCGGCAAGGCACTATTTTGCCATGGATACCCTGACGCATGGCCTGAGCGGTATGCTGTTGGCGCGCGCCACGGCAAGCTCCCATCCCACCACACCGCAACTGCCCTTACACATCCGCATGTGGTGCGGATTCCTGGCCGCAATTTTTCCCGATGGCGATTTTGTCATGCGCTATTTCGGTTCGCTGAGTTATCTCGAGCATCACCGTGGCGTGACCCACTCGATTTTGATGTTGCCGCTGTGGGCGGTGCTGTTGGCGGTTATTTTTTCACTAGGCTGGCGTCGCCGTTATCCGTGGCAGTGGTTTGTTGCGGTCAGCGCCGGGTCACTGTTGATCCATATTCTGGGCGATGTCATTACCGCCTACGGCACCATGGTGCTGGCGCCCTTCAGCGACGTGCGTCTGGCCCTGCCGCTGACCTTTATTATCGATCCTTATTTTAGCGGCATTATTCTGCTTTCCCTGCTGCTGGCCTGGCGCATAAAGACTCGGGGCCAGGGTATAGCGGTTGCAGGCCTGCTGACCCTGCTGGCCTATATCGGTTTACAGGGTTACTGGCAGCAGCAGGCCAGTGCGGTCGCGGCGCAACAGGTCAAACAACTGGGGCTGACACAGGCCGAGTACTCGGTGTTGCCGCAGCCGCTTTCACCACGCCACTGGAAATTGATTATCGAGGCCGGACAGGAATATCACATTGCCTATCTGAATCTGGCCACTGCGCCTCCGACCGAAGCGACTGCTGCGGACGGCCTGTGGGCAAAGCTCAAGGCCCTATATCGACCGGCCGGGCAACTACACTGGGAAACCCACTATCAATACGGGCAGCGGGTGGAAACACAACAACTGGCACGCGAGGCCTGGGATATTCCCATGTTTCGTGTCCTGCAGCGCTTTATGCGCTATCCGGTGTTGGTCGAGATGGAACATCGCGATGAAGGTCTGTGCGCCTGGTTCGTCGATCAGCGTTTTGTCCTTCGCGGCCTGCGTGCCCCGTTTCGTTTTGGCGCCTGTCGTCAATCAGACGGGGTCTGGCAGGCCTATCGTTATGCCGAGGATAAAATGATACCGCTTTTAAATTAGCCACCGGCCGCGGCGGTCGGGTTTGGCCGCGCTGGCGTTAGTCTTCACCTTGTTGAATAAACAGGTTGTCTTTGAGGACGAACATAAAGTAACGCGTCTGTCGTTCTCCGAGATACAGGTCCGAGTCAATCTCGATGGTCTGTTGCTGTTGTTCACCAGTCGTGTGGTGATGCCAGCGCAGCATCAGGGGTTGTGGTGCCTGGGGGCCCAGGGGTAAATAGATGCGTCCTTGCGGTGGCAGGTAACCGGCCG